>CAIMGI010000021.1 GCA_903840505.1 uncultured Bacteroidota bacterium
ACCTGTGTATTGATGATTAATATCATTCAACTTTAAGTATTTGTGCAAATCACAAACACCAGAGCCTATATCGCAAATAGAAAAATTGGAAGATTTTAAACGCAATAGGGGAGTCAACAACTGATTAAACCGTTCGTATTGTGTTGTATTATTGTTCTGAAAAGTTCCCTCAGGCGTATTTCCGTGTTTTAAAAAATTGGACTGATATGCCTCAAGTTGTTTTTTTATAATATCACTCATCTTTTATATTGATAGATTTTTTAATTGTAAACATAGGTCGATGTCTCACTTCCATATATATGTTAGAAAGATACCTGCCAATAATTCCTAATAGCAGCAATGTTAAGCTACCGAAAAATGATATAAAAACTAATAGAGATGTGTATCCTGGAGGAACATTGGGGTATTTAATATAGTTAAAAAGGCTCCAAGCACCTACTGTTATACTTATAAATAGGGCTACAATACTTAAGTTGATTAGATAGTTTAAAGGCTGATTTGTCATAGCCATAATAATATCCAACATTAAGTGAAAACGTTTAAAAAATCCGTAGTTACCTTTTCCCGAGGTACGTCTCTTGTTCTCTACTTCTACAATGGCGTGTATCATTCCAATGTCATGCGTAATACCTGCAACAACTCTAATTCGCTCATCGTAACCGTTATAAATTGTCAAGAAATTTCGGTTAAAAGCCTTCATCATAAGTTGGTTCGGAATAATTCCTACTTTTAAAATACTATTCATAATAAACCAAAAAAGAGATGATGATAATTCATCGCGCCAATGATTTCTGATTTTTGAGGTAGTGTAAACGATATCATTACCTTCGTTTATTTTTGTTACCAATAATGGTATGGCACTTGGAGGGTTTTGTAAATCACCATCCATAATAATTACAATATCGCCTTTAGCATAACGCATACCTGCACTTATGGCTATTTGCTGACCGAAATTTCTGCTCAATTTAACGCCCTTAACAAAGCTGTTTTTACTGCAAATATTCTCTATTGTATACCAACTATTATCGGGGCTGGCATCATCAACTAGTACTATTTCAAATTCAGGAGAAATTTTAAGCGCTTCAACGGAGATTCTCTCCACCAACTCATTTATAATTGATTCCGATTTATATACAGTACATACTATAGAAAGCTTCATTATGCCTTTTTTTACAAATCTAGGATACTGTGTTGTAATTTCTAGTACAAACCATCGAATAATTGTAAACTAACTGTTGTTAGGAAAACAAAAAAGGCCTCTCTATTGAGAAGCCTTTTTCGTTTTTGAGATAACAAATTACTTTGTTGTAGGTGTTGTAGCAGGAGTTGTTTCTGCTTTCTTTTCGCCTTTTTTGCAACAAGCAGCTTTGTCTTTTTTGCAGCAAGACTTAGATTCTTTGTTACACTTTTTTTTGTCTTTCTCTTTATCTGTGATAGAGTTTTGAGCTGTTGATGCTAATGCAAAACTTGCAACAGCAACAAATAATAATAATTTTTTCATTTTTAGAGTTTTAGATTTATTTATATATACAAATATAAGCAAGTTTTATACCAAAAGTGAAATTATTGGAATAATTAACAAAATTTAGCTAAACGTAGCGATAACAGTCTCTCCTCCTCTTGTTTTTTGTTCCAAATTAACACAAACTTTTGCCGTAAGGGGAAGAAAAATATCTACCCTTGAGCCAAATTTAATAAAACCAAATTCTCCACCTTGTTCAGCTTTATCATTTTCTTTACAATAGTATACTATCCTTCTAGCAAGAGCCCCCGCAATTTGACGAAATAATATTTGTTCTTTGTTTGTATGTTCTACGACAACCGTTGTTCTTTCATTTTCGGTTGAAGATTTAGGGTGCCAAGCTACTAAATAAAGTCCAGCATGGTATTTTACATATTTAACCAAGCCACCTACGGGGAAACGATTAGCGTGTACGTTTATGGGCGACATAAAAACCGATACTTGAATTCGTTTGTCCTTAAAATATTCAGGTTCGTATACTTCTTCAATTACAACAACTTTTCCATCAGCCGGGGAAACGATTGTATTTCCATCAATTACGGTAATTCTAGCCGGATTTCTGAAAAATTGCAACACTGTAACCAGCACAAAAAGGGAAAGTGCGTAACCCAAGTAAACCACAATAGGGTAATTTAGCCACTTGTAAATAGAAATATTTACTAATGCAATAAATAGTAAAGCTGCTAAAAGCGTTGGATAACCTTCCTTGTGAAATTTCATAATCAAATCTTAATTTTATGTAAATGTAATTATTATTTAAACAGATGCTTGAAATTGCTTTGCCAGTATTTCTATTTCTGTTTCCGTATTGTATGTGTGAAGACAAATTCTTATTCTCTCTAATCCTTTAGGGACCGTTGGATAAAGAATTGCCCTTACATCAAAATTCAATTTTTGTAGGTTACTTACAACCCTTTTTACCGATTCATTTCCCGGAATTACGAGGCATTGAATAGAGCTTTCACTTTCTATTTTAGTTAAAGAATGATTTGTTTTATCAAATTTTGATTGAAAATAGCGAATGCGATTTTTAAGTGTTGTAATTGCTTCTTGCGATTGTTTTAATAGTTCGTAAGCACAGTTTATTGAAATTAATCCGTGCAATGGTTTTGCTGTTGTGTAAATAAATGAGCGCGAAAAATTAATTAAATAGTTTCTTAAAATGTCAGAGCCACAAACAACAGCACCATCACAGCCCATCGCCTTGCCAAAGGTAAATACAGTGGCAAAAACTTTCTTTTCCAGTTGTAGTTCGGAGATCATTCCTTTCCCATTTTTACCAAATACACCTATTGAGTGGGCTTCATCAACAATTAAAAGAACAGAATATTTCTCACAAATAATAGCAATTTCTTTTAAGGGAGCACAATCACCGTCCATTGAATAAACCGATTCCACAGCTAAAAAGATACGACCTTTTGCAGATTTTATTTTTTGTTCCAGGTCTTCAATATCATTGTGTTTAAACGAGTAATTGTTTGCAAAGCTTAAGCGTACTCCATCTCGTACCGATGCGTGTATTAATTCATCATAGATAATGGTATCGCCTCTTTTAGCGATACAGCTGAATAAACCGATGTTAGCATCGTAGCCCGAATTATATAACAGTGCGGCATCAAATCCGTGGTATGCGGCAATTTTTTTTTCCAGTACTTCGGCATATTCTGTATTTCCTGCCAGTAGTCGCGAACCGCTTGATCCGTTTCTTATATTTTTAGTTGTTTGAAATTCATTTTCTATCATTTTTGTCAGTTCAGTAGAACGGGCAAACCCTAAATAATCGTTTGAGCAAAAATCAATCCATCCATTTTCTACAGTTAGTTTGCGTAAAGCGCTTTCTGCTGCTCTTTTGTTGAGGGTTTCCTGTAAAAATTGTTGGTTGCTTATAGCTATCATTTTTTAGTACAAAATAGACTCAATTTATATCTGTTAATATTTTAGAATTAACGGGTATATAAATTCATACGAATACCTGCTGATAAGGAATAATTGATAATATTATGGTTTATTTCTGTTGGTAATTCCTTTGGTGAGGTTTTAAAAAACTTATACTCCACATTTGGCATAATAAACACATATGTTTTTTCAAATACTTTATAATCGGCCATCAAAGCGGCAGAAATAAGAAATCTGTTTCCAAGTTTAGTACCAAAGAAATTATATCGCTTTAATCCATTGTAACTAAAATAACCTAAATGTGTGTTTATGCCCAAAGACCAAAGTTTATTTCCTCGCATTCTTATAGGAAATTCAGCCTGAATAAAAACCTTATTTACAGTAAATGTTTCATCAAAAAGCATATACTTATCTGCCGATTTCGTTTGAATAAGTATCTTATTTAAATAATAGTCTTCAAAAGCAACACCCAAGCCCATTCTTAAAGAATTAGTTATAGGTCCTAACACTTCAAAATTCATTAAACGACAAGGGTTTTGTGCTTTTAATTTAATATCACCGCTTTGTATAATGGTACCCGATGTATCGTATAAGCTCGAATTGAAATTAGAATACCAACGGGCAGTTCCAATTCCATAGCTTCCTCCAATAAAATACTTCCTGTTTTTATCTTCAATTTTACTCTGTGAATAGCATTGGTATGAAGTTATTGCGAATAAAAATAGGAGTAGTATTTGTTTCATTCACTTATATTAGTTCTGCCGTTTTATTTTTGTTCGACTTTTTAAATGCTTCACGCGGTTTTAAACCAAGTAAATTAAACATTTCCATATCTGCACTGAATTCAGGATTTGGTGTAGTGAGCAATTTATCTCCTGCAAAAATAGAGTTTGCGCCTGCCATAAAGCAAAGTGCTTGTCCTTCCAAACTCATTTGTGTTCTTCCCGCAGACAATCTTACTACCGTTTTCGGCATAGCAATACGCGTTGTTGCAATCATTCGTACCATATCCCAAATAGGTACCAAAGGCTGATTTTCAAGTGGTGTTCCTGCTACCGGTACCAATGCATTTATTGGAACAGATTCGGGTTGTGGTGTCAAGTTAATCAATGTCATTAACATTCCCATTCTATCTTCAATCGATTCACCCATCCCTATTATTCCACCGGAGCAAACAGTAACTTTTGCTTTGCGAACATTTTTAATGGTATTTAAACGGTCGTCATAGTTTCTTGTTGTAATTATTTTTTTGTACTGCTCTTCCGATGAGTCAATGTTGTGATTATAAGCATATAGTCCTGCATCGGCTAGTTTTTGAGCTTGTGGTTCGGTTAACATACCCAAAGTAGCACAAACCTCCATTCCTTTTCCATTCACTACTTTCACCATTTCCAATACACGGTCGAAGTCTGAGTTGTCGCGTACTTCTCTCCAAGCAGCACCCATACAAAGACGGGAAGCCCCACCTGCTTTTGCCTTATTGGCAGCTTCCGAAACTTGCGATACTGTCATCAGTTTGTGAACCTCAATATCTGTGTGGTAACGAGCAGCTTGCGGACAATAACCACAATCTTCCGAACAACCTCCTGTTTTAATGGATAATAGTGAACTTACTTGTACCTCATTGGCATCATTAAATTCACGGTGTACGCTTGCAGCCTTATATAATAGGTCTAAAAAAGGTAAATTGTATATATCCAACAACTCTTCCTTTGTGTATTTTTTCTCTTGTGACATACAAAAAGTTTATTTCTACAAATTTAAGCTTCTATTTTAAAAAAGGAAATTAAATTACATTTGTTTTAATTTTACCATTATGCGAATAGATATAATTACCGTTTTGCCACAATTGCTGGAAAGTCCTTTTTCGCACTCCATTTTAATGCGAGCACAGCAAAAGGGGCTTGTGGAGTTAAATATAATTAACTTAAGGGATTATGCCTCAGGTAAGCATAAATCGGTTGACGATATGTGTTACGGAGGTGGTGCAGGAATGGTTATGAGCATTGAGCCCATTGCAGCTTGTATTGATAAACTAAAAAGTGAAAGAGTTTACGATGAAGTAATTTATATGTCGCCCGATGGTGAGTTATTGCAGCAAGGGATTGCAAACCACCTATCTACATTTAAAAACATTATTATACTTTGTGGTCACTATAAAGGTGTTGACGAGCGGGTACGAGAACTGTTTATTACCCGTGAAATATCAATAGGGGATTATGTACTGAGTGGTGGTGAACTGCCTGCAGCAGTGTTGTGCGATAGTATTATACGTTTAATACCGGGAGTGCTATCGGATGAAACATCTGCATTAACCGATTCTTTTCAGGATAATTTATTGGCACCCCCTGTTTATACACGACCGGCAGATTATAAGGGAAGTAAGGTGCCTGATATTTTATTGAGCGGCAATACTCCTGAAGTGGAAAAGTGGAGACACGAAAAGGCTGTGGAACGAACCCTTCAAAGAAGACCGGATTTATTGAAATAGTATTCTATCTATATAGCTTTCTCGTATACTCCAGAACCAGGCATCCTCGCAAAACCAAACTCTAAAATCCTATCAATAAAGTCGTATGGCTTATATCCATTAATAGCTGTTTGATGGAAGATACAGGTTGCAGGAGTCATACCTGGCAAGGAATTTACTTCAATAAAAATTACTTCAACTTCATTTTTATCGAATACCCTTACAAAAGCATCAATACGGCAGTATCCGCTAACATTCAATGCTTTGGCAGCTTTCTTTAGTTGTACCTTTACTTTCTCTGAAATGATTTGCCTATCGGCTTTAATGTTCGAATACCTAGCAGGTGTAATATTTTGACCTTGTCCGGCTAAAAATTTCTCCTCTAAAGAAAGTATCTCCCCATCAGCTAATGCTTCGGATGCTTCAAATATTTCGTAGCAAATGTTTCTTTTTTTATCGTAGGTAGTTAACATACCACCCGTAATCTCTAAAAAGTGCTGTGCATTTTTTTTGCTGATGAGTTCCTCCACAAGAAATTGTCTTTTTTGTGGGAATTCCTCATTCAGCTTTACCTTTAATATTTCTGCATTTTGTGGATTAAGTGTGATGGTATTTCTGAAAATTAATTCTGCAAAGGCAATTAATTCTTGTTTTGTTTTTATTTTTCGCACTGCCGAACTACAACCATCATCAACAGGTTTTGCAATAAATGGAAAGGATATTTTTTTCAATAACTCCCCAATAAATTTTTCAGGATTTGCATTCCATTCGTCTTCTTTTACTACAAGGTGTTCGGCAACAAGTAATCCTGCTTTTTTTAAAATTTCGTTTGTTTCGTATTTGTTGATGGTTATGTTTGAACTGTCGGCATCTGAGCCATTGTATGGCAATCCAATTTTATCTAACTCTCGCTGAACAGCACCATCCTCACCGGGTCTTCCGTGAAGTGCAATAAACACTCCATCTACCATTTCCTTTAAGTCGCTGTAGTTTATTTTTTTTGGTTTCGCAAGATTATCGGTATGGGCATATTTTGTTGTAATATCAACTGCATTTTCAATGATTTCTTTTACTACATCGTGAACATAATAATTGTCTATTTTCTCTTTAATATCATCTGCATTGTCCTTCAATAAAATATTGATTGGAATTTGATACATCAGGTGGTTGCTATCATCTCCTGTCAAGAAAATGGGAATAGGTTCGTACTTTTCCGAGGAAGCTAACTTTTCATAAATATTTCTCCCACTTTCAATGGATATATGCCTTTCGGAAGAATAGCCCCCTAGTAATACAGCAATTTTAATTTTATGGTGCTTTGCTTCCTTATCATTTTTAATGCTGTTATCTAATTTTTTTAAAAGAGAATTGTATACTTCGTTTATGCCTATTTCTTTTGCTCTTTCGGATAGTGAAGTGCGAAGAATGTAAGTAAGAAATTGTGATGGATTTAATCCGATTTCTGCCGCCTGGTGAAAGAAAAAGGAAGAAGGCATCATTCCGGAAGTTGTATTGGGGTCGTTCAAATAAATACTGCCCTCTTTTCCAATAAAACCATCGATACGGGCATAAACGTTAAAGTGTAATGCCCGAAAAAGCTTTTCACACTCGTTGCGTATGGCATCAATTTGTTCTTTCGGAACATCGATGGGTGTAATTTTGCGTGCTAAGCCCGGTAGGTATTTCGAACGGTAGTCAAAAAGTTCTTTTCCTTTTCTTATTTCAGTAGGGGGAAGGGCAATAACATCGCCATTTTCTTTTTGTGCAACAATGCAAGAAAATTCCTTTCCTTCAATAAATCCTTCAATGAGCACAGTGCTTTCACCGTCCAATGATTCTAAAACTAAACCATCAATGTTTGTAAGCCCATTGTTTAGAAAATCAATTAATTGATTTGGATCATAAATAATCTGTTCATCAATTTTTACAGGCAAACCCATTCCTTCACGGATATCAGAAAGTGTTTTGATGTATTCAATTTTCTCCCCATCTTTCATTTTATTCCAATGAGCGGCATCTATCCATCGGGTAAACAATGCTTTTTCTACAGCTTCCATAAAGGCGAATTCGTCATCGGGCTTATGAAGTATGCTTATTCCGATAGATGAACCTTGATGTGCTGATTTTACGACAAGTGGAAATCCAATTTCATTTTTTGCTTTTGTGAATGCATCCTTGCAGTTGCCGTTAATCCAATCATTTCGGTCAATGCTCATAAATTTCGGACTATTGAATCCGGCACTGACCATTAGTTTTTTTTGTATGCTTTTATTGATACCGATTGCAGATGGTAGAATTCCTGAACCGGTATAGGGTATTTTTAAATATTCTAAAAAACCCTGTATGCGTCCGTCTTCTCCGTATGGGCCGTGTAAACAAAGAAAGGCAATATCAATGAGTTGTGAAATGTGTTCGGCTTCAATTTTTTTACCAATGTGCGAAATCATATCTTCTTGTTGCGAAACTGAAAGATTGCCCAAATTTTCAGCATACAACTGAAATGCTTGATTGCCAACCGGAAGAAACTCCACAGGCGGATAAAAATCGCGGATACTGCCTTTGTAAATATATTCCCAGTTAAGAAGAATAAAGTTCCCGAAGCTATCCACAAAAACAGGAATGGCTTCGAACAAGCTTTTGTTTAGATTATCATAAACTGTTCTACCTCCTGCAAAAGATATTTCACGCTCTTTCGAAAAACCTCCGAAAATGATTCCTACTTTTATTTTCATACAATTTATAACCTCTATAACAAAAGTAATTGATTTGTATGCTTACAAGCCGTATCGAAGATTTAAGAAATTAACAAGTTTACCAACAGCGATAGATCGGTGACTGATCTTGTTTTTTTCATCCAATGACATTTCTGCAAAGCTTATATTGTAACCTTTTGGTATAAAAATGGGATCGTATCCAAATCCATTTGTTCCTATTGCTTTTTCGCTGATGCTTCCTTTAATTATGCCTTCAAAAATATGTTCTTCTCCATCAATTACAAGGGAAATAATTGTTTTGAACTGAGCAACACGGTTTGTTATGTTGCTCATTTCATGCAACACTTTTTTTATATTGTCGGAATCACTTTTATGCATACCTGCGTATCGTGCAGAATATACCCCGGGTTCCATATTCAAGGCTTCAATTTCTAGTCCGGAGTCGTCCCCAAAACAATTATTGCCTGTGTGATTATAAATATGCCAAGCTTTAAGGGAAGCATTCTCTTCAATCGTGTTTGCAGTTTCCTCTATTTCTTGGGTGTAATTTATGTCATTAAGACTTAGAAGTTGCACATTCGAGTTAATGAGCTTAGAAACTTCCAACAGTTTGTGTTGGTTATGTGTTGCGAAAATTAGTTGCATAGTACTCACAAATTCCATCTAGCTGTTGCAGTAACTCTTTGTGTTGTGAAATCATTTTGCAAAAATTTATAATAGCCGGTAATGGCAATCATAGCAGCATTGTCGGTACAATATTCGAAAGGGGGTAAAAACACTTTTGCTTTTTTTGTGTTCTCAAGTTGCAATAATGCATTTCGTAAACCACTGTTTGCTGAAACTCCCCCTGCTACCGCTATTTGATTTATGCCTCTTTGCTCCATTGCTTTTTCTAGTTTAATTAACAAGGTTGTAACAATTGCTTTTTGGTATGAAGCACAAATGTCGGCTAAGTTTTTTTCAATAAAATTTGCATCTTTTTTTATCGCATCTTTTATAAAATAAAGAAAAGCTGTTTTTAATCCGCTAAAACTATAGTTTAATTCAGGAACAGATATTTTTGGAAAAGAGAAGGCTGCAGCATTTCCTTCCTTTGCATACTTGTCAATTAATGGACCACCGGGGTAGGGAAGCCCCAATATTTTTGCAGCTTTATCAAATGCTTCCCCTGCTGCATCATCCGTAGTTTCACCAATAACTTCCATTTTAAAATAATCCTTAATAAGAACAATTTGTGTGTGACCTCCAGATACAGTTAAACATAAAAAAGGGAAGGTGGGAACTGAGTCATTGTGCTTATCTATAAAATGAGCCAAAATGTGTGCCTGCATATGGTTCACCTCAATAAGCGGAATGTTAAGTCCTAGTGAGAATCCCTTGGCAAATGAGGTTCCCACCAATAAGGAGCCCATTAAGCCGGGACCTTTTGTAAACGCAATAGCGCTTAATTCCGTTTTATCAATATTTGCTTTTTTTAATGCAGCATCTACTACAGGTACTATGTTTTGTTGGTGAGCCCTGGATGCAAGTTCGGGTACAACACCTCCATACAGTTCGTGTATTTTTTGTTCGGCAATAATATTTGAAAGGCATTTTCCGTTTTGTATTACGGCAGCCGATGTTTCGTCACAGGATGATTCAATTCCAAGTATATTAATCATTGGGAGGCTTATGAAATATAGTTACCTTTGTAACAAAGGTAAATAATAAAAATATACGGTATAAAAAAGCTTCGTAAAATAGCAATAATAACTGTGTTGGTGCTGATTTTTTTGGTGCTGGGAGGCTATGCTGTATTGCGTTCAAGCAAAGGGCAAACGTATATTACACAGGTAATAGCATCCTATTTTTCGAGTAAACTGAATACTACAGTTACTGTAAAAGGTGTTGATATTGAGTTTTTTAATAAAGTGCTTCTGGAGGGTTTGTATATAGAAGATTTACACCAGGACACCTTGTTGTATTTAGGGGAATTAAAATTGGGCATACAATCATTCGATTTGGATAGTAGCAGATTTAGGTTGAGTAGTATAGGAATTAAAAACACGCGATTTAATATTGTAAAATACAAAGGGGAAAAGGAACTAAACCTTCAGTTTTTAATAGATGCCTTTGATACAGGAGATACAAGCACAGTTAAAAAAGCGAATATTCCTCAATTTCGCTGCAAGAATATTTCATTGAATAACATTGATTTTTCGTATCGTTATGAAGATGATACAGTATCAAATGTGGGTATAAATTACAGTGACATTAGGGTGAAAAAAGTAAGCGGAGCAATAAAAAATGTGTTTATTGAGGGTGATACCATTCACGGGGAAATACAAAATTTGTCCTGTATTGAAAAAATTGGATTCGAGTTGAAATATTTTAATGCAGTGGCCAAAGTAAGTCCCATACAAACAGAATTGCAAAAGTTGGAGCTTATAACTAACAATAGTCACGTAAAAGCCAACATCACTTTTACATACCAGAAATACGAAGACTACAACGATTTTATTGACAATGTATTTATGCAAGGCAACTTTCAAAAAAGCCGATTGGAGATGAATGACATTGCTTATTTTGCTCCTGAGTTGGAAGGAATACATAAAACCATTACGTTTAATGGAGAAGTAAAAGGAACAGTAAGCAGTTTGAAGGGGAAAAATATGAATCTGGCTTTTGGTGAGAGTTCCTATTTTAAAGGCGATATTAAGTTAACGGGTTTACCCAATATAAATGAAACGTATCTTCAATTAAATGTTGATGAGGCACTAACCAATAGCAAGGATTTAAGAAGCATCCCCATTCAACCTTTTGTGGATAAAAAATACCTGAAAATTCCTAAGGAGTTGGATAAATTGGGAAATATTAAATTTAATGGAGACTTTACGGGGTTTATTTATGACTTTGTGGCTTATGGAACTTTAAAAACGGCAATTGGTGTAATATCTTCCGATATAGCTTTGCAGGAAGATAAAAAGAAGGAAACTTTTACTTACCACGGTAATATTAAAGCCCGAAACTTTGATTTGGGGAAGTTAGTAGATGCTCAAAAAATTATAGGGAAAATTAGTTTGGATGCAGATATAAAAGGAAAAGGTTTAACCATAAATACAATAAATGCAGATGTAAAAGGAAAGGTACAACAATTGGAGTTCAATAATTACAACTACAAAAACATAAACATCGAAGGTAATTTTGCTAAAAATATTTTTAAAGGTGCCTTTGATGTGCAAGATGAAAATATTGCATTAGAATATAAAGGTGATATCGATTTTACAGGTAATCTACCACTCTATAAATTTACGGCAATTGTAAAGAATGCTGATTTAGATGCTTTAAACATTATTAAAACAGGAAATCAGAATTCATTGGTTGGAGATTTTGATGTAAATATAAGCGGTAATAATCTCGATAATATTAGCGGCTCTGTATCATCTAAAAAGATAGTCTATAATGAAAATGGTAAAGATTATATTATAAAAGATTTCGATGTAAGCTCTCAACAAAATAGAAGTATAAAATCAATTACGCTTCGGTCAAATGTTGTAGATGCCGACTTTAAAGGGGTAATTAATTTAGAATATTTTGCAGAATCAATGCAAGGATTTGTTGCAGTTTTTATTCCTGCATTATCAAATAAAGGTAAAAATAATACAAGTGAAACTACCGAAAAATTTAGTTATTCAATAAACTTTAAGGAGCCTGAAGCACTCAGTAAATTATTGCTAAAAGATTTAGTTATAAAGCCGAATACGTTATTGGATGGTGCTATAAATACAGAAACAAGTAAATTTTCATTAAACTTTGTTGCTCCTGAAATAATAATAAATGGGAATGCCGTTAAAACTTTCAATGTTACATCGCAGTCGGACAACGAAATTTTATACCTATTGGCTGAATGTAAAAGTATTGAGTTTACTAAAGATGCCCATTTGGGGAATGTTAAGATATATAGCCAAGCACATAAGGACAGCTTAAAAACATATCTTGATTGGAGAAATTTGGACTCATTAAGAAATTACGGAAGGCTTCGATTGAATACCCATTTTGAATCGGCAAATAAAATAAATATGAAATTTTTAACATCCGAATTCTTTCTGGAGGACTCATTGTGGATTGTGAATGATAATAATAGTATTCAAATTGACAGCACTCAAATAAGTATAAATGATTTTAGTATTTCCAGTTCAGGTCAGTATGTGAAAGTGTCAGGTAAAATTTCAGAAAACAAAAGCGATCAATTAATGGTGTTTTTAGATAAATTTAATTTAGCCTACGCAAATCCATTTTTGAAGAAAAGTGATATTACAATCAATGGTATTATAACAGGAAATGCATCCATTTCAAGTTTGTATGATAGTCCTGTGTATACAGCCGGTGCTAATATTACAGACTTGCTCGTAAATGATGTTCCAATAGGGAGCGGTTCATTAATATCATTGTGGAACAGTAAGAAGGAATCAGTTGCCTTGAATGGTAAGTTTATGCGGGGGGAAATACCGACCATAGGTTTTTCCGGATTTTACTACCCGAACAAGGAGAGTGATAATTTTGACTTGGAATTGCAATTTCAAAAAACGCAGTTGAAATTGGTTGAAAAATATACGGCAAATTTAGTGAGTAAAATTGGGGGTGTGGCAACAGGAGATTTGTTTTTGAAGGGAAGCCCTGAAAAACCAATATTAACAGGGTCATTGGAGGTTCAAAAAAATAGTTTTCTTTTCGATTATTTGAATACTTTTTACACCATTCCAAATGGACTTGTTGAATTTGCTGAAAATGAGATTACAATAAAGGATATGTTGATGTTTGATTCACCTATTTCTGAAAAGGGTAAACCAATTTCGCCTAATACAGCGATAATAAATACAACAATTACGCATAGTTATTTTAAGAATTTTAATGTAGATATAAATATCAATGCCAAGAACCTATTTTGTTTAAATACAAATGAAGGTCAAAATGCTTCCTATTATGGAAAAGCCTTTGCTACAGGTTTGATTCACATATCAACCGATTTAAAGAATACAACAATCGATATTGATGCAAAAACAAACAAAGGAACCGATTTTAACATACCACTTGCAGGTGCTGAAGATGTTAGCTCTAACGATTTTATTCGCTTTGTAAATTACGTTAGTGATACAGTAAAAGTGGACGATAAATACAAATTAGATCTTTCTGGGATTCAACTTAATTTTAATTTAGATGTAACACCTGATGCTCAAGTTCAACTAATATTCGACTCGAAAATTGGAGATATAATTAAAGCGAATGGACGAGGTAACATAAAAATGAATATCAATACACTTGGCCAGTTCAATATTTTTGGCGATTACGTGATTGAGAAGGGAGATTATCTCTTCACACTTAAAAATATCATAAACAAAAAATTTAAAATTGATCAAGGTAGTACCATTGCTTGGCACGGTAATCCATACGATGCTGAAATAAATTTAAATGCGACCTATAATTTAAGAACTTCGCTTATTGATCTTATGGGAGAAAGTTCAACTACTAATTATAGTAAAAGGGTACCTGTTGAGTGTAAATTAAAAATGACAGATAAATTGATGAACCCTACTGTAAAGTTTGATATTGTTATTCCCAATTCCGATCAACCGATTCAAGATGAATTATTGAGGATAACACAAAATGATGGAGAGTTGAATAAACAAGTATTTTCCTTGCTTTTGGCGGGGAAATTTCAACCTCCCTCCGATAGAGCGTCAACGGGAACTGCAGGAGCTGTAAGTTCAAATTCATCGGAATTGTTGTCTAATCAGTTGAGTAATTGGCTATCACAGATTACCGACCAGGTTGATATTGGGGTTAATTATAAAGCAGGCGATCAGGTTACCAGCAAAGAATTGCAAGTTTCGCTCTCCAAACAATTGTTTAATGACAGAATGAGTATAGATGGCAACTTTGGTGTTGCAAATAGCCCAACGGCAACTAATAATACTTCTTCAGCGAGTAACTTGGTAGGGGATGTGAACATTGAATATAAGTTAACACAGGATGGTAAATTGCGGGTTAAAGCATATAATCAAACGTATGAGAACACTGTTATTTCAAATAACTCACCTTATAAGCAGGGTGTTGGTTTAACCTATAAGGAAGAATTTAACACTTTTGGCGAATTGTTGAGAAGGTATAAAGCATTTTTTAAATCAAAAAAGAAAAAAGAGGAATTAAAAGAGGAAGTAAAGGAGGATGTTAAGAAAGATGAATAAGGCTATTCTGAAATTATTTTTTCAGAAACCTATCATCTGTAAGTGTATTCAAAAAGTTTTCTAAGTCAATTTTATCTTGCTTGCTTAAAAGTAAATCGGGCACAATAAGCGAATCAGTATTTATTGAACCGCTTACAATTTTTGTTGGAGTATTGTAATAATCGATAACTTGTGAAAGGCTTGTAAACATTCCATTGTGCATATATGGTCCTGTTACAGCAACGTTTCGCAAAGATGGAGTTTTAAATTTCCCTTTGTCTTTTTCATTTTTACTTATAGCGGAACGGCCCTCATCATTTAGTTCTTTTCCATTGTATAGTCCAATGTTTCTAAATTCATCCCCGGTAAAATCAGGGCCAAAGTGGCAATCGAAGCATTTACCTTTAACATTGAAGAGAATTCTTCCTCTTTTTGCACTTTCTGAATAGTTCAAGCTATCTCCATTCATATACCTGTCAAAAGAAGTATTTGATGTTTCCAATGTTTTTTCAAATGCTGCAATTGCAATGCCTAAGTTCTTTGCATTTGCATTTTCCTTGAATAATATATTGAAGTATTTGCTGTATGTATTGCTTTTGTTTAATCGATTAATAGCCTCTGTTATTTTTAAATTCATTTCAATTGGATTAGAGATGGGAATAAGCGCTTGCTCTTCCAATGAAGCAGCTCGGCCGTCCCAAAAAAAACTTGGTCTATCACCTACATTCATTGCAGAAGGAGTATTTCGAATCCCTTTTAATGAATCAACACCAAAACTAAAAGCTACATTATCGGCAAAAGCAATATTGGGTTTGTGACAAGATGCACAGCTAATACTTTTATTACCCGATAATATTTTATCAAAGAATAGTAATTCGCCCAATTCTTCAATTGTGGATGGTTCTTTAACAGGAGTGGTCACTTTGTTGTATTCTATGGAACCTGCCAAAGCAATTAAAATAGCAACGAAGTGTAGGATGATTTTGAACATAATTTGCCAAAATTAAAATTAAACAATCAAAGTAATTCACTAAATTTGGAAGTATATATGCACAAAATGAAAAATTTACTCTTTGCTATTTCGTTTATTTTAATGAATATAACTGCTTATTCTCAAAACAGAAATAATACATCTGTGGATCAAGATGGTAATATTGTTGGTCTTTATAATATAAATATACTTGAAAGCAATAAATACAGTGCTTGGTTTAGTGAGGGTTATAATAATTACTCTGCCAATAGTTCGGCCATTGATATGTTGCTTACCTTGCCTAAAAACACAACGTTTTTAGTTTTTGGAGGTGTTTGGTGTGAGGATACTAGGAAATTAGTGCCACAGTTTTGTAAAGTGATGGACTTGGCAGGTATCAAAAGAAACAGGATACAATTGTATTTATTAGATAAAAATAAAACATCTCCTGCAGGATTGGAATCTCAATATTCAATTCACTGTATACCAACGTTTATAATTATGAGAGATGGAAAGGAAATAGGACGTATTGTAGAATCGGTTGGGGTGTCAATAGAATATGATCTAGTGGAGGTAAGTGGTTTAACAAACCCCTAGTTAATTCACCTTCTGGTTGTAAAAGTTCACTTTAATAAGATCCGTAAGTATCATACGTTGTCCTTTGTAAATTGCCGTTATCCAAGCATCAAAGGTGCCTTTTTTAATTACTTCTTGGCGGAAAACTTCAGCTTCTCCTAAAGTTTTAAACTCACGCATAGTAAATCGGGTAATTCCGTCAGGATATTCCTTTATTTCAGCACTTCCGTATTCTTTTAGATTGGGATATTTATAATTTTCAGGGTGACGATATGCGCCAATTTGTACCTTGAATATTAAATCACCGTGGCAGTAATTCCCTGCTCTTTGAACTAAACCGTCATATACAAAAGGGTCGTTTAAATCTTTGCCATCGAAATAAGCAACATAGTCAAAAAATGGCATTGAATCGCAAGGTGTTGTTCTTGGATAGGAAGGTTTTTCCAAAGAGAACACCATTGTGAAAATATCTTTAGCTTCAGGATATTTTGCAAGTACTTTTTCTCTCAATGCTTCAGCTTCTGCAACTGTTTTGAAAGGACCAATGGTGAATCGTGTGATACCATCATCGTATTTCTTTTTTTCTATTTTTCCAAACTCGCTAAGTTTGTCCAATTTGAATTCTTTTTCGTCTTTGTAAGCACCAATTTCTAATTTAACACTTAAACCCTCAATAGGCTTATCAGCAATATTTTTTAATGCTGTAGTTAGATCTTTGTTATTATCAACTTGTTTATTTGGATTATCGGCAACAATCACTTTGTTTGTGTCGTTGTAATACTTATTGTAGTACTGCTGTATGTCTTTAAATTCACCTTTGTCATTGATATTAATCTTGGAATTTTTTGCACACACAGAATCTTTGTGGAATAAATTGTTTTTAAACATTTCGGCCTCCAAAATAGTGTTAAATGGTCCTGCCGAATAACGAGTACCACCATTTGCTATTTCTGACGTTACTATTTTAACACTGTCTGTCTCATATTAAATCACAAAGTACAATGAAAAACCCTACATCTTTCTTTTGCTCATACCCATTGTTTTTTAATATATTACGGTAAACAGAATCTTTTTGCTGAGCCAATATTTCCCGCATTTGGATTTTTTTAACTTCTTCTTTTACTCTGCTGTCAAGAACATTGGTTGAGTCCGCATTTGCTATTTTTTCTTGTGTGAAATTTTCGCTGTATAAATGGAAGTCTTGTATCGTTTCAACAAACCTGTCTAAAGACTTAATATTTACATATTCAATATGCGATTTAGAACCTTCAATTTCAAAAGCCACTTTGTAATTTTTACCAGGAGGTAATGCCAACAAATATTTTCCTGTAGAAGAATTGGATGAAAAATTACCCACCACATCACCGTTGTCGGCAATAGAAACGATGATGTTTGCTTTTCCGGGTTGGTCGTCCATAAATACTACACCTTTTATTAAAGCAAGTACCGGTTTTTCGTCAAATACTCCAGGAGTAACGGTGTATATATCTTGCTGACCAAATCCACCTACTTTTCCAGAAGAATAATAGCCAGTTAATCCATCAGCAGAAATTACATAGTATTTATCATCTCCAGGTGTATTTAAAGGTAACCCTAAATTTTTTGGTTTGCTCCAAATCCCATCTTCTCCTAATTTTGTTTTAAATATATCATAGCCCCCAATACTATTGTGGCCTTCCGAGCTAAAATAAAATGATTTTCCATCCGGGTGGATAAAAGGAGCATCTTCGTTATAGGGAGTATTTATGGTTGGCCCCAAATTTTCTGCTTTTCCCCAAGTGCCATCGCTTTGTAAAAGGGAGCGATATAAATCTCTGCCTCCGAATCCGCCCTTCCTTTCACTTGCAAAATAAAGTGTACGTTCATCGCTTGATAAGGTAACGCTGCCTTCCCACATATTGGTGTTGATGTTTGAATTTAAACTTACAGGCACCGACCAAGTATTCCCATCAAGCTTGCTCATATAAATATCACCTTTATCCTTAAGTGTGCTTTTAAAAATAAAAAGTTTTTGTCCGTCTGGTGAAAGTGCAATTGGAGCATCATTTCCTGTTGAGTTAATATTATCACCAATACTTTCGGCATCAAGCCAATGACTTCCTACCTTAAATGAAATGAAAATATCTTCGTAATAATCTCCTTCAGGATCCGGTTTGTGCTTGTTATTTTGCAAACCACCTTTGCTTCGTTCCCCTAGATAGGTATATATAAGCACAGACTCATCAGCTGAAATTACCGGAACATATTCCGAGTTAGGTGTGTTAATGGGGTCTCCTAAATTTTGAATTCCTGCTGGTATCGTATCATTTAGCATTGTTTTTGCATTGTCGCAATTTTGTATGATGCGTTCAGCAACAGGTGTTTTTTTGGAATCGATAGGGTCTATTAAAAATTTTTTCATCATTACTTTTGAATCATCAAACTTTGAGTTAAGCAAATAGGCTTTACCTAAGTAAAAAGTAATATCTTCTAATTCTTTGTCCTTTTTATAAGCAGCTTCTAATTTTTCGACTGATTTATCTATATCTACAATTCGATATAAATAACAAATACCAATTTTATAATTCAAATATGATTTATTTGGGTATTTTTTTCCAGCTTTTGATAGAATGGTATGGCTTGTGAATACTTGCCATCATCGAATAAATCTTCTGCAGCCAGATAATCTTTTTCGTCTTCCTTCTCAATTTCCAGAACATTGCTTTGGGCATTAACAGTATTGCAGAATACGGTTAATGAAAAAATTGAAATGGCTAAATATTTTTTCACATGGCTAAAATCCTAAAAAAGCTGCTTGAGAATTAACGTCTAACCAATAATTTACAAACATGCATCCGTTAATAACCGTCCTTTATTATTTATTAAATTATATTTGTGATGAAAGTAATAATGTAATTAAATATATTTTAAATGGACTTTTTGGATAAAGCAATTGAAGATTATACTATTCAACATTCGAATGAAGAAAGCACTGTTTTAGCGGAATTAAACAGGGAAACAAATTTGAAAGTAATGATGCCGCGTATGTTATCAGGCCATATTCAAGGAAGGGTGTTGAGTACATTTAGTAATATGCTAAAGCCGAATAGAATACTTGAAATTGGAACTTATACTGGTTATTCGGCAATATGTTTATGTGAGGGCTTAAGTGAAAATGGCTTACTCTATACCATCGACATCAATGAAGAGTTAGAGGGTATGGTAAGAACCTATTTTGAAAAAGCAGGTTGTTCTAACAAAATAAAATACATTATTGGAAATGCAATAGATGTTATTCCGAGTTTGGATGAAACATTCGATTTGATTTTTATTGATGCTGACAAAGTGAACTATTCGAACTATTATGATTTGGTTTTTGATAAAACAAACAAAGGTGGCTATATCATAGTTGACAATGTTTTGTGGAGTGGAAAAGTGCTGGATGAACTTAGCAAAATGGATAAAGACACTTTGGCTATAGATAACTTTAACAAAAAAATAAAGACCGACACGCGGGTAGAAAAAATATTATTTCCTATACGTGACGGTCTTTTTGTTATTCGTAAATTGTAGTTTTCCTAAAGGTGGTTTAATAATTATTTAATTTCTTTTCCGCTTTATCTAAGGATTCATCAATTTTATCAAGCGAATTGTCAATAGATTCTTCAATGGAGTGATATTTCTTTTTCTTCAATTTTAAACCATCGCAATCAAGGCACTCTAAACCATTAGGACCCATAAGCCATCTTCTACTTACCATTTTTCTATCATAGGTGTCAGTAACATTTTCTACATCAAAAAGTATATTTGCGGTGCTTTTTGAAAGGTAAATTACTTTGTTTAATGGCACTTTTAAAATTATTGTTAAATCCTGATTCCGCCACTTATCGTCCTTTAATATTTCATAAAAGGAATCAAATTCTATTACAGAATCATTTTGCGTAAAATCATATTCAATATTTTTTGCACGTGATACAGCATCTTTTTTTGTTAAACCTCTTGCCGATCTCATTAAAACTACCTGAAAGCTATCAATGTCATTTTGAACAATATCTAATTTTGGATAACCAAAATTAATTTTTTTATCATTGATATTTACCAAGTTCCAGCTGCCTACTGTTATGTGGGTATCATAACCTTCTTGGTTATCAAAGTCATATTTTGTTTCGTTTATAGCTTTAATAAACAATGTGTCACAAGCAAAAGGTTTAAGTGTAATAGTTTCTTTGTGATTGGCTTCTTCAGCAAAGTTTTTACTTACTTTATACCCAACCCAAATTAAAATTAGAATTCCAGAAGTAAATAAAACTGCAGCTGTTCCATTTATAATTTTACTTTTTCTTGGTATACTAAAGAGAATTCTAATCCCTTTGTAAATAAGCATACTAAGAGGTATAAGAACAGTTAAAAGTATTCCAATTATAACCAAAGTAATTTGTTCGTTTCCATCAAAAACTACATTCAGAAAATCCAATAAAGAAAATGATGTTGTGGTTGTAATATCATTTACTGTATGGTTCATATGAACAAAGTTTCCAAGTCCCAAAACCGAACCCAGTAGACCGATAATCAATGCAATTCCAATAAAGATAAATATTACTGCAATTATTTTCCCAACTACGCGGATGATTCCGCCAACAACAGTAGTAATGAAATTGCCAAGACTATCACCAAAATCACGGGCATTTGTTTTGCCGTTTTTGCCCCATTCCTTTGCATCATTTTTTAATTCATTTGCCTTTTTTTTTACATCCTCTAAGTCTTCATAAATACTTTTCTTGATGTTATCAACGTTTATCTTTTCTCCACGCATTTCCAATTTTTCGGCAGTTGTTTTTGCTTTTGGAATTACCAAGCAAAGAATAATATATAAAATCAATCCTGTTCCAAAACAAAAGAATGCAATGGCAAAACCAATTCTCAACCATATTGGGTCAATACCAAAATAGTATGAAATTCCCGAACATACTCCGCCCAATACTTTATCATCCTGATCTCTAAAAACTCTATGGCGCGTATTGTTTGAATTAGTCTCATCTTTTTCCGAGCTGCTTTTTTCTTCACTTGTAGTGCCTTCTGAATAATCTTCGGGTTTTCCCATAATATTGATAACTTCGCTCACATCGCTAATTAGTACTACCTGGCGATAGGTACCTAATTTTTCTTTCAGCAATTCAGCAATGCGCGCCTCAATATCGGCCATAATTTCATCCTTGCCATCCGAATTGTTGAAAGTGTTACGTATGCTTTTAAGGTAATTGCTCAGTTTATCAAAAGCGTCTTCTTCAATGTGGAATACTAATCCGCCTATGTTTATGGTAACTGTTTTGTTCATTGTGTTTGTTTTTTGTGAGGATATATTTGTTATTATTTATTTTTCTTTGTTGTTTTATTTACGGCTTCAACCAATTCGTCCCACGTATTTTCAAGCTCTTTTAAAAATTTTTCACCTAGTGGTGTTAACTTGTAATATTTGCGAGGTGGACCTGATGTTGATTCTTCCCAACGGTAGGCAAGTAGACCAATATTTTTTAATCGTGTTAACAAAGGGTAAAGTGTTCCTTCAACTACTATTAATTTAGACTCTTTCATTCCTTCTATTATTTCAGACGGATAATGTTCGCCATCCGAGAGAATAGAAAGTATGCAAAATTCCAACACCCCTTTTCGCATTTGCGCTTTCGTATTTTCAATGTTTACTTCCATTTTTTTATTTTTATTAAATAATGCGATACAAAGATATGTGTATATAATTGTATTATGCAATACATAGTACTAAAATAAAATTCAATTACTTGTAAATGAGGTAAATAAAATTGCGCTTGGCGTATTTATTTATTATATCTTTGCCATAATTATCATAAAATTGTCTTAAAAATATAGACTGTATTACATCAATCTATTAAGTATTTATAAAATATGAACGTATTAATAATAGGATCAGGTGGAAGAGAAAATGCTTTTGCCTGGAAGTTGGCACAAAGTGAAAAGTTGGATAAACTATTTGTTTGCCCTGGTAATGCGGGTACTTTACAGTTTGCGACCAATGTAAATATTGGAGAATCTGATTTTGAAAGTATAAAGAAATTTGTGATTGAAAACACCATTAAAATGGTTGTGGTAGGACCGGAAGGGCCTTTGGTAAAAGGGATTTATGATTTTTTTAAAGAAGACGCTCAGTTAAAAAATATTCCTGTTATAGGGCCTTCTAAAGCAGGTGCGCAATTAGAAGGAAGCAAGGATTTTTCGAAACAGTTTATGATTCGTCATAATATTCCAACAGCCCGTTATGGAACTTTCACAAAAGAACAATTGCCTGATGCATTAAAATTTCTTGAGGGTTTTAATCCTCCTTATGTATTAAAAGCGGATGGACTTGCTGCAGGTAAGGGGGTTGTTATACCTGATAATATAATAGATGCGAAAGCTGAGTTATCCGAAATGTTAGGTAATGCTAAATTTGGTGAAGCAAGCAGCAAGGTTGTAATTGAAGAATTTTTGAAAGGCATAGAATTGTCTGTTTTTGTTTTAACAGACGGGAAAAATTATAAAATACTTCCTTCTGCAAAGGATTATAAACGAATAGGAGAGGGCGATACAGGTTTAAATACAGGAGGTATGGGAGCTGTTTCACCTGTCCCTTTTGCCGATGAAACTTTTTTGAAAAAGGTAGAAGAAAGAATTGTAATTCCTACTATTGAGGGTTTGAGAAAAGAGAACATTGAGTACAAAGGTTTTATTTTTATTGGATTGATGAATTGTAAAGGTGAACCTTATGTTATTGAATACAATTGCCGTATGGGTGATCCTGAAACGGAAGTAGTTGTGCCGAGAATAAAGTCGGATTTGTTAGAATTGTTTGAAGCCGTTGGAAAGCAAACCTTAAATGAAATTAAAATTGAACTTGATACAAGAACTGCTGTTACCGTAATGCTTGTCTCGGGTGGTTATCCCGGTGATTTTGAAAAAGGGAAAATTATAATAGGAATAGAAAATGTAACACAAAGTTTGATTTTTCACGCAGGTACTAAAATAGAAGGGGAGAATATAGTAACTAACGGGGGGAGAGTAATGGCAATAACTTCTTACGGAAATACAATAGAAGAAGCAGTTGGGGTATCAATGAAAAATGCTGAACGAATAAATTTCGATAATAAATATTACAGAAAAGATATTGGGAAAGATTTAATGAATCGGGACTAAATTTGAAAAGCTAACTATTTGTTAGGTTCTTTGTATTTCGGTCCGTAAAATGTCCAAATAAAGAATCCTACAAATCCAATGGCGATAAATAACATATTAGAAGGACGACCTACTTTTACCAATATTTCAAAAAGTCCGTTAAAAATATCAGCGATGCAATAAAATACCTTATCCATATTAATTTAGTTTATTTGATGCACAAAAGTAAAATTTATTTTAATTTACACAAAATTAATAATTAACAATTCAGGGTGATTCGTTTTTTTAGATACAACCAATTGGCAGCAGCGGCATTAATAGCGCTACTTACTGCTGCAATATGGATGTTCGGTTTTTTAAGTCCGGTGGCAGTTAATGTTAAAAATACAATGCCTTTGTATGAAATATGTTGCAATTTGTTGGGGACTAATTTAATCGTACAATATATTGTTGCTATTCTGCTTGTATTAACACAATCATTCTATTTCAATTATATTGTAAATAAACACGAATTGTTAGGGAAAGCATCATACATCCCAGCACTGATATATGCTTTGTTTATGAGTATATGCAAAGCTTATTTGATGCTGCACCCTTTGTTGTTTTGTAATTTTTTCATTTTAATAGCTGTGCATAAAATGCTGGGTACTTACCGTAAGGAAGAAGCCTTTGGGAATATATTTGATGCCGGGTTATACATTTCTATAGCATCCTTGTTTTATTTCCCTGCTATTGTTTTATTCCCATTGGTGTGGGTATGTTTATTGGTAATACGTCCCTTTGTATGGCGCGAATGGATTATTTCTTTTTTAGGTTTTATTGTACCTTACTTGTTTGCTTTTACCTATTATTTTTGGCTCGACAAAGTAGGGTTTTTTCTGTTCGATAAAATTTTCTTCCCTGTTTCTGATAGTAAATTTAGTATTGCTTCAGAGCCAACATCATTTATCATTTTGGTAACTACTTTGTTGTTCGTAATTGCTGTTTCATTTATTAAATTACTCAATGGATTGCCTGTGAATACAGCATTTTCGGGCAACGTATTTTTGTTTTTTTTGTGGATGATTGGACTTTCTTTCGTTAGTTTTTTTATGGCCCCAATACTGAAGTTTAATTATTTGGCAATTGCTGCAATGCCTATTGCTGTATACGTTGCAAATTATTTTTTAAACACGCAGCGATTGCGTTTAGCTGAAATACTGTTTTGGATTTTTCTGATTACTATATTTTATAATCAGTACGTATATTACATTAAACCGGTTTAAAGAAACTCGTTGCGTTCAATGTATTCAATGATTTTTCCTGCTATGTCTATTTTGGTTGCACCTTCAATACCTTCCAATCCGGGTGATGAATTTACTTCCATAACCAATGGACCTCTGCTCGATTGAAGCATATCAACTCCTGCAATTGCCAATCCTAATTTTTTTGCCGATTGAATAGCTGTGGCTTTTTCTTCAGGTGATAATTCAATAACTGTGGCGCTGCCTCCTCTGTGTAAATTCGATCGAAATTCACCTTCTGCTCCTTGTCTTTTCATTGCACCCACAACTTGTCCATCTACCACAAATGCCCTTATATCAGCACCTCCTGCTTCTTTGATAAATTCCTGAACCAATATATTTGCTTCTAGTCCCATAAAAGCTTCAACAACCGATTTTGCAGATTTTTGTGTCTCAGCTAAAATTACACCAATACCTTGTGTGCCTTCCAATAGCTTAATAACACAAGGTGTTCCACCAACTTGTTGAATTATACTGTCAATATTTTTAGGATGGGAGGCAAATACGGTTTTGGGCATTCCTATACCGGCTCTGGAAAGCAATTGTAAACTTCTTAATTTATCGCGTGAACGAACCAAAGCTTGTGATTCAACGGCAGTAAATATTTTCATCATTTCAAACTGACGAACAACGGCCGCCCCATAAAATGTTACCGATGCGCCAATTCTTGGTATAACAGCATTCACTCCTTTTACTTCTTCACCCTTATGAAAAATATGTGGTCTTCCTTTTTCTATTACTAATACACATTTTAAATGATCAAGCACTACCATTTCGTGACCGCGTTTATGTCCCGCTTCTACCAATCTTTTTGTAGAATATAAATTCGGATTTCTTGAAAGAATAACAATCTTCATACTACTTTTTTATCTTTTTTTCGGTTAAGTATATTTCTGAAATATCAACTATGAATCTGTTTTTTAGCAGCTTTCTCCCAATCAAAACAGGATAGCGCATATTGCCCCTATCGGTCAACGAAATTAAGGTATTTATTGTTTTATTGCCAATTTTAACCTTGGTTTTTATAATGTATCTTTCCTCTAAGTCACCAAAAGAGTTTTTAATTTCTTTTTTACTGAAATCTGTAAAACGGTGCTCTTGCTCATTGTATTCAGGATGTGAAGGGTCGAGTAATTTGAACAATAATACAGGTTTTTCAAAAGATGTGTCCATCAGTATATCGTGGCAATGCAGAGCTGTAGTATAGGCTCCAGTATCCACTTTTGCCTCAATGTTAAACAATCCCAAGTCGGGGAAAGATATTTTCTCCCTTCTGCCAATAGTCTTTTTTATTTTGCCAATCATAAATATATTGAACACAAGTATACGCAGTTTTCAGGAAATAAAAGAGAACTCGCTTGAATTTAAGAATCGAATAAATAATATTTCGTAAATTTGTTTTTGTGAAAAGAGTTTTATCCTACGCCTTGTTATTGTTGTTTGTCTTTAATTTATTGGCATATTACCCTTTTTATTTGATGAGAAGAGCCGAAATTAAGAGGGAAATGAAACAATATGTGAAGTCAGAGAAGTACAAAAATCAATTGACTGTTCTTACTTTCAATAAAAAAGCCTATTCCACATTGGAGTGGGAAGATGGAGGTAAGGAGTTTAAGTATTTAGGCAATATGTACGATCTTGTTTCGAAGGAATTGAATAGTGATAATGTAACAATATATTGTATTCAAGATAAACAAGAGGGGAAACTGCTTGCTTTTTTAAGTAAACAATCACAGGAAAATTCAAACGATGCTTCGACCAAACAAGGCGCTAAGCGTATTTTTAAAATGCATTCCGTTGTTTTATTGTCTGTTGCCAATATAGTTTCTCAAGTTCAAACTTTACTGGAAGAGAATACCTTTAATTATTTTTCTAGCATTCCTTCACTTTCAACAAGCCCGCCCTTTATTCCCCCTCGATTTAGTTAAGTTATTATTTTAGCATAGAAGATCGTGAGTTCCTTTACAGTCTTTCGATTTCAACGTATTTAATAATTTAAATAAATCAAAAAATGAAACAAATAATTTTGTTCGCATTGTTGTGTGTGTGTTATATCGTACCGGGTTTTTCTCAAAAAGTTACTGTTCTCGATAAAACAACTTCTCAACCATTGCCATATATTTTAGTAAAAAGTAACTCCTCTAATTTAACACTTCAAACCAACAATAAAGGAGTAGTTGATATTTCATCCTTGAAACAGTCTGATAGTATTTCCTTTTCGTTTGTGGGATATAAAACAATGGTGTTAAGCTATGGTCAGATTGAATCGGCTAAATTTAAAATTCGAATGTCTGATAAAACCTATTCTATTGGTGAATTGGTTGTTTCTGCAAGTCGGTTTGAGGAAAAAAAGGAGGATGTTCCTCAGCAAATACAAGTTATGAAGAGTAAGGAACTTCAATTTATGAACCAGCAAACAATGGCCGATGTAATACAACAATCTGGAAATGTTTTGGTACAAAAAAGTCAACAAGCCGGTGGCAGTAATATTATTAGAGGTTTTGAGACAAATAAGGTGTTGATGGTTGTTGACGGTGTTCGAATGAACAATGCTATTTATAGGGGTGGTCATATTCAAAATGTGATTACGCTTGATAACACCATTATGGATAGAGTAGAAATAGTTTTTGGAGCAGGTTCCGTTGTATATGGGAGTGATGCTTTAGGAGGTGTTATGCACTTTTATACCAAAAACCCTATGTTGGCCGATAGTGGAAGCAAAGCATTGATAAAAGCGAATGCCTTTACAAGGTATTCTACTTCCTGTGAGGAAAAATCGGCTCACGTTGATTTTAATATTGGATTAAATAAGGTTGCATTTCTTACAAGTATCACTTACTCTGATTATGGTGACCTACGACAAGGTAATAACCGCAATCCTTTTTATGGCGATTGGGGTAAACGTACATTTTATGTAGATCGGATAAATGGAATTGACAGCACTATTAAGACAAGCAATCCGGATGTACAAAGACAATCCGGTTATCAACAATACGATATTTTACAAAAAGTATTAATCAAGCAGAGTAAAAGGGTTGATCACGTATTGAATTTCCAGTATTCGAATTCGGGTGATGTTCCTCGATACGACCGATTAACGGAAGTGTCGGGCGGTAAACCTAAATTTGCAGAATGGTATTATGGTCCTCAAAAAAGAGTGTTTGGATCGTATGCACTAAATCTTAAAAAGCAGAGAGGAATATATGATAATGCCCGTGTAATTGTTGCCTATCAAAATATCGAAGAAAGTCGTCACGATAGGAGATACAGAAAGAATGCATTAAATAATCGTATCGAAAAGTTAGACATTATTACCTTGAATACCGATTTAGCAAAGCGTGTAAAAAGGAATGAAATACGGTATGGATTGGAAGGGACATATAATAAAGTGAATTCTACGGCTTTTCAAACGGACATTACTACTGGAGTAGAAAGCCCACTCGATACACGTTATCCCGATGGTGGCTCCAATATGCAATCGGCAGCTCTGTATGTAACACATACATTTGAAATTTCACCGAAAGTTATTTTAACGGAAGGGCTTCGTTATAGTTATGTGTCGCTTAATTCTTTATTTAATGATACTACATTTTTTCCGTTTCCATTTAGGGAAGTAAATCAAATGAACGGGGCATTGAATGGAAATATTGGAATGGTATTTATGCCTGGTAAAGAATGGCGTTTTAGCATTATTGGCTCAACGGGTTTTCGTGCACCCAATGTGGACGATTTAAGCAAGGTGTTTGAAAGTGTTGCAGGAAGTGTTGTGGTTCCGAATCCTAATTTAAAACCGGAGTATACTTATAATGGAGAGTTAAGTATTGCAAAAGGATTTAATAAACGGGTAAGAACAGAAGCTGTTGCTTATTATACTATTTATAAAAATGCCATAACAACCAAAGAAGCCTTCTTTAACGGACAAGATAGTATTTTGTTTAATGGAACTTTGAGTCAGGTTAAAAGTAATGTAAATGCAGTAGAGGCATATATATATGGCGGCAGCATTAATTTGCTTGCCGATGTGTCGGATAATTTTGCAATAACAAGCTCCCTTAATTATACATATGGCAGAATTAAAACGGACTCAGTCGATTATCCGTTAGACCATATTCCACCGGTATTTGGCAAAACAAGCTTACTGTTGAACCTGAATAAATTTAAAAGCGAATTTTTTGTAATGTATAACGGTTGGAAAGCATATAAGGACTATAATATAGTTGGGGAAGATAACATAGCTTATGCAACTCCAAGTGGTATGCCTTCTTGGTGTACATTGAATGCGCGAGGGGCATACCAGTTTACTGAAAATGTACAGGTTCAAATGGCGCTGGAGAATATTCTTGACCAAAATTACCGTGTTTTTGGTTCCAATATAGGTGCATCGGGAAGGAATTTAATTGTAACCTTAAGAGGTAAATTTTAAATACATAATTGATTCTATTAAAAGCCTTCTAGAAATATTCTACAAGGCTTTTAGTATATTTGTAATAAATATATCTATGATGTTTGTAGCAATTATTCCTGCTCGTTATGCCTCTACTCGTTTTCCGGGTAAGCCTCTTGCCGACATTAATGGTATGTCGATGATTGAGCGGGTTTATAACAGGGCTAAAGAAGCTAAAAGCATAAGCAGAGTAATTGTTGCAACTGACGATGAAAGAATCGCAGACTGTGTTAAAAAATTTGGTGGTGAGGTAATCATTACGGATGTAAGCCATCAAAGTGGTACCGACCGTTGTGCTGAAGTTGCTCAAAAAATTGGCTTGAAGAATGATGATATTGTAATAAATGTTCAAGGAGATGAGCCATATATTGATGCTGCTCACATTGATGAATTAACCAAGTGTTTCCAAAATGAAAAGGATGAATTGGCAAGCCTTGTTTCTATTATAAAAAACGAAGAGGATATCGAAAATCCGAATGTGGTAAAAGCAATATTGAACAAGAACAATGAAGCTATTTATTTTAGTCGTGCCGCCATACCACACAATCGTAATGCTGAATTGTTAAGCGAATGGCTTAAGCAAGGTAATTACTACAAGCACATTGGTATATACGGATATAAGGTAAGTACACTTTTAAGCATCACTCAATTAAAGAAGAGTTTTTTAGAACTCACCGAATCCCTTGAACAATTGCGCTGGATTGAAAATGGCTACAAAATAAAAGTAAAAGTAGTGCCTTCAACTACTTATACGGCAATTGATTCCCCTGCCGATATTGAACTGTTATTGAAACAGCTGAGGGAAGGAATATAATTTAAGTTGCTGATTATCAAGCTTTATTTATTGCTCAATTTTTAGTAATTTCGCCTTACGGATTTATGAAATTAGATAGCTACATAAGAGACTTGTTGTTTGAACACGATTGTGTGGTTATTCCAGGCTTTGGTGGCTTTGTTGCCAATTATGCTCCCGCTCGTATACATCCAACACAACATACTTTTGAGCCTCCTTCCAAAAATATTTTATTCAATAAAAATTTAACAAATAACGATGGTTTGCTTGCAAATAAAATTGTAGGTGTTGAGGGATGTTCTTATCAGCAGGCACTTATCAATATACAAATGGGTGTTGATGAACTTAATGCAAATTTAAGTGAGAGCAAGAAGATTGCCATTGAAGAAGTAGGTGTTTTATATTATGATATCGAAAAGAATCTTCAATTTACTACAGCAAACGGAGTGAATTATTTGGTTGATTCTTTTGGACTTTCATCTTTTCATTCGTCTGCCATAAAACGCGAAAATATTTCACAACGTATTGAGAAGGAGTTTATCGATCGTGGTCCAATAAAACAAGAAATAAAAAAGGTCAATTACAAAAAGGTTATTCCATATGTTGTTCTTTTGCCTATTTTGTTTCTAATGGTTTGGATACCGCTAAAAACAGATTTATTGCATCAGGTAAATTATTCAAATCTGAATCCTTTTGCCGAAAAGGAACAGGCCTTATACAAGGAATCGAAGAGTGAATCCTTGCCCGAATTACCGAAATTTACAGCAATAGAATCCATAGAAGCGAATGATACATTGAAATACAAGCCTTATTTTATTTCGGATAATACAACAACACCTATCACCATAAAGTTGTTTGAGGCTGTTGCCGACTCAACGAATACAGTTGCTAAATCTGTATTGCCGGTAATTCAAGAATCATCAAGCACAAAGCAATATTATATTATTGCAGGTTGTTTTAGAGAAGCAGAGAATGCAAATAAATTGTTGGAGAAATTAAAGTTCGAAGGCTATGCCGCATCCATTGTGGATACTACTTCCGGTGGACTAATACGAGTTTGTTTTAGTGGACACAGCACAATGAATGAAGCCTTGAAGAGTATCGGGAAAATACAAGCATCCGGTACCAATGCTTGGTTATTGTCTATTTAATTATTTTCTTTACTGATATCCCCATCACTTTCTGCCTTTTCTCTTCCTCTCTTGTAAATTTTTATTGCCAACAATAAGGTTACTGCAAAAACAACAAAGCCAAGCATTCCCCAAATTAAACCGGTGTTACTTTTAAGTACAATTAAAAATACAATGGCGACTAAAAACAAGGTAGCCAATTCATTCCACATACGAAGTTTAAAAGATGAATATTTTATGTTGTTTTTTTGTAATTGTTTGAACATAACGTGACATTCAATATGGTACAATACCAATCCGCCTACAAAACATAATTTTAAAATAAAATATGCTTGAGTTAAAAAGATGGGTACTTCCCAAAGCATCCAACCGCCCAGTATCAAAGTAATTATCATTGATGGCCAAGTAATACCATACCACAATCGTTTTTCCATTAATTTATATTGGGTTTGAAGTATGCTTTTTTCGGGTTCTTCCTTTTTTTCGGCTTCTGTATGGTAAATAAATAAGCGAACGATATAAAATAGTCCTGCAAACCAAGTAACAACAAAAATAATGTGTAAGGCTTTTAAGTATTCAAAAGGCATATAGATATTTTTTACAAATGTACACTATTTAGCTCTTTAATGTGCGTATCAATGTATGATTGTAACTATAAATTATAAAACAATATCTTTGTGAAAAACATTTCTATGGCACTTAATCCACGCAACGCAAAAGATTCCTTAACAATAACTACCGAACACGTATTGCCCAATGATACCAACCACATTGGTAATTTATTTGGTGGGCGATTATTGCAATGGATGGATACCACTGCGGCTATTTCGGCCCATAGGCATTGTAAAAGAGTGTGTGTTACTGCAACTGTTAACAATGTTTCATTTAATAAACCAATAAAACAAGGTAGTATTGTAACATTGGAAGCAAAGGTTTCCCGTACTTTTAACACCAGTATGGAAGTGTTCATTGATGTGTGGGTCGAAGATCCTGTTACAAGTGAAAGAACAAAATGCAACGAGGCCATCTATACTTTTGTTGCCATCGATCAAAATGGTTCACCTTTGCCTGTCCCTCACGTTATTCCTGAAACTGCAGAAGAAATATCACGATTTGAAGGCGCTTTGCGCAGAAGGCAGTTGGCTTTAATTTTAGCTGGAAGAATGAATCCGGACGATGCTACCGAATTAAAGGCTTTGTTTGGTAAATAAATTAAGCTATAATCTTTTTCTTGCGAAGCTCTGCTAGAACAGTGTTAAGCTCTTCCATTTGTAAGGTTCCAAATAGCGCTTTTTTACCGTTTTTCAATTCAAATTGCAATCCTTTATTGCCAGATACATTATATGCTCTTCCACTGCTACTAAGTAATCCTTTTATTCCCCATCCGCCATATTCCCATAATGGCCTATATTCTCGGGTATAAACTTTTTCTACATCTGCCCATTTAATTTCTTTCTTGCTCAAATGAAATGGAAAAAATCGATACGTAAATCCTTCTTCATTTATTTCTGTTTCCAGTTTAAAAATTCTGATGAGCAATACGCTAAAGCCAAAAGGAGCAAGTGTAGTAAAAATTAACATTGTATTTGAAACAGGTTTGTCACCAAAAGGTATCCCTAAAATTATCTGTTGATAAACTGCCCAAACAGCAATTCCTAATAGGGGTATTAGTAGTGCATAAATCCACCACTGATTGAATCGTTGGCTTTCATTAAACTGTATTTCCATAGCGAAGAGTTAAAGGCTTAAAATTAGGAATTTATGCTTGGTTATTTGTTATATTATCGGTAAAAAAAGGTCTTTAAAATTCGCTTTTTAATAGTAACTTCGCAGCATTGTGAAACAGATAAAATATTCAATCATAAATGCCAAAAGATAATTCAATAAAGTCGGTACTCATAATCGGCAGTGGTCCCATTGTAATTGGGCAAGCTTGTGAATTTGATTATAGTGGGTCGCAGGCAGCAAAATCGCTGAAAGAAGAAGGAATTGAAGTAACGTTAATCAATTCGAATCCTGCTACAATTATGACGGATAAAGTAACAGCCGATAATATTTATTTATTGCCTCTTACAGTTCAATCAATTCAACATATATTAAAGGAAAGACATATTGATGCGGTGTTGCCTACTATGGGTGGACAAACAGCCTTGAACCTCGCAATGAAATGTGATGAAATGGGTGTTTGGAAAAAGCACAACGTGCGTATGATTGGGGTAGATGTAGAAGCAATTGTGATTACAGAGGACAGAGATAAGTTCCGAAATAGAATGAATGAGATTGGGGTAAATTCAGCACCTTCAAAAATTGCAAAGTCCTTTTTGGAAGGAAAAGAAGTTGCACAAGAATTTGGTTTCCCATTGGTAATTCGCCCTTCATTCACTTTGGGTGGAAGCGGTGGAGCTGTTGTTTATAAAAAGGAAGAGTTTGATGCTGCTCTTAATCGCGGTTTGCATACTTCACCCATACACGAAGTGTTAATTGATAAAGCGGTATTGGGTTGGAAGGAATTTGAATTGGAATTGTTGCGTGATGCTGCCGACAATGTTGCCATCATTTGTTCGATAGAAAATTTTGACCCGATGGGAGTGCATACCGGTGACAGCATAACAGTAGCACCAGCACAAACATTGAGCGACACAACCTATCAAAAAATGCGTACAATGGCCATAAAGATGATGCGCTCCATTGGAAATTTTGCAGGTGGTTGTAATGTACAGTTTGCTGTAAGTGACGATGAAAATGAAGATATTATTGCGATTGAAATAAATCCACGTGTGTCGCGCTCATCTGCATTGGCAAGTAAAGCAACAGGTTATCCCATTGCTCGTATCGCTGCCAAATTGGCTATAGGGTATAATTTAGATGAATTACAAAATCAAATTACAAAGTCCACATCGGCTTATTTTGAGCCTACCCTGGATTATGTAATTGTAAAAATACCCCGTTGGAATTTTGATAAATTTAAAGGTGCAAACCGTGAACTTGGTTTTCAAATGAAATCCGTAGGGGAAGTAATGGCAATTGGACGAACGTTTCAGGAAGCCTTGCAAAAAGCTTGTCAGTCGCTGGAAATAAAGCGTAATGGATTGGGTGCCGATGGTAAAGAAGTAAGAAATCAAAATGAATTATTGAAAAGTTTAGAGCGACCAAGTTGGAATCGCTTGTTTCATATTTATGATGCAATGAAGTTGGGAATTGCATTCAACACCATTCAAAAACTTACTCGAATAGACCCTTGGTTTCTTTCTCAAATAGAAGAATTGGTAGTGCTTGAAAGGGAGATTGAAAGATTCAGTTTGACTACGATTCCGCGTGATTTGTTATACACAGCAAAGCAAAAAGGATATGCTGATAGGCAAGTTGCACATTTATTAAAATGTTTCGAAAGTGAAGTGTTTATTAAGCGAATAGAGATGGGTATTAAACGTGTTTATAAAATGGTTGATACTTGTGCTGCTGAATTTGAAGCTAAAACACCGTATTACTATTCTACTTTTGAGGATGAAAACGAAAGCATTCCTTCCGACAAAAAGAAAGTGATTGTGTTAGGCAGCGGACCGAATCGCATTGGACAAGGAATTGAATTCGATTACAGTTGTGTGCACGGAATACTTGCTGCCAAAGAATGTGGTTATGAAACAATTATGATTAATTGTAATCCAGAAACCGTTTCAACGGATTTTAGTACTGCCGATAAACTTTATTTTGAGCCGGTTTTTTGGGAACATATTTACGATATTATTTTAAATGAAAAGCCTGAAGGTGTTATTGTTCAGTTAGGCGGGCAAACAGCGTTAAAGCTTGCTGAAAAATTAGACAGATATGGTATTAAAATATTGGGAACATCGTTTAAAGCATTAGATTTAGCCGAAGATAGAGGTAGCTTTTCTACCTTGTTAAAGGATAATAACATTCCTTATCCAAAGTTTGGTGTGATTGAGGATGCTGAACAAGCCGTTCGTTTGTCTCGCGAATTGGGTTATCCGTTACTAGTTAGACCATCGTATGTGTTGGGCGGACAAGGAATGAAGATTGTTATCAATGAACAGGAATTGGAGCAACACGTTGTAAATATTTTGCGTGATATACCGGATAACAAAGTATTGTTGGATCACTTTTTAGAAGGAGCCATTGAAGCGGAAGCCGATGCTATTTGTGATGGAAAGGATGTTTACATTATTGGAATAATGGAGCATATTGAGCCTGCCGGAATTCATTCGGGCGATTCTTATGCCGTATTGCCACCCTTCGATTTGAGCGAAAACGTAATGAAGCAAATAGAGAAGTATACTAAAACGATTGCTTTGGCGTTAGAAACTGTCGGTTTAATTAATATACAGTTTGCCATTAAAGACGAAATAGTGTACATCATTGAAGCCAATCCGCGTGCATCACGCACTGTTCCTTTTATTGCAAAAGCATACGATGAGCCTTATGTTAACTATGCTACGAAAGTAATGTTGGGTGAAAAAAAGGTGAAGGATTTTAAATTCAATCCGCGCAAAAAAGGTTATGCCATCAAGATTCCTGTTTTTTCCTACGAAAAATTTCCCGAGGTAAACAAGGAGTTAGGACCTGAAATGAAATCAACAGGCGAGGCTATTTATTTTATTGATGATTTAACAGACGAGTATTTTCATACTATCTATTCAGAACGTAATTTGTATTTAAGTAAATAAAAATGCAAGAATTTATTTTAACATTGGTTATTATTTTTGTTCTCTTCAGAATATTTAGCAGCAACTCTTCTTCATCAAGGAGTAGCTTTAATTTTACTCAAAATAATTACAATCAAAAGCAAGATAAAAGTGAAGAGGCAGGGAAAGTTTCTATTAATAAGCCCGATTCAAATCTTTCAAAAAATAAGGACATAGGTGAATACGTTGATTACGAAGAAGTAAAATAATAACCACAATTCATTTGAAATATGAAAAATATAGATTTTAAAAAATTACTTCCCCACTTTTTTGCAGTATTATTTTTTGCTGTTATTACATTGGCTTATTTTTCTCCTTTATGGGAATTCCCATTTTCACATGGGGAAGCTAAAAAGATAAAGCAGGGCGATATTGTGAACTTTACAGGTATGTCGAAGGAGATTGTGGACTTTAGAAAAGAAAAGGGTCAAGAACCGCTTTGGACAAATTCGATGTTCGGAGGTATGCCGGCTTATCAAATTTCGGTTGCATATCCATCTAACTTACTTCCATTTTTTCGTGGAATATTAACATTGGGATTGCCTTTTCCTGCAAGCATTTTATTTCTTTGCTTAATTGGGTTTTACATATTGCTTATTACTTTTAGAATCGAGCCGCTCTTGTCGGCTGCCGGAGCAATTGCCTTTTCATTTTCATCCTATTTTTTCATACTCATTGAGGCCGGGCATAATACAAAAGGTTTAGCAATTGCTTTCATGGCTCCTGTTATTGCTGGTGTAATACTCACCTATCGGGGAAGGGTGTATTTGGGTGCCGCGATTACAGCTTTATTTTTATCACTTGAAATATTGGCGAACCACTTACAAATTACTTATTATCTGTTGTTTATATTGCTTGCCTTAGCTGCTATTGAATTGTATGATGCAATAAAAAATAAGCATATTTCGCAGTTTGTTAAGCAATCGGCTTTTTTGGTAGTTGCGGCTATTTTGGCAATTGGTCCGAATATTACCAATTTATTAGCCACAGCGGAATACGGTAAATATACTACGCGTGGTCAGTCGGAGCTTACTGAAAATGCTGATAATAAAACTACAGGCTTAGATAGAGATTATGCAACTCAATGGAGTTATGGTGTTGGAGAAAGTTTTTCTTTGATGATTCCAAATTTTAAAGGTGGAGCATCGGGAGCAATAAATACGAATAAAGATAATAAGTCGGCCCTAGAAAATGTTGACCCACAATTTCGTGAGTACGTTGGAAATATTGACCAATATTGGGGCGATCAACCCTTTACATCAGGTCCTGTTTATGTAAGCGCCATTATTTGTTTCCTATTTATGTTGGGTATGTTTTTTATTGAAGGTCCTATAAAATGGTGGCTTCTTTCTATAACTGTACTTTCTATTATGCTTTCGTGGGGTAACAACTTTATGCCTTTAACAGATTTCTTTTTAGATTATGTACCCGGTTATAATAAATTTAGGGCAGTATCAATGATACTGGTAATAGCAGAATTGGCTATGCCATTGTTAGCCATATTAGCCATTAAGAAAATTGTTGAAAATCCAAACATCATAAAGGAAAAGCGTAAACAGGTTTACATTGCTTTGGGCTCAACTGCCGGTTTGTGTTTATTATTTTATCTAATGCCGGGAATGTTTTTCGATTTCTTTAAAGCAGGTGAGTACGATGATATAACGGAAGAATCGTGTGTAAAAACAAAAGAATTATTTGAAAATTGGAGTAACAATAATTGGATAGAAACTGAATATATTAACTCAGACGAAATACAAATTATCAAAAAGGATATAGAGTCAATTG
>CAIMGI010000022.1 GCA_903840505.1 uncultured Bacteroidota bacterium
CGCAAGCACAGTCGGGTATTAGTTTTACAGAACAGGCAAATTTTACATCCTACCTCATTAATAATAGTGAGTACAAGGATGCATTGTATGTATTAAAACAAATAAAGGAATCGCTTATTTCTGTTGATCAACTCGACTCATTGAATTATTTTAAAGGCTGGAGCTATTACAATATGAAGGCTGTCGACTCTTCGGCAGTGTACTTACAAAAGGTGTCTATTTCATCTGCGTTTTATCACAAATCAAAATTTTACAGTGCTTTCGACATTGCTTACGGTAAAAAATATACCGAAGCAAGCGCACTTTTGGAAAGCATTTCACTTGTTTCAAATGATAGCAGCAATTCACTTCAGCAATTGCTGAATTATGAAAAATCGGCAATGGCATTGCTCACAAGAAATTACGCAGCCTTTGATACCTTATCAAAAAATTTTACCTACTCCTATTTCCCTATTTCCATTGAAGAAAAGGGTTTTGTAGAGAATTACAAAAAAATGAAATCCTTTAAGGATAAATCACCTTTGTTAGCAGGTTTAATGTCGGCAGTGATTCCCGGCAGCGGAAAATGGTATGCGGGTAATAAGGGACAAGCCTTGGCGGCATTGTTTACAGTGAGTGCTATGGCAGCAGCAACTGCCGAAAGTTATATAAGAGGCGGATATAAAAGCCCTTCTTTTATTGCATTTGGAAGTGTGTTTACCATATTTTATGTTGGAAATATTTGGGGCAGCGTGTTGAGTGTTAAATTAAGAAAAGATGCATTTTACAAAGAAATGGATAGGAATATTATGCTGGATATGCATATTCCTTTGCGCAGGGTTTTTAACTAAAGCGCAAGCAAGTACGGCTTTTAATGTGGCAGATAGTCTGTTTGAAAAGCAACAGTACTATGCGGCAGCTATCGAGTATGAAAGACTTGGCTTCACAGCAATCAACAACAACGAAAAGACAGAGGCACTTATTAAAAAATCAAACTGCCTTAATTTAATAGGGAAGTATGAAGATGCAGCCCGTTGTATGGGTCGTGTTAATTACAACAACCTCCCCGATACCCTTATTTACAAAGCAAAGTACCAATATGCCTTGTCGGCTTACCTTGCAAAAGATTTTGGAAATGCTGAATCGCAGCTTTTGCAAATGCAGTTTTTTGTGCCTGATAGTAACATCACTTATACTGCATTGCCTTTGTTTTGCTTAATATTAAACGAACAACAAAAATGGGCTGAAGCAAAAGTAAAATTGATGGATTATGTTAGGCTTTCGCGAAGCCCCCAAGCAACAAAAGACAGCATTTATAAAGAGATAGAATTGATGTATGCCACTAAAGCTATTCCCAAAATGAAGAGTTTAAAAAAGGCACAAACGCTTTCGTATATATTGCCGGGTACCGGGCAAATGTATGCAGGATATTTTTGGGAGGGAGCAGCCAGTGCAGCAATACAGCTTGCTGCCTTATCGCTCACAGCTTACTGTGTTTACGTGCATTATTATGTTGCAGCTTTTGTGGGCGGTTACAGTATTTTTTCGAAATTCTATTTAGGCGGAATTAACCGTTTGGAATATTTGGTAGGAAAAACAAATTACGAACGCTCCCGAAAATTTAACGACATTGCGAAGGAGAAGACCATCGGGTTTCAAGAGAAGTTGCAATAGATATTGGACCTTTGATGTTGGATATTGGGACGCACGAGCCAAGCACATTTATACCTGCGCAGAGACAATAACTACAATATTTTTATTCTACTCCAATTTATACATCGGCTATAAATTTTATAATTTGTATTTTTGTCGGTATACAATAAACCCTCTCAATTTTTTTAAATTATGAAATACAAAAGAATACTGCTGAAACTAAGTGGCGAATCGCTGATGGGAAATAAACAATTTGGAATCGATCACGACCGTTTGGCAATTTATGCAAACGAAATAAAAGCAGTAGTTGATAAAGGATTAGAGGTAGCAATTGTAATAGGCGGAGGGAATATTTTCAGGGGAATACAAGCAAGCGAAGGTGGAATGGACAGGGTGCAAGGTGATTATATGGGAATGCTTGCAACGGTAATAAACAGTATGGCTTTGCAAAGCGCATTGGAAAAATTAAATGTAAACACACGTTTACTTTCCGCAATAGCAATGGAACAAATTTGCGAACCATTTATCCGTAGAAGAGCAGTGCGTCACCTTGAAAAAGGAAGGGTAGTTATTTTTGGTGCCGGTACCGGAAATCCTTATTTTACAACCGATACAGCAGCATCTTTGCGCGCCATCGAAATCGAGGCAGATGTGATTTTAAAAGGAACACGGGTAGACGGTATTTATTCTGCCGATCCTGAAAAAGATAAAAATGCCGTGAAGTATGATACCATTTCTTTTACCGAAGTATACGAAAAAGGCTTGAACGTGATGGATATGACAGCCTTTACTTTGTGCAATGAAAACAAACTTCCCATCATTGTATTCGATATGAACAAAGCGGGAAATTTAAATAAATTGATACTGGGCGAACAAATAGGAACATTGGTTCAATTCTAAAATTTCATTAATTTTAAATAAAAATTGTTGTTATGACACAAGAAGAAATTCAATTTACATTTGATACAATGGAAGAGCAAATGGAAAAGGCAATTTCCCATTTGGAAGCAGAGTTGCAAAAAGTAAGAGCAGGAAGAGCGAATCCGCAAATGTTGGATGGTTTATTTGTTGATTATTATGGAGCAAGAACTCCGCTTGCAAATGTTTCAAATATCAATACACCCGATGCGCGTACCATTGTTATTCAGCCTTGGGAAAAAGCAATGTTGCCGGTAATTGAAAAAGCAGTTCAGGCAGCTAACCTTGGATTTAATCCGCAAAACGATGGAATAATTATTCGTATTGCGGTACCGCCATTAACTGAGGAAAGAAGAAAAGACTTGGTGAAAAAAGCAAGAGCAGAAGCAGAACATTGCAAAGTAACTTTGCGCACTTCCCGCAAAGATGCAAACGAAGAGATTAAGAAATTTGTGAAAAAAGGAATGCCCGAAGATATGGGTAAAAGTGCCGAAGAGAAAATACAAAAGATGACTGATGCTTATAGCATTAAAGC
>CAIMGI010000023.1 GCA_903840505.1 uncultured Bacteroidota bacterium
AGAAACCTTATCAAACAAAGAAATTGTTGCACTGATTGCTTATTTGCAACGAATGGGAACAGATATTAAAGGAACTACTAAAAGATAAACAAAATGAAATTCATCAACTACTTAGAGTCGATTTCCGGAATAGCAATATATCCAATGACTTCACTCTTTATTTTCTTCGGTTTTTTCACATTACTTATAGTGTATCTGATAAAAGCCGATAAACAACATATCAAGGATTTGAAAAACCTTCCATTTGATAACGAAAAATAAAAATAAATATTAATCATTTGTATATGGAGACCGCTTCTACAAAGTATAAAAAATCAAAAAGAATAAGTACAAAATCCATTTTGTGTTTTAGTTTACTATCATTGCTTTACTTCTCAGCCTCTGCGCAGCAGAAAACGGCTCAGATAAAGGAATTATCTATATTCACAAACCCACTTTTTATTGGCTTGTTTAGCATCGCTATCCTTTTATTGCTTGTGATTATCGTTTTTGCGTATTTATTACATTCATCAATAAACTACAAAATTGAGAAAGAAAATAAAGGAAAAATATCCAATGGTATAAAAACGCTGATTATACTTTTTTCAATCAGTGGATTTTCAAATTCCTTGTCTGCTCAATCAACGGCAACTTCCTTGGTAGCTGAAACACAAAATGCATATTGGGGTTTGGGCGGAACAACTTTTTATTTAATGGTTAGTATTATTGCATTGGAAGTTTTTATTGCCATCATACTTTACAATATATCAATGCAATTGCTCGGTATGGAAGAGCGAAACAGAGTAGAATCCGAGAAAAAAGCAAAAGCTAATATTAAACAAGTATCATTTCTTGAAAAACTAAATGCCTCTGTAGCCATAGAGGAGGAAGCGGATATTATGCTCGACCACAATTATGATGGAATTCGTGAATTGGATAATAATTTACCACCATGGTGGAAATACGGCTTCTACATTACTATTGTTTGGGGTGTAATTTATCTTATCCACTTCCACGTTACCAAAACAGGAAAATTACAGACAGCTGAATATGAAGAACAATTAAAAAAAGCAAAAACGGAATTAGAAGAATATAGAAAAAAAGCAGCAAACCTTGTTGACGAGAACAACGCAAGCATGCTTACGGATGCGGAATCAATAGCTTCCGGAAAGTCTGTTTATATGGCCAATTGTATTGCTTGTCATGGAAAGGATGGAGAGGGCACTATTGGCCCCAATTTAGTGGATGATTATTGGTTGCACAAGGGTAGCATTAAAGATATTTTTAAAACAATTAAGTTCGGATATCCTGAGAAAGGTATGAAATCGTGGCAACAAGACTTACCTGCAAAAGCTATAAATGAAGTAGCCAGTTATATTAAATCAATTCGAGGAACAAATCCGTCAAATGCTAAAGAGAAACAAGGTGAGTTGTATACAGAGGAAAATCTAAACGATTCAACAAAAACAATTGCAAAGGATAGCACAGAAGTTGTTGTTATTCAAAAATAAAGATGGACGAATTCATATCATCAGAGAAAGATGAAACTTTTAGAGACTCTATTGCAACCATAAACAAGGATGGGAAGAGAAATTGGATATACGCTCAACAACCTAAAGGCAAGTTATACAATGCCAGGTCAATTGTCAGTATATTCTATCTTGTTCTATTTTTCACCCTTCCTTTTGTTAGAATAAATGGTGACCCTTTTTTCCTATTTAATATATTAGAAAGGCGTTTTGTCTTTTTTTCGATTACTTTTTGGCCCCAAGATTTTTTCATCTTTGGAATTGGTATGTTAACTTTCATACTTTTCATTGTATTATTTACGGTTGTATTTGGAAGAGTATTTTGTGGGTGGGTGTGTCCACAAACAATTTTTATGGAAATGGTTTTCCGCAAAATTGAATATTGGATTGAAGGTGATGCCAGTCACCAACGTATGCTTGAAAAATCACCATACAATACCGATAAAATCATTAAAAGAGTTTCTAAGCACCTTATATTTATTTCGGTAGCCTTCATTATTGCAAATACGTTTTTAGCATATATAATAGGAACTGATGAATTATTCAGGATTGTAAATGAACCACCATCTCGACATATTGGTGGTCTTATTGCTTTGCTTGTATTCACCGGAATATTCTATGGTATATATATGTGGTTCAGAGAACAAGTATGTTTAATAGTTTGTCCTTACGGCAGATTGCAAGGTGTAATGACAGATAAAAACTCCATATTGGTTGCTTACGATTATTTGCGAGGTGAGCCAAGGGAATTATACAAAAAAGAAGGAAGAGAAGGAAAAGGAGATTGTATCGATTGTCATCAATGTGTTAAAGTTTGTCCTGTTGCGATTGACATTCGCAACGGCACTCAGCTTGAGTGCACAAACTGTACAGCCTGTATTGATGCTTGTGACCATATGATGGAAAAGGTAAATCTGCCAAAAGGGTTAATACGATATGCTTCAGAGAATGGAATTGCTAACAAAGAAAAACTGCGTATCACTGGAAGAATTATTGCTTATACTTCTGTATTGGTAGTTTTAATTGGAGTATTGGTACTGCTACTTGTTACAAGAAAAGATGTAGATGCAACGATTATGAGAACACCGGGAATGCTTTTTCAAGAACAGGAAAAAGATGTTATTAGCAACTTGTATAATATTCAGTTGATTAATAAAACACATAAAAGCGTTCCAATTACCTTAAAAGTAGAATCAGGAAATGGCACCATTAAAATGGTCGGAAAAGAACTGGTAGTTGAAAAAGAATCAAAAGCTGAAAGTGAGTTCTTCATTTTTCTACCCATTGAGTTCACAAAAGGAAGAAAGACTAAACTTGTTATTGGTGTTTATTCCGGTGACAAAAAGTTGGAAACAATCAAAACAAATTTTTTAGGTCCAATAAGAATTAAACATTAAAAATGAGTTGGGGATATAAAATAACAGTATTATACGTAGGATTCATACTACTAATTATAAGTATGGTTGCATTAACTATGCGCGAAAAAGTTGACTTGGTATCGAAAGATTACTACGAGCAGGAACTTAAGTATCAAGATAAAATTGACAAGGTTATCCGCACCAATGCATTAAAAGGTTCATTAACCTGGAAAATAAAAACGGATAGTTTAATTCTGGAAGTAGCTGAACAGTTTAAGGCTGAAAAAATAAAGGGCAGTATTTTCCTTTTCAGACCTTCGGATGCAGCCCTTGACAAAACAGTTCCAATTGAAATGAATGCTTCTGGGATGCAAGTTATATCAACAGACCAATTAAAAAAGGGAATATACAAAATGCAAGTAAGTTGGGAGGCAAAGGGAGAAGAATATTATAATGAAGGTATTATACAAGTAAACTAAATGTATCTACTCGCAGCAATATCACTTGGGTTCTTAGGGAGCTTTCATTGCATTGGTATGTGCGGACCAATTGCATTATCACTTCCGATAAATCAAAAAAATAAGGTCGATAAGGTACTTTCCATTTTAGCATATAATGCGGGCAGAGTAATCACATACGCTTTGTTTGGTGCAATATTCGGACTTATAGGGCAAAGTTTTGCATTGTTTGGATTTCAACAAATACTGTCCATTATTTTAGGCTCATTGATTTTAATAGTGCTAATAGCGCCTTTTACATTTACATTCCAAAATAATTTGTCGCGAAAATTCTACGATTTCTTTTATTCATTAAAAACTAAAATTTCGAAGCAGTTTCAAAAAAAAGGTATTCAATCCTTGTTTACAATAGGACTATTAAATGGATTATTGCCCTGCGGATTTGTTTACATTGCCATAGCAGGAGCCATTGCAACCGGGAGTATTTACAAAGGCGTATTATTTATGAGTTTTTTTGGTATAGGAACAATCCCCTTTATGTTTAGCATTTCGTTTTATAGCAATATAATTAGCTTAAAGGCTCGAAACATCATTCGCAAATCAATGCCTATTGTAATTGGAATGATGGCAACATTGCTCATTATACGCGGAATGAATTTAGGCATTCCTTACCTAAGCCCTAAAATTACAGCCGAAAAAAAATATTCAGTTGAAACATCAAAAAAAACAATAAAGTGTTGTCACAAATAATATGAAAGACTTAAAAGAATATATCGCCAGACTACGGTACGATTTTTCCAAACAGACATTGGATGAAATTGATGTCCATAAAAACCCATTAATTCAATTTGAACATTGGTTTAAAGAAGCCGTTGAAACAAATGTTTCTAACCCCAACGCAATGGTTGTTTCAACAGCTTCTAAGGAAGGGAAACCTTCGGCAAGAGTATTGCTGTTGAGAAATTTCAATGAAAACGGATTTGTTTTTTATACCAATTACAATAGTAAGAAGGCGGTAAATCTTGAGAATAATCCTTATGCCTCCATTACTTTTTTTTGGGGCGAATTGGAACGACAAGTTAGAATTGAAGGAACAGTAGTAAAACAAAATGATAGTGAATCAGATGAATATTTTTCATTGCGACCGGATACAAGCAAATTAGGTGCTTGGTCATCCCCACAAAGTAATATTATTAGTAACAGAGCGGAGTTGGATGATAAATTTTCAGAAATGAAAGAGCACTTTAAAGGAAAAAATATTCCCCGACCACCATTTTGGGGAGGATATACTCTAAAACCAAATTTATATGAATTTTGGCAAGGGAGACCTAATAGAATGCACGATAGAATAGTGTATGAATTAGAAGAAAACAATGAATGGGAAATAGGTCGACTTGCACCTTAATAATAAAATCACAAAATGTATTGGCCGAAATTATCATCCGATGAAATAAAATTGAAGGTATTCAATACGTTGAATAAAAATACCAACTACCGTAAAACGCCTATACTTGGAATTCCGGGAACTTACCTTGATGCAGAAGTATTTAACAACGATGCTCCCTTCTTAGAAAATGCCCCTTTTTTATCAACCCTTATTGCTAACCCCAACCATATTGGTTGTCATACAATGGGAGAAACCGATAAAATATTTAAGGGAACGCAAGAATTAGAAAAGGAATTGATAAAACTTTGTGCAGAACAGGTATTTGGTGGTGAAGTGGATTCACAAGACGGCTATGTAGCATCGGGAGGAACGGAAGCAAATATTGAAGCGATGTGGATTTACAGGAACTATTTTATAAAGGAGCTAAAAGCAAGTGTAAATGAAATTGGACTTATATATTCAGAAGATAGTCATTACTCTTTATCAAAAGGCGCCAATCTATTGAATATTAATTCAATCGTAATTGCTGTAAATAAAGAGAATAGAGAACTAGTGCTTTCTGACCTTGAGAATAAAATAGACTTAGCTTTAACTCGTGGAATTAAATACTTCATTATATCGATGAATTTATCAACCACAATGTTTGGCTCTGTTGATGATATCGAAAACGTTACCACTATTTTAAACAGAAAAAAAATTGCATATAAACTTCACGTAGATGCAGCATTTGGTGGGTTCATATACCCTTTCTCAACAACTGCGAGCTGCTATACATTCAAAAACAAAAACATAAGCTCCATTACGATTGATGCACATAAAATGCTTCAAACACCTTATGGAACGGGTATCTTTCTTATTCGAAAAGGATATATGAAGTATGTAAAAACGTCAGAGGCAAATTATGTTCCGGGAGCCGACCAAACATTGTGTGGTAGTCGTTCAGGTGCAAATGCAATTGCTGTTTGGATGGTACTTCACAACTATGGTTCGGAAGGATGGAAAATAAAAACACAAGCCCTTCTTGAATTAACAAGCAATATCTGTTGTGAACTTGACAAACTCGGAATTCGTTATTTTAGAAACCCGCTCATTAACATAATTGCTATTCACGCCAGTGATATTCCAACATCCATTGCTGAAAAATATTTTCTCGTTCCTGATACTTATGAGAAAAAAAATGAATGGTGGAAAATTGTAGTTATGTCACACCTTACCAAGGAATCGATAGATTCATTTGTGAATGATTTAAAATCAACTGTTACAACGAAAGCAGAACTTACGTTGAAAGAATGTTAAAGAAAAATATTATAAAAACAAGAATATGATACTACAGCAGATTTATACCAAATGCTTGGCGCAGGCTTCCTATTATATTGAATCGGAAGGAGATGTTGCCATTGTCGATCCAATAAGAGACATTGCTTGCTATCTTGAAATGGCGAAAGAAAGAAATGCTAAAATAAGATATGTATTGATAACTCATTTTCACGCTGACTTTGTTTCAGGTCATCTTGAACTTGCAAAAAAAACCGGTGCCATTATTGTATTCGGACAAAATGCAAAACCGAATTATCCAGCTTTAGTAGCAGAAGATCACCAACACTTATATATTGGAACTTGTAAAATTGAGGTGCTACATACACCGGGACATACAATTGAGTCGGCTTGCTTTTTGCTTTATGATGAAAACAAAAAACCATTTGCCGTTTTTACAGGTGACACATTGTTTGTAGGAGATACAGGAAGACCAGACTTACTGAGCGGTAATCTCAGTTCTACAGAACTCGCCTCCATGTTATACAACTCTATTCAAACAAAAATTAAAACATTGCCCGATGAAGTAATCGTTTATCCCGGACATGGAGCCGGCTCCGCTTGTGGAAAAAACCTTGGAAAAGAAACTTGGTCAACAATTGGTGAGCAAAAGAAAATGAATTATGCCCTTAAACTTGGCAGAGATGAATTCATTACTGCTGTAACTACCGACCAACCCTTGGCTCCTGCTTATTTCTTTAAAGATGCACAAATCAATGTGAATGGATACGATGACTTGGACAATGTTTTACAAAAAAGTTTAAAACCATTAACAATTGAAGAATTTAAAAAGGAAAAAAAAGAGGGAGCAATTGTAATTGATACAAGAATATCAACCGCATTCGGAAAATTATTTATAAAAGATTCCATTAATGTTGGATTGGATGGTCAATATGCAATATGGGTTGGGACCCTAATTAATTTCAATCACCCTCTGATACTATTAACGGATGAAGGAGATGAAAAAGTGGCACTTACACGATTGGCAAGAATTGGATACGAAAATATAAAAGGCTATCTAAGTGGTGGTATAAATGATTGGTTAGATGCCAATGGCGAAACAGACTGCATAAAAACAATAAGCTTTGCAGAATTGAATGACACTACGGATAGAAGTTTGTATCGGCTTCTTGATGTTCGCAATCAAACCGAATTTAAGAAAGAACACCTTTGTGAATCACTTCATATTCCATTAGAAGAAATCAATTCTCGAATGCAAGAATTGGACAAAAATCAGCAATATGCAATATACTGTGCAGGTGGATATCGTTCAATGATTGCAGCTTCCATTTTAAAGAAAAATGGATTTCAACACATTCTGAATATTGAGGGCGGGGTGAATGAAATAAAGAAAACGGCCCCTCAATTAGTTGAATATGTTTAGTAAATAAACCCAAATATGAATATTCTAATTTTTTTTGTTGCGCATTGGTACTTATCGCTTTTTGCTCAAACATTTTTTTTACACAGGTATGCTGCTCACCAAATGTTTACAATGAACAAATTTTGGGAGAAAACTTTTTACTTACTCACTGCCATTTTTCAAGGTTCATCCTTTTTAAGTCCGAAAGCGTATGGGATAATGCATCGTTTACACCACGCTTATGCAGACACAGAAAATGATCCACATTCACCCATCTATTCAAAAAACTTATTTGATATGATGTGGAAAACACTTAAAATATACTCCGCTATTTTGACTGATACAGCAGATATCGATAGCAAATTCAAAAAGAATGTTGCTTATTGGCCATTGCTCGAAAAAATAGCAGGGAGTTGGATTGTAAGAATCGCCTGGGGAGCATTGTATGTTTTATTTTACATAAAGTTCGCAACAGTTTGGTGGGTATTTTTACTTCTTCCTATTCATTTTTTAATGGGACCGATACACGGTGCTATTATTAACTGGTTTGCGCACAAACTCGGTTATATAAACTTCAAATTGTCGGATACTGCAAAAAATCTCTTGCCGATAGATTTTTTAATGATGGGGGAAAGCTACCACAACAACCATCACAAATTTGGAGGAAGAGCCAATTTCGGCATCAAATGGTACGAAGTAGATCCCACCTACCCGCTTATTTATTTTTTAAATATGATAGGGGTGATTCACCTGAAAAAAGAAAATGATTTTAACTATATGTAATGCATACAATAAGAATAACCAAAGAATTTAAATTTGAAATGGCTCACGCACTGCTTGACCACGATGGACCTTGTAAAAATATTCACGGACATTCCTATCAACTTTCCGTTACTTTAAAAGGAAACCCTATTGAAGATTCATCCAATCCAAAAGAAGGAATGGTGGTTGATTTTTCGGATTTAAAGAAATTGGTAAACGAAGAAATTGTAAATCCCTTCGACCACGCCTTAATGCTAAATAAACGCACAAGTGTAACAATACATTCTGCCCTAAAAGATCAAAAATTAATTCTCGTTGAATTCCAACCTACCTGTGAAAATATCATCGTTTATATTTCAAAAAAATTAAAAGCAAAACTAGATACTTCATTGATGTTGCATCATATTATGCTCAGGGAAACGGCTACATCCTTTGCAGAATGGTTTGCAGAGGATAACAAATAAATTAAATATTGGAATGAATAAATTGATTGAAAAATACAATGTTGCAGCACCGCGTTACACTAGTTACCCAACTGTACCTTACTGGGACAATAATTTAAACGAAGAAAAATGGATAAATCATATAAAAAATGCATTTATCAAACACAATGAAAAAGGCATAAGTCTTTATATACATTTACCTTATTGCGAAAGCCTTTGCACCTATTGTGCTTGCAATACCCGAATTACGGTAAACCATAAAGTTGAATTGCCTTATATTGAAACATTATTAAAAGAATGGCAGTTGTACTTAGTTCAATTTCCAAACAAGCCCCTTATCAAGGAAATACATTTAGGGGGAGGAACACCAACATTTTTTTCCTCCGAAAATTTATCCTACTTGTTAAAATCCATTTTAAGCACGGTAGATGTTTGTTCCAAGCCCGATTTTAGTTTTGAAGGGCACCCAAGTAATACAAAAAAAGAACACTTACAGGCATTGTATAATTTGGGATTCAAGCGCGTGAGCTTTGGGATTCAAGATTTTGACGAAAAAGTACAAGATACCATCAACCGATATCAAAGCTTTGAAGAAGTTGAAAAAGTGATGGACGATGCTCGAGAAATTGGCTATACTTCAATCAACGTAGATTTAGTTTATGGCTTACCCTATCAAACAATAAATTCAATTAAGAATACCATTACAAAGATTATTTCTTTGCATCCCGAACGAATTGCATTTTATAGCTATGCACACGTTCCTTGGCTAAAACCGGGACAAAGAAAATACGAGGAAAAAGATCTCCCGACAAATACCTATAAACGCAATTTGTATGAAGCAGGTAAAGAATTGTTTATAAATGCCGGATATTCCGATATTGGAATGGATCATTTTGCGCTGAAGAATGATGCTTTGTTTACGGCATTCAATAACGGAAGTTTGCACCGTAACTTTATGGGTTATACAACAAATACAACCAAATTATTAATAGGATTAGGCTGCTCTTCTATTAGTGATAGCTGGGATGCTTTTGCCCAAAACATAAAATCTGTTGAAGAGTATCAAAAATCAGTTGAACAAGGTCACTTCCCCATTTTTAAAGGACATTCATTGTCAGAAGAAGATTTAGCCATACGACAACATATTTTGAATTTAATGTGCAAACATCAAACATTCATTGATTCAAATTATACAGATGTAAAGGATAAATTTATTGAATTTATAAAGGATGATTTGTTGGAAGTAATAGATAACAAAATCCAAATTAAAGAAGCAGGAAAGCCCTTTCTACGAAATATTTGTTTAGCATTTGATAAGCAGTATTGGAAAAACGTGCCCAAAGAAAATACATTTAGCACAACGGCATAAAAAAACAACGACCTGATAATTCAAGCCGTTGCTCATTACGTAAATTCAACATCTACTACATCCACTTAGCCGCGAACGACTTAAACTCAGTACGTAATTCGTTAAATATTTTCTCAAAAGATTCCACATCATTCTTTTCTTTGGTGTGGAACTCCATCTTACGATGATCAGTTGCTATTGGATTCTTATTCACTTCCTTTTGCAATGCTTCTTCGTCCATCTTAATAGAATGTGAAATCTCATCGATATTATTCTTCTGAACTATCAATTGGTTTTGAAAATGCTCCACTTGAGCCAATACATCCTTTTGATTATTCTTTGAGGCAATCTCCCCTAAACGATTTTTTATGATAGAAATTTCATCGTTATAAAATTTCAACTTACTTATCCACTCTGTATGTTCAGCGTGTTGAGCATAAATTTTTTCTTCTGTTTTCATAATTTTATTTTTTACAAAACTACAGCCTTTACTAATCCTAAAAATTGACAATAATCATATTCCTAGATGAAGATTATCATTCTTCCAGCCCGAAAAATTTGCTTTTTTTGACATAAAAAAACAATTATGTCAATATATCAACAACAAGGAAAAATACCAAGCAAGCGACACGTAGCTTTTCGCAAGCCTAACGGTGAGTTATATCACGAGGAGCTATTTGGGACAGAAGGCTTTTCGAGTACGTCCTCCCTGGTATATCATCTTTATCCACCAACAATGGTGAAAGAAATTGGGGAAGCAATTAATGCACGTCCTGTAATTGCCATTGAAGACAACTTAAAATGCTTGAGCTTTATGGGCTATGATGTAGTATCGGATGATGATTACCTATCGAGTAGGAAAGTGTTTTTATTGAACGATGATATGCAAATTGGTATTGCTTGTCCTTCAAAATCGATGGAAAATTATTTTTTCAAAAACTCCGATGCTGACGAAATGCTATTTATTCATAAAGGAAGTGGAAAATGTAAAACGATGTATGGTACCCTAGATTTTAAATACGGAGATTACGTAATTATCCCAAGAGGTACAGTTTACAAACTCGAATTTGACTCTTCTGAAAATAAAATATTGTTTGTAGAGTCAAATGGTCCGATTCGCACACCGAAGCGTTATCGCAATGAGTTTGGCCAACTGTTAGAACATTCACCATTTTGTGAACGTGATTTTAAAGTCCCATATAATTTTGAAACACACGATGAACATGGTGATTTTAAAATTATGATTAAAAAACGCGGTTTAATTTATCCCTACACTTACGAAACACATCCTTTTGATTTAATAGGATGGGATGGCTATAGCTACCCCTACACCTTTTCGATATTTAACTTTGAGCCCATAACCGGTCGCATACATATGCCCCCTCCTATTCATCAGCAATTTGAAGGACGCAATTTTGTGATATGTTCATTTGTTCCACGTTTATATGATTATCACCCAAATTCTATTCCTGCACCTTATCACCATAGTAATATTGATGCGGATGAAATATTGTATTACGTTGATGGTGATTTTATGAGTCGTAACAATATAAAGCAAGGACAATTTACATTGCATCCTGCCGGGGTAACTCATGGACCTCACCCTGGGGCAATAGAACGAAGTATCGGCAAAAAAGAAACGAAAGAATTGGCGGTAATGATTGACCCTTTTAACCCGTTAAAAATTACTACCGAAGCTATGAAGTATGAAGTGAAAGATTATTATAAATCTTGGATTACAAAAACTGAAAAAGTATCACTCTAATTAAAATTAGGCATTATGAAAGACCTGACACAAGTAAAAAACTATCGTTACAGCGGAGAGAAAATATTTAAGAATGCGCAAGATTTTCTACCCATAAACGGAACAGATTTCGTTGAATTATATGTAGGCAATGCAAAGCAAGCAGCCCATTATTACAAAACAGCATTTGGATTTCAATCGCTTGCTTATGCAGGATTAGAAACCGGATTAAAGGATAGAGTATCCTATGTTTTGCAACAAGGAAAAATCCGATTGATACTAACCACATCTTTTGATAAAGACAATGAGATTTCAAATCACGTTCGCGTACACGGTGACGGTGTTAAATACATTGCATTGTGGGTAGATGACGCAAGATTGGCTTACGAAGAAACTATAAAACGAGGTGCCACTTCCTTTCTAGAACCAACGGTCATCAAGGATAAGGATGGCGAAATTGTAAAATCAGGTATTCATACTTATGGTGACACCGTTCACCTATTTATTGAGCGTAAAAATTACACTGGAGTTTTTATGCCGGGATATGCAGCCTGGAAATCGGAGTATAACCCAACTGATAAAGGGTTTAAGTATATCGACCATATGGTTGGTAACGTTGAGTTGGGAGGAATGAATAAATGGGCTAAATTTTACGAAGAAGTAATGGGCTTTGCCAATTTAATTACATTTGACGATAAAGATATTTCAACCAACTATACCGCATTGATGAGCAAGGTTATGACAAACGGTAATGGACGCATAAAATTCCCAATCAATGAACCTGCTCACGGCTTAAAAAAATCACAGATTGAGGAATACCTTGACTTTTATAATGGTCCGGGCTGTCAGCATATAGCCATTGCCACCGACAATATTGTTGAATCTGTTAGAGAAATGCGAAAAAGTGGAGTTGAATTTTTGCACGTTCCGGGTGAATACTATGATACAGTTAAAAACCGAGTGGGAGAAATTGAAGAAGAGTTAAGTAAATTAAAAGAACTGGGTATTATGGTTGACCGTGATGAGGATGGTTATTTGTTACAGATATTTACCAAACCTGTTGAAGACAGACCCACATTATTTTTTGAGATAATACAACGCAAAGGTGCCAATTCATTTGGAAAAGGAAACTTTAAAGCATTATTTGAATCCATTGAAGCCGAACAAGCCTTAAGGGGTACACTTTAGTGATTATTAAGGAATAATTTTTTATACGTTATCTCAAAAGAAGTGTTTTAGAACGACACGTTCGTTGATATAATTCCCAAATTGACTAACACAGCAATGCTATTGCTGGATTTACATATTGAGCATTAAAAAGGAATTAAACGATGGACTTTAAAGATTATTATAAAATATTAGGTCTCACAAAAACTGCCACTACGGATGAAATTAAAAAAGCATTCCGCAAGCTGGCAATTAAATATCACCCTGATAAGAATCCAAACGACAAGCTGGCAGAGGAAAAGTTCAAAGAGATTAATGAAGCAAATCAAGTTTTAGGAGATGCTGAAAAAAGAAAAAAATACGATGAGTTAGGCGAAAACTGGAAATACCATCAGCAATCGGGACAACAGACAGGTGGAAATGAGCAGGATTTTGATTGGTCTCAATGGACAGACAAACAAGGTGGACGAACCGGCCAACACACTTCAGGAGAACAATTCAATGAAGGCGATTTTTCAGACTTCTTCGAAAACGTTTTCGGGGGTAGATTTTCGGGTGGTAAACAAAATCAACAAAGAACTTTCAAAGGTCAGGATTATAGAGCTGAAATGCAGATTTCGCTTGAAGAATCTTTTACGGGAACAACTCGTGAAATCCAGTTAGACAATCAAAAATTACGCTTAAAGGTAAAACCGGGAGTAAAAGATGCACAGGTATTACGGTTGAAAGGAAAGGGAGGAAAAAGTGTGAATGGTGGTGAAGACGGGGATGTTTACATTACCGTACACGTATTGGAACACCCACATTACAAGAGGAAAGAGGATGATTTATATTGTGACATTTCAGTTGATTTGTATACGGCTGTTTTAGGTGGACAAAGCCTAATACGAACCTTAGGGAAACCCATAAAAATAACAATTGCAGCAGAAACTGAGAATGGAAAGGTATTGCGCTTAAAAGGAATGGGCCTGCCTCGCTACGATAAAGAAAATGAATTTGGTGATTTGTATGCGAAAGTAAACATTCAAATGCCAAAGAATCTTTCAGCGAAAGAAATTGAACTATTCAAGGAATTGTCAACCATTAAAAATACTTCCAATGCTTAAAATTTATGATTATTTGGACATTAGATTAAGCCAACAAAGGCTCAATCAAGACTTTTATAATAAAAGACTCAGCTATTTTTTGAGTGAAACAATGGAAAGTTTAGAGATTGATGATGAATTCGAAATAAGCTGCTCACTAAAAAGGGCATTTTTAGCTTGTAGAACACTTAATATATCTATAAACAATAACTTTAAAAGAGTTTACCGCTTTGATGGGACAAACCTCATCATTGATTGGAAAATTTCATCCCTTGCTTGTTACCTTATACTGATTAATTGTAAGCCGGATAGGGAAAGTGTAGCAAAAGCGCAGTTGTTTTTTGCCCTAAAACAGTCAAATGAAGGTAAAATGGAATAATTAATCTTGATTTTAAGCGATTCACCATATCTAAAACAGCATTTTTAAAAGGTAATAAAATAAAAAGCCCCTCGAGTACTCGGGGGCTTTCCTTGTAGCGGAGACGGGAGTTGAACCCGTGACCTCAGGGTTATGAATCCTGCGCTCTAACCATCTGAGCTACCCCGCCATTTTGTGTTTTGGGTCGCAAATATAGTATATTATAATTTATTTTTTTGCACCCCGGCAAAGTGAAATCGTAAAATATGTTAAGAAAAACCCTATAATTTGCTTTTTTTAAACAAATATATTTATA
>CAIMGI010000024.1 GCA_903840505.1 uncultured Bacteroidota bacterium
AACAGGTGTGGGGCAGTTACTTATTTCGAAACACCGAAACGGTGCATTGAAGGATGTTAACTTACGTTTTATACCGCATTTGGCGAAGTTCGATAATTTGGGTGGCGACTTTAACTCCTTTGGTCAGTTACCTTCTACTGATATAGATGGAAACGATTTGCCTCAAATTACTTTTTCATCCAAGCTCAACAATATGAAAAACGATGAGGAGCAACCATTTTAATTTATTGTTAAAAGCTTGCACCTAATTTGTAAATTCGCATTTTGTAAATACAAGCGAAATGGAATACAATTTTAGAGAAGTAGAAAAAAAGTGGCAACACTATTGGGCTGAAAAAAAGACTTTTAAGGCCGAAAATAAGTCTGATAAACCTAAGTATTATGTATTGGATATGTTCCCTTATCCAAGCGGTGCAGGATTACATGTTGGACATCCGTTGGGCTATATTGCATCCGATATTTTTGCCCGCTACAAACGCTTAAAAGGATTTAATGTTTTGCATCCTATGGGATACGATTCATTTGGATTGCCTGCAGAACAATATGCAATACAAACAGGTCAGCATCCTGAAATTACTACCAAAACAAACATTGCACGTTACCGTGAGCAGCTTGATAAAATAGGATTTTCATTTGATTGGGACAGAGAAGTCCGTACTTCAAATCCCGATTATTACAAATGGACACAGTGGATATTCATTCAACTTTTTAATAGTTGGTATAATCCGAAAACAAATAAAGCGGAGAATATTGCTACACTTATTCCAACCTTGAAAAATTTCTCGTCACTTTCAGAAAAAGAACAATCGGATTTATTGTTGGAATATCGACTTGCATATTTGAGTGATACAATAGTGAATTGGTGTCCGCAACTGGGAACCGTACTTGCCAACGAAGAGGTAAAAGAAGGGGTGTCGGAGCGTGGAGGTTATCCTGTTGAACGCAAATTAATGAAACAATGGAGTTTGCGAATTACTGCTTATGCCGATAGATTGTTGACTGATTTGGAAGGCATCGATTGGACAGATAGCATTAAAGAAGCACAACGAAACTGGATTGGAAAAAGCGAAGGAACTAGTTTAAAGTTTAAGATTCAAGAATCGGATGATACTATTGAAGTTTTCACTACTCGACCGGATACCATCTTCGGAGTTTCTTTTGTAACGCTTGCTCCCGAGCACGAATTGGTAGAAAAAATTACAACAGCTGAACAAAAAAAGACGGTAGAGGAGTATGTAACGTTTGCAAAAAATAGAAGTGAACGCGACCGTATGTCGGATGTAAAAAAGATAACAGGTGTTTTTACAGGAGGCTATGTGATGCATCCTTTTACCAGAAAACAAATTCCTATTTGGATTGGTGATTATGTATTGGCGGGGTACGGAACAGGTGCTGTAATGGCGGTTCCCGGGCACGATACACGCGATTACGCTTTTGCAAAACATTTTGGATTGGATATCATTGAAGTGGTTGCCGGTGGTGATTTATCAAAAGAATCCTATGACGCGAAAGAAGGAAAATTAATACATTCTGATTTCCTGAATGGATTGGATGTGAAAGATGCCATTAAAAAAGCCATCGCGGTAATTGAAGAAAAAGGATTGGGAAAAGGCAAAACAAATTTCCGTTTACGCGATGCTATTTTTGGTCGCCAACGTTATTGGGGAGAACCCATTCCGGTGTATTACGAAAATGGAATTCCGAAAGTATTGAATGAAAATGAATTGCCCTTGTTATTGCCCGATGTAGATAAATATTTGCCTACCGAAACTGGAGAACCACCTTTAGCTCGTGCATCGAATTGGAAATACAAGGGGCAATTTGAATACGAGTATTCAACAATGCCGGGTTGGGCAGGAAGCTCTTGGTATTTTTTACGCTATATGGATGCGCACAATGAGAATGCATTTGCATCGAAAGAAGCCATTAATTATTGGCAAAATGTAGATTTATACATTGGCGGTGCCGAGCACTCCACAGGGCATTTACTATACGTACGTTTTTGGACAAAATTTTTAAACGACCTTGGTTTGGTTCCTTTTATTGAACCTGCCAAAAAGTTAATTAATCAAGGGATGATACAGGGGGTGTCAGAAAAAATATTTGTTGATGAACATAAGCATAATAGTTTTATGATTCCAGACTATTATAATCTCCCTCATAGTACTGAAGGATATAGAGTTTGTTATTCATCTTCTTTTGTTTCAGAAAATATTAAAAAAGAAAATATAGGAGATCCTAAATATGTAACGTTAGAAAACCTGTATGAAATAAATATTCCAATAGAATTTACTGATAAAAGCAATTTGAATATTGATGAATTCTTAAAATCTTCTCAAGGAAGAGATTTTAAGGAACACGATACCATATTCAGAACGGATGGAGGGTGCTTCCTTAATGGTGTTTATTATGGAGATGAGACAAAAAAGGACTTTTATACTAAACCTGAAGTCGAAAAAATGTCCAAATCAAAATGGAACGTAGTTACTCCCGATTTGATAGTTGAGCAATATGGAGCCGATTGTTTACGCCTGTACGAAATGTTCCTTGGTCCATTAGAACAAAGTAAACCTTGGAGTACCAGTGGAATTAGCGGGGTGTCCAATTTTATGCGCAAAATGTGGAGGCTTTACCATAAGGAGGATATGTTCACTGTTTCAATGGAAGTGCCAAGCAAAGAAGAACTAAAAACATTGCACAAAACCATTAAAAAAATTGTACACGATATTGAGAATTTTTCTTTCAATACTTCGGTGAGTAATTTTATGATTTGCGTAAATGAGCTTACCGAACAAAAATGTAACAAGCGTGAAATACTGGAGCCTTTAGCAATAATCATTGCGCCTTATGCTCCGCATCTTGCCGAGGAATTGTGGTTTAAATTGGGGCATGCCGAAAGTATTACCTACGCACAATTTCCTTTACATAACGAAGAATATTTGGTGGATGATGCTTTTGCCTATCCTGTTTCTTTCAATGGAAAAACCCGTTTTAAAATGGAGTTGCCATTAACATTGGGAGTAAAGGAAATTGAAAACGCAGCAATGGATTCAGAAGAAGTGAAAAAATTCTTGGAAGGAAAAGCTCCTAAAAAGATAATCGTAGTGCACAATAAAATCATCAACATAGTTGTATAACTAATTGATATATAATGGTTAATTGAAACTGGTATAGCCTTTGCAATTGTCTGTACAAGAATAAATATTTATGAAAACCTCAATGATTGCCGTACTTGTTTTGCTAATGGTAAAACCCATTTACGGTCAGTTGCGAAAAGTAGAGAACAATGCCTTTAAAAAAGGCGAGCAACTCGTATATAGATTACACTATGGATTTATTGATGCAGGCGAAGCGGTGTTGGAAGTAAAAGACGAAGAAAAGAAATACGGTGAGCGTAATGCATTGCACGTAGTAGGTATTGGTCAAAGTAAAGGAACCTTCGATTGGTTTTTTAAAGTGCGCGACCGTTATGAAAGTTATATTGATGAAGAGGCAATGTGTCCTTGGGTATTTGTGAGGCGTGTAGACGAAGGTGGTTATAAAATAAACCAGAATTATGTTTTTAATCCTTTTAAGAAAACAGTAAATGCCGATGGCAAACAGTTTAATACAAGTCAATACGCGCAGGATATGATTTCGTCTTTTTATTATGCCCGTACAATCGACTTTTCGGATGCCAAACCCGGTGATATATTTAGTTTCGATGCATTTGTAGACAATGAAATTTATCCTTTAAAGATAAAATACGTTGGCAAGGAAACTATCAAAACAGATATCGGTTATGTAAAATGTATTAAGTTTCATCCGGTAGTACAAAAGGGTAGGGTGTTTAAACACGAAGAAGATTTAACTGCTTGGATAACCGATGATAAAAATCACATTCCGATTCGTGCCGAAGCAAATATTTTAGTGGGTTCAATTAAAATGGATTTAAAATCGTACAAAGGACTTGCAAATCCTATGATATTGGCAAAATAGTGTTTGTGTAAAAAAATAAAAAGGGAGGTGTTTTTAATACCTCCTTTTTTTTTGAATATAATAATCAGTGAGCAGCCGAAGCCGCATTTTTATCGTATTTCACAAATATACTTAAATAAGCAGAGCGGGAAAGACGCATTATAAGTGGCATACAAGTAATTAATATAATGGTATTTGCAACCAAATAGTAGAACAAACTATTGCCCTCCCAACTTAAACCAAATATTAAATAGAACCATCCTAAATTAAAAAGCGAAAAGGCAACACTTAATCCATAGCTCATATAGCCTGTTCCGTACCAAAATCCCGGTTCTAATTCCAATTTTAAATCACAAACAGGACAATGCTCGTGCATATCGTATACAAGTTTATAATTGTATGGATTATTGGTTCGATAGAGTTTTCCTTTTCTGCAACGCGGACATTTGTTTGAAAAAACACTCAATAAATAATTGGGGACGCTCATACTATTTTTTTCTAAGGTTCACAAATAGCTCCGTATCCATCCTTGCGGGAAAAGAGTTATAGCAGTGCTCAAAGGTAATGTCGTTAAAATGAGATTCAAACAAAATTCGATATTCTTTTTCACTGCCCCCAAAGGGAGGGCCTTCTTTTTCAAATTCACGTGAAAATAATACTCCTACTAAGCGCCCACCTTGTTTCAAAAGTTCAGCCATTTTGCTTACGTATTGTTTACGCAATGCAGGATTGATTGCACAAAAGAAGGTTTGTTCTAAAATCAAATCATATTTCCCGCTATGATTAAAAAAATCACCGGTGATAATTTTTACACCAACATTATTACGAAACCGCTCTCTTAATTGTTCCGTTAGAGTAGGTGATAAATCAATTAGCGTAATGGATGAAAATCCTTTTTGAATTAAATATTCTGCTTCGTAACAATTGCCGCAACCCGGAATTAAAATTGAACTATTTTTATCATCGAGCTGATCAATGTATGCTTTTAATGGCGGAGAAACTTCCCCCAAATCCCACCCTGTTGTATTTTCCTTGTATCTGTTGTCCCAAAAATTTGCATTTAATTCCATACTAACCTTTAAACAATTCAGCATTGGAATACCAGGTAAAATTATTCAAAGTCAATCTGCCTAAAGATGGATCTTCTGATAATAATTCAGGATGATCAATATAACCACTGTGCAGGATATGACTTGGATAAAACACAAGTCTATTCCATTTAGCAGGAATGTGGTTGGTTAATTCAAAATTATCATCACTTACGGTTAGGTATTTTGGTGGAATAACGGGTGGTATTTGCTTTGGAATTAAATTATTTTTTTTAGTATAAAAACTCGTTCCTCCCAACTTTTCATCTTTAAAAAGATATAATACGGAAGCAATGCGTTTATGTTTTGTTAGGTCAACTGAAGCATTAACATCTCTGTGACAAATTGTTTGAAGGTGAGTTAAGTTTTCGGGTTTAGTACTCAATAAAGAATATTTTAATACAAAATCACTCATTTTTTTTGTTTCCAAATCATAGGTTTTTCGAAACAATTCGTCAAAAATGGGAATCAGTTTTTTTGAAACATTTTTGGGTATAGCCAAAAAGGAACCAGGATAAAAAGTGGGACTTGCACTTTTAAATTCTGAAGCATTGCTAATAGCATATTCACGTGCCAGTTCAGGATTTAGCAAAAAGTCATCTATTATAACGGCCACATTTTTTGTGTCTTTTGATTCTCCAAAACCGAAGGGAATACTTTCGTAGGAAATTTTATAATTGGGATTTACAGTTAGCATATTGAATAGTATTGATAGTTCAAAAATAACTAAAATCGAACGTTAATTCGATTTTAGTTTAAACATTAATACACTTCGTAAAATTCGGTAGTTTTTACTTCACTATCTTTTTAACAAGAAATTGATTGTTGCTGTTTTGTATTTTTACGGCATACACCCCTTTGGCCCAGTTGGAAGTATTTATTGTTGTGGAATAGGTCGACTCATTTTGGGTAAAAATTAATTTTCCGCTAACATCAAAAACATCAATTTGTTTTATGGAGTTGTTATTTCCACTCTGGATGTAAAGTGCATCACTAACAGGATTTGGGTAAACGAGCAAATCGATTGCAGAAATAGCCGTTTCGTTTACACCTGCACTTTGCGTATTGAATGTGTTAAAAGAAGTACTCATTACTTGAAATGCTCCTGTTCCATTAGGGTAACGACCATAGCTGATATTTTGTATTTGTTGTCCATAGGAAATACTATCAAGAATAGTTCCTTGACTGTTTGATAAGTACAGTTGGCCACCTGATTTTTCCAATTTGAAATTGGTATGATTTATAACTTGTGCCGAGTCATCGTCTGTCCAAATTATAAAAAAGCCGTTTGGATTGATGGTAGCTTCGGCAGGAAATTGCCACTTGGTTAAATAGCCAAGACTGTCAGATAAGTAAAGGTTTGATAAGGAAATTAAATTTGCTGAATTATTGAACAATTCAACCCAATCATCGTCTTCATTGTATTCATCGACCTGAATAGAATTGTTGCTTAAAAATTCATTAATTACTACTTCGCCCATTGCGGCATTGGTAGTTTGAACAGTTAGTGTGTAGAATTCGTGCTCTGCTCGTTCAGGTGAAAAGATACCTGCAGTGGCATTCTCTGCATAAATATAATACTGTATCATTCCTGAATTTGCGGTTATGGATGCACCAAAAACATTGTCTCCGGCAGCACCGTCATTGTGTAATCCATCATCATACATAGGTACCCTGAAAAATCGTTTTGTTTTATCGTACCTAAAACCAATGTAAGCACTGGTTGCATTAGTTACATTTGCTGTAATTGTAACATTGCTTCCATACGTTACTACTGCGGGTAAGTTGGTAACGTTAGTGATAACAGGAGGTACTTGCGTAAACTCTGTTGTGCCTTGCAAATAAAGGTTCCTTGCATCCATTAATAATTGTATTCCGGGTATTGAAAAACCACCTCCGCCACCACCACCTGCTACGTTGGTGGTTAAGCTGTTTTGAAATTGTGCATAGGTGTAAAATTTGTAAGGGTCAGTATTAACTGCCCCATCTATAATGGTCATCAAACTGTTTGCATCTGTTAAGTAATTTCCATTTGCAAAATTTTCATTTGTCATTGTTCGCATATGGGCTATATACATTTTTTTGAATTGGGCATTTGCAAGTAATTTTTGAATTAAAGGATGTGCAGCATCATTTGCATATGTAGGAATCATATTTGCTCCACCGGCACCCTGTCCACCAGGGAAACCCCCAAAACTCATATTTACATCCCAAACGGTAGGTACAAATCGCTTATTTAAATCTTTGTATAAATAATAATTCTGTTTAAAAGTACCCGTGTATGAATCAAGATTGATTAGCACATTGTTGAAAGCAAGCATCCACAAAGCGCGGTCAATGTCCATATTGTTTTCGAAGAAGGCATTGAAATTATTGAGTGTGTCAATCATGTTTTTTAAATCATTCCACCCAAAATCCGATTGCATTTCATACCGTGGAAAATACAAACTACTGTCTGTTCCTAAGTATTTTAAATCGGGATAAGCTTGGTTACCGCCACCTGCACCACCTACAGGATTGCATTTAAATGAACTTCCATTCGAAGAGTAATAATGGTCGCCTTCAAATTTTTTATCAATACTTTCCGAATTGCTATACAATCCTCTTAGCGTACCATTAATGTATACGTTTGCAAAATTGTTTTTTGAACAATCCATATAATTTGCAAGGATACGGTAGGAAAGTGCTTCGCGAATAAAAGAAGGATCCATATAACCATTACCAAGTTTAATATCGTTGTATCCTTCGTAATCGGCTTTATTGTGTATATAATCCAATTTAATGTGCAATGGGTTTTTGTTGTTATTAGCATTATAGGAGCTATTGCCTTTATATTTTACACCAACTGAGTCGTATGTAATAGCATTTATAATAACAGAGTCGGCTAACAAATACCCTTCGCTGCCGTTCTTGGCAGTATCCATTTGGTAATCCCAATTTGCTTGTTGAAAGTAAATGCGGATATCTTGAATAGTATTGATGTCGTATAGTGTTTGCGAATTCGCAACCGAAGAAATAATAATGGCAAGTAGGAAGATTACTTTTTTCATAAAAATAATTTTTGTAATTAATTTGCTGAAATTTTCTATTAATATATAATTCATAATTTATTCACAAATATATGACGCTAAATAATATAAAAGGTTTAAAATTATTTTTTTAACGACAGAAATTAACCATTTGCCTAGTGTTCTATCAAATGTATCCGATTGATTTGCTTAAAAGTCGATTATTCAATTCTAATGTTTGAATAAGGTATTTAGCACATATCGGATAACGCGCAAAAGAAGTTAATTAGTATATCCGCATTATTTTCGTACCTTTGAGGTAGTAAAAAGCTGTATTTTATAAGCTGTTGTATAACCATAGCGGTATCCCTTTTAAATTCTACACCCTTTTTTGAAAACAAAACGAAGTGTTTATGTGAAATTTATTTCAACATAGCCCTTCAAATAAAATTATTAAACAATAACACAAAATGAATTTTGAAGATTTAAAATTAATTGAGCCCATATATCAGGCTATAAAAACAATAGGATATACACAACCAACACCCATTCAAGAAAAATCAATACCACACGTATTAGCAGGGAAGGACGTATTTGGAGTAGCGCAAACAGGAACCGGAAAAACAGCCGCATTTGCAATACCGATGTTGCAACTTATTTACAATAGAAAAAATATTGAAAAAAAGCCGGGTATTAAAGCGCTGATTTTAGCACCAACGCGTGAGCTGGCAATACAAATTGACGAAAGCTTTAGGGATTATGGTAAAGGATTAAATATAAAGCACAGCGTAATTTTTGGTGGTGTTTCTCAGGGTAATCAAGTAAATGCTTTGCAAAGAGGTGTTGACATTGTGATTGCAACTCCAGGAAGATTACTAGATTTAATGAATCAAGGGTATGTAAAATTAAATACCGTTGAATTTTTTGTATTGGATGAAGTCGACAGAATGCTTGATATGGGATTTATTAAAGACATAAAAAGAATAATAACAAAGTTACCACTAAAAAAGCAAACCTTGTTTTTTTCTGCTACTGTACCCTTAGAGATAAAATCGTTTGCTGATAGTTTACTTACAAATCCTGTTCAAGTGCAAGTGGCTGCTGTGTCAGCTCCAGCCGAAACAGTAAAGCAATCTGTATATTACGTAGAGAAAAGTGAGAAGACTGCAATGTTGAAGGAACTGTTAGAAAGTGAAAAGATACAACACGCATTGGTTTTTACGCGAACCAAACACGGTGCCGATAAGGTTGTGAAAAGTTTAAAGGCAATTGGGATTTCATCGGAAGCAATTCACGGAAATAAATCACAAAATGCAAGGCAAAGAGCCTTAACAGGATTCAAAGATAGAACAATACGGATATTAGTAGCAACAGATATTGCTTCAAGAGGAATTGATGTTGATAAACTTACACACGTAATAAACTATGAACTTCCGGAAGTTCCCGAAACCTATGTACACAGAATAGGAAGAACAGGTAGGGCAGGAGAGGATGGAACAGCCTTTTCTTTTTGTTCATCGGAAGAATTAGCATATTTAAAAGATATAAATAAACTGTTGAAGCACAATATCAAAGAAATGAACTTAGCGCCCATTGCTACATTTGCCTCAAAGGGTGATGGTGGTAAAAAATCAAAAAGTGCAGGCGCCTCATCTGGAAGGAAATTTTATAGAAGGAGATAGGTTTAGATATAAAGAGAACTATTTCAATTTTCTTTTGTTTCCAATGTTTTTTAATGATTTTATTACTTCTTTTTGCGAATTTACAAGTTTGTGCAGTATTTCTGCTTCTTTTTGTAATCGATCAATCTCAATTTTTTGAGATTCACAGACTTTTTTGAGGATAATTTTTTTCAACAAAAATTGTCCAAAATCATTGGTGACACGTATTTTCTCTATTTTTTTGAGTCGTTGGTGAAGTGATTTTGGGTTGCTAGTTTAGTTGGAAGGTGTGT
>CAIMGI010000025.1 GCA_903840505.1 uncultured Bacteroidota bacterium
AAATATACCATACCAATTTGCTTGAAAAATGATCGATACTTTATCATCAAAGAAGGTAGGTGCAACTACACTTTGTGTTTTTGAAAAAAGGTCGGCAATTTTATAATAAATGGTTTCGTCTTCGTGAGCGGGAAAGTATTTTAAATCGAGCAGAAACCAAGCAAAAAATGAAAACAAACAAAGAGAAACAAATGCTAATAGAAATGTTATATAAGCAGTATAATACTCTTTGGAAAACAGTTTGTTTATAAAAGAAAAAATGTCTGAATTTTGCTTCATTTATGTTATCCGTTAACGGATTTAACTCTGCCCTATTAATTATTAATCGCTATTGATAATATAGTCAGCCCTTTTTTTTGAATCTCCAATTCTAAAAATAATAAAATAATTTGATTCCACTTTTGAAGATTGTAATTAGTACATTATTAAAAATAAAAAATCCCCTGCAAGCAGGGGATTTTTCTACAAAAATATATTAAATACTACGCTAATTTAACATTTACTGCATTTAAGCCTTTTTTGCCTTCTTGAACTTCGAAAACAACTTCGTCATTCTGACGAATTTCTTCTTTTAGTCCTGACACGTGTACAAAGAACTCTTCTCCTGTATCATTTGCTTTAATGAATCCAAATCCTTTTGTCTCGTTAAAAAATTTTACTACTCCGTTTTTCATTTTGTTTGTTTTTTTGTTGTTACTATTTGTTGTTATTTATTAAAGCTTTGTCACTATTTGACAAAAGCCGTAATGCTTTTATAAATTCAGATGCTATTTAAAACAGCTGAACTTTTTGATATTTTTAATTCTATAAATGTTAATTAACTGTTATTATACTTTGTAAGGAAAAATGTAAAGTATATCGAATTGCAATTTAAATTTACAAACAGATTGAGATACAATCTTCATTAGAAGCACACAAATGTACGCATATTATCAACAATAACCTAATTATAATAAATGAGGATGCAACCTAACGCAACAACTAGGATGAAATTTCCATCTTAATTTTTCTATTCTTAATCTTTTCTTCTTTAACCAACTCAAGCGTTTTAGCAATCTTGTTCGATTTTACGGCAGCATAGGCTGAATGGTCCAACACTTCAATCTTACCCAATTCATCTTTTTGTAAAGCTCCTTTTTGCAACAGCATTCCAACAATGTCCATTTTATTGATTTTATCCTTTTTTCCCGCTGCAATGTATAAGGTTTTCCATTCGCTTTTTTTAGGCAATAAGCGCTGTTTGGGCAAAGCCTCTTCTATGGGTTTAATGTCCACAAATTTTGGTAAATAATCATCTTGATCCAATAAAAAATATATTGTTCCATTGGCATTCATTCTCGCAGTTCTCCCATTACGATGTATCATCACATCCTCGGTAGCAGGTAATTGATAATGAATAACTGCTTCAATTTCGGGAATATCCAATCCACGAGCAGCCAAATCTGTTGTAACCAATATATTTATGCTTCCATTTCGCAATTTAATCAGTGTCTTTTCCCTATCAATTTGTTCCAAACCACCGTGGTAAAAGCCGTGTTCTACTTTGTAAAAAGTTAATTGCTCCGAAATTCTATTCACTACTTCACGGTGATTACAAAAAACAATCACCGATTTAGCATCAATAGCACCTAACAATAGCATTAAGGCTTCTAATTTATCATCACCTTCTACCCTTACAGATTTAACTAGTAAAGAAGGTTTTAATTGTTTGTACTCGGCAGTATAATTTAGTTCAACACTGTTTTTCAAACCCACAAAATCGGGAATTTCTTTCAAGGCAGTTGCAGAAGTTAAAATGCGCTTTTTCAAACCTGTACACTGCTGGATGATGTATTCCATTTCATCCTTAAAACCAAACTCTAATGATTTATCAAACTCGTCTAATATCAATATATTCGTATCATCTACCAGCACATTTTTACGGTGTAGGTGGTGTGCAATCCTACCGGGCGTACCCACTAAAACTGCAGGTGGGTGTTGGAAATTATTTTCTTCAATACGAACAGAATGTCCACCGTAGCAACAATTTATTTTATAGCTTGTTTTCATTTGTTTAAACACCTGCTCTATCTGAATAGCCAATTCTCTGGTAGGAACAATAATTAAAACCTGTACTCCCATTTTGTTTGAATCCAACAATTGCAGAATTGGCAATAAAAAAGCCAATGTTTTTCCTGAACCGGTAGGTGAAATTAATATCACGTCATTTGGTTTGGGAATAGCCTCCATTGTTGCCTTCTGCATCTCATTTAATTCAACAATATTGAAATTGGGAAGTATTGAAGTGTAATTCATAGAGAAATATGTTTGCTAAAAAAACAAAGGTACTATTAAAAAAAGGAAGGCAATTTTAGCTCCAACCTTCTATTCATTCATTGTGAATAATTTTAATTTGGTTAATCATTTGAAGTATTTGTTCAAATTCTACCGGCTTAATTAATACGCTCGATTTACCAATATCTTTAACCATTTGATGCGTATTATCAAAAGAGTTTCCGGTTGTGAAGATAATCGGAGTATCTATTCCTGCTGCACGTATTTCTCTGCCTACTTCAAAACCACAACTGTTATTCTTTAAATGGACATCCAAAATAATGATATGTGGATTCATTTGTTTAACCTTATCAAATACTTCTCTTCCATCCGTAACGTTTTCAACTTCAAACCCAATACTCTCCAATTGCATTCGCAACACTTTTGCAATCAACAGCTCATCTTCTGCAATTAGTACCTTTTTATTAATTGTCATTTAACGGAACTTGTATTTTATATTTGGGAGGTGCCTTACTAATAAGCTCAATACTCCCACTTAATTGTTCGGCAAAGGTATGAATAAGCATTAAACCTGTAGTATTCGAATTTTTAAAATCAACGGCTTCAGGAAAAACCCCTTTACAATCACAATAGTCAATCGTTAGTAATTTTGCATCAACTAAAATCTTTATCTCAGTTCTCCCTTCCACAGCTTCCTTATATGAATGCTTAAAGGAATTTAATATAATTTCATTCATCATTAATCCCAGCGGCATCGCTGATAATAAATCCAAGGTAACATCATCCCCTACTAATTTCAACTGCACATTTTTATTCATACTCAGGAGTTTAAACAATTCGGATAAATACTCCTTTAAATTAATAACATCTAAGGATTCACTTTTATATAAAAGTTCGTGAATCAATGCTGTTGATTTAATACGCTTTCTGCTTATTCTCAGTGCTTCCTTTGCTTCTTCATTATTAATATTCATTTCCTGCAATTGCAATAAGCTTGAAATCATTGCTAAATTATTCTTTATACGGTGATGTATTTCAGCCAATAAAACCTCCTTTTCCTTTAAGGCATTTTTTATTTTTTGATCATTTTTCACCCGCTCTGTTATATCTTTTGAAAAAATACTGATGCCAGCTATTTTCTTATTTGCATTATAAATGGGATTGTAGCTGGTTTCGTTATATACTGCAGTTCCATTTACGGTATCAAATTTTTCAATATCGCTAAGCGATTCTCCGAGAAGCACTTTATTATAAATCCCTTTTAAATGATTGTGTTTTGTTGGGTCAATAAAATTAAATACAGGCATACCAATTTGCATTTCAATACCGTAACCTCTCTTTACCAGAGTTGCAAAAACAGCATTAAACTCTGTTAAATTAAAGTTTAAATCAATGGAACATATGATATCGGTGGTGTTGTTAACAATAGCTTTTATTCTTTCTGTTTGATTAATATTTTCAATTTCATTTTGCTTATAAATTGTAATATCTTCAGACAAAAACATTAAACTACTAATTGAATTAGTTGAATCCTTTATTACAGAAATTTGAGTTCTATACCAAGCTTTTCCATTTGCATACAAACTAGACTCCCCAACAATTTCTATTACAGCAGGTAATTGAGTTTCCTTTACTTCTTTCAGTTTTAATTTATAAATTTCAATATGTTCGGGTAAAACCATAGTAAACATATCAATACCAATTACTTTTTCAAGTGTATAGCCAGGTTGTAATTTATTGATGTATTGAATCCGATAATTTTCAGGATCTACAATGAAAAGAATATGTGGAATATTCTCAGCTAAACTTTTAAAATAAAGACTTTCTTCCACCGTAATTATTTATAAAACAAATTTATTAAGTATGCTTATTTACATTCAAAAATTTAGATGCTCCACTCAAATATAACAATTAAACCAGAAATATATATTGAAACTAGCAATTTTATAAATTAAATCAGAGACCCATTTCCACATTTAAAAGTGAAATTCTTCTGTAATTCCTTATTGTACTTATAAATATCACTATTGAAATAAATACAGCCTGTTTTGTCGGGATAAACTGTGAAGTAGGCTACATAAACTGTGATGGGATCAACACTGATTATCTTTTCCTCTTTTAATTCAATCGCTTCAATTATTTTTTCCTTTGTCCAGGCAGTATCCTCACGTAGCAAATAGCTTGCAAGTTCAATGGGCTGCTCAATCCTAATGCAACCGTGACTAAATGTCCTTATTGTTTTTGAGAACAAGCTCTTATTGGGGGTATCGTGTAAATAAATGCTATACTTATTGGGAAACATAAATTTAATTTGACCCAAAGCATTCCAATTACCGGGAGTTTGTCTCAAACGATAATTAAAATTTTTAGCTTGCAAACTTTGCCAATCAATGTTATTAAACGAAAGTTCAGGCGCGCCAGGCTTCCAACTTGTGTACATTTTTATATTTTTTTTCCGAAAATAAGAACTATCCTTTTTCATTTCTGGTAACATTTCCTTTCGGGCAATACTTAAAGGTATTTCCCACCAAGGGTTAAGAATAAGATAGGTCATTTTTGCATTGAAAATGGGTGTGCTGTTTGCAGAAGTTCCCGCTATTATTTTCATATCCAAAACGGCTCCATTGTTTTCAATCACATCCATTCTAAAGCCCGCTAAGTTCACTAAAACATGTACTTCTTTAACAATAGGCATCCACCTCCATCGCTCCATATTCAATCGAATTTGCGCAATCCGATTTTCAATAGGCACATTCAATTCAGCAAGCGTTGGAGGGTCAACATTTCCATTCTCTTTTAATCCGTGTGTTCGTTGAAATTCTTTAAGGGCATCAGTAACTAAACTATCATAAAGTGAGTCATTCATAGCAGGCGATTCAGGCAATTCACCACTTGCCAAAAGTCGTTTACGCAAGTACAACACGTGTACATTTTTATCTCCGCTCTTCAATAAGGTTCTATCAGACAATACCATCCATCCTCCCATTTTATCAATAGTCAAATATTCCTTTAATTTCTTCTTTAGGCTTTTGTATTGGGGATGAACACAAGAAAAATTGCCCAACATATTTCGAATATTTTTTTGTTCTACAACTTTTTGAAGCGAGTCGACAAGGTTTAATGAAGCAACTTTTTCATTCCATTTTACATTGTATTTTTTAGTATGAATGCTTCCGGCATATTGATGTTCTGCATAGGTAAAAAACGCATCGCTTAATCATAATTCAATATCAGTACTTTTAGCAATAATACTGGAGTCCATATTGCTTTTTTCAATTTCCCCTTTCAATATTTCTATTGCCTTCAAATGATAATTTTCAGGATTAAGTCCTTCAAAAACCGATTCTTTTATTTGTATCAACATTGAATCGGCAATTGGCAGCAAACCATCTTTCCCAATCCATATGGGTGTATAGCTATTGCTTTTATAGTAGGCACTTAATAATTCGGCAGAAGAAAGTTTTTGATTTTTTACTAGAAAAGTATCTTTCGGAATATTGATTACTCTACTCTGTAAAGGAATTACAAACTCACTTTTCACTGTAGGTTGAACAGGCTTGGCTCTATTAAAATACCAAACAAGCAGGACCACTATTGCAAGAAAAAGAAAAATGAAAAGTAGTTTTTTTAACGAGGATGGTTCAGTATTGCTTGCAAAGTTAACAAATTGCTTTGCTGTTTCTACCTATCACTAAAAACAGTATAATTGTATGATGAAAAACTATCTCCTCAGCAAAAAATCGTCTTTAAAAACCACTACTTGGGCGGGCGGAACAACAACGCAATTGGCTATATTTCCAAAGGATGCCGAATACGCAAAATTCGACTTTGATTTTCGTATCAGTTATGCCACCGTTGAAGTACCTGAATCAACCTTCACATTTATGCCAGGTGTTACAAGGCATTTAACCATTTTAAAGGGTTCTTTACAAATCAATCATATTGACCGTTACCAAAAACAATTAAATAAGTTTGATACGGATGTATTCAACGGTGAATGGCCAACCAAAGCAAAAGGGCAAGTAACTGATTTTAATTTAATGACAAGAGGAAATACAAGTGGAAAAGTTGAAACGCTTGTACTACAAAGCAATTTATTACATACCATTCCCAAAAATGGAGAATATACATTTACTGCATTTTACTTATTTAGTGGTAAACTAAGTATCAAAATGGGTTCTGAAATTATTGAAATGGATACAGGTGACTTTATTCTATTTACCAATGGATTAGATAATATTGAGCTACATTCTGACACAGGATGTGAAATTATTGTTTCGAGAGTCGCAATTAATACTCGCATTTAATAATATAAAATTCATTTGAAGAAAGCCAACTATTCGATTACAAATAGTTCGTAACATTATTAATCCTATATTTGCGTGATAGCGCATTATTGCAGCTTATACGTAATATTAAATTAATAATATAAAGCATTGAATAGATTAAAAGTAAAATATTTCTACTGCCTGATATTTCTTATTGTATTTGCTAGCTTAAAATCAAGCGCAAATCTTGATTCATTACATATGGTACTTCGTACCACAAAAATTGATAGTATCAAACTTGAAACAATAAACAATATTTTATATTTTCATTTAAAAAAAAATAAAGATTCTGTTGAATATTATAAGAACCTTTCTCATCAATTTGCTAAATCACATTCTCTAGAAAACAAAAACTACAGGGTATTTTATCTTTAAGCTCAAAGTCATTTGAGGATCAAAAATCAGAATTAACCTCTGCATTTGAATCATGGAGTGGAAATTTAGAACAGGTAGATGATGTATGTGTTATTGGAATTAAGATTTAAAGAAATTATTATTTGTTGCTTCAATAATTATCACAACACAAATTATACACTTTTACTAAAAAGAGCTATTGCCACATCCAATTTAAATTCAATTACCCTTCCTTCTTTAATAGCATATACAATAACCTCATAACTGGTATCGTTGAAAGGGGCCAGATGAAGCACTTCAAGAGAGTTCAAAAAAAACATTTCTTCATTAATGCAATTTTTGACATCTTTCTCCTCATAAATTATTCTATACTCTTCACAGAGACTTTGTGCTGCTTTCAATTCCATGTTTCAAATAAAAAATTTAGTTGATTTTTTGATGACTGAATTTACGCTATTACTTTCCGATACAAAATTTAGAAAAAATATTCGCCAACAACTCATCGGAATGTATCTCACCTGTTATGTTTCCAAGGTGATTCAAAGCGGTTCGGATATCGATGGCTAAAAAATCGCCTGCTAAATTTTGACTCAAACCTTCCAATATTTTAGTTAAGGCAATATTGGTTTGCCTTAGCTCTTCTACGTGTCGGGTATTGGTTACAATGGTTTCGGTAACGTTAATGGTTCGGCTATCAAACAAGGTTACTAAATACTGTTTCAATTCATTTATTTGTTGCTTTTCCTTGGCCGATATAAATAGGATTTCGCCCAAGCCAGAAAATTCTGGCTTAGTATATTCTAAATCTTCTTTGTCGATTTTATTTCCTACCACTACTAATTCAGCTCCGTTTAATTTTGATGACAACTCATCCAAAATACCAACCAACTCATTGCGTGAAATTTCGTGCACATCAAACAAATAAATAACAATTGACGAATCGTGAATTTTTTCGTAGGTTCTCGAAACACCCAATGATTCAATGGTATCATTCGTTTCGCGAATTCCTGCAGTGTCAATAAAACGAAATAACACTCCATCAATGCTTATTTCATCTTCAACTGTATCACGCGTGGTTCCTGCAATTTCTGAAACAATAGCTCGTTCATCGTCCAAAATGGCATTCAATAAAGTCGACTTACCGGCATTGGGTTTCCCAACAATGGCAACCGGTATACCATTCTTCAAAACATTCCCTACTTCAAATGAATCAATCAGTCGCACTATAATATTTTGAATAGTAATAATTAATTTTTTAAGGTCCACCCTATCTGCAAATTCCACATCTTCTTCACTAAAGTCAAGTTCCAATTCAATTAAGGAAGCAAAGTTCACCAAGTTTTCACGTAAGGTTTTTATTTTGCTCGAAAAACCACCTCGCATTTGTTGCATCGCTACTTGGTGTGAAGCAGCTGAATTGGAAGCGATTAAATCGGCAACCGCTTCGGCTTGCGATAAATCGAACTTTCCGTTTAAAAAAGCACGAAGGGTATACTCTCCTGCATTGGCTAATCGGGCACCTTTCTTTACCAATAAGTTTAATAATTGCTGTTGTATAAACAAGGAACCGTGACAGGATATTTCCACCACATCCTCCCCTGTATAAGAATTAGGTGCCCGAAAAATAGTAAGCAAAACCTCGTCCAGTATTATTTCGTCATCGTGTATCACACCAAAATGCACTGTATTTGCCAATTGCTTGTGCAATTCCTTGCTGTGCATTGAACGACTGCCAAAAACACTATCGGCAATTGTAACAGCCTCCGGACCCGACAAACGGAGAACAGCAATTGCTGCCGATCCGTGAGCAGTAGCAAGGGCTACAATGGTATCTTTATTTAAGTGATAATTGTTCAATCTATATATTTTTTCACAAAATTATCAAAATTGTTGGCATATGTGCTTTAAACCCCTAATTTAGCATCCTCTTAAATAAAAAAAACAATTGATATGAGTGTATTGGTAAATAAAAATTCAAAAGTAATCGTTCAAGGATTTACAGGCAGTGAAGGGACTTTTCACGCCACACAAATGATAGAATTCGGAACCAATTTGGTTGGTGGAGTTACACCCGGAAAAGGCGGGCAAACACATTTGGATAAACCCGTATTCAACACAGTAGCAGATGCAGTTGCTAAAACTGCTGCCGATGTTTCAATCATTTTTGTTCCACCCGCTTTTGCCGCAGATGCTATTATGGAAGCTGCTGAAGCAGGAATAAAAGTTATTGTTTGTATTACTGAAGGAATCCCTACAAAGGATATGATTGCAGTAAAATCCTATTTAACAGGTAGAGATTGCAGATTGGTTGGTCCTAATTGCCCAGGTATTATTACTGCTGGAGAAGCGAAAGTAGGTATTATGCCCGGATTTGTATTTAAAAAAGGAACAATTGGTATCGTATCTAAATCGGGTACATTAACATACGAAGCTGCCGACCAGGTAGTGAAAGCTGGTTTAGGAGTTACCACCGCAATCGGTATTGGTGGCGACCCTATTATTGGTACTACCACAAAAGAGGCCGTTGAATTGTTGATGAACGATCCCGAAACTGAAGGAATCATTATGATAGGTGAAATTGGTGGTGGTATGGAAGCTGAAGCCGCTCATTGGATAAAAGCAAACGGTACAAAACCTGTTGTAGGTTTTATTGCCGGACAAACAGCACCTCCGGGACGAAGAATGGGACACGCTGGAGCCATTGTTGGAGGAGCAGATGATACTGCTGCTGCAAAAATGAAAATTATGCGTGAGTGCGGTATTCACGTGGTTGATTCACCTGCCATTATCGGAAAAACAATGGCAAAAGTATTGGGAAAAGTTATTGCGTAATTAAAATATGAAATGATTGAAAAAAGGAGACAGTTTTTAGATAAATTGGCTCCTTTTTTTGTTCAAAGCAATATTGAGATTAATATTTCGCAAACAGAAATAAAATAAAAACACAATTTAAAACTATATGACAAAAGTCCACAATTTTAGCGCAGGTCCGGGAATATTACCTGCCGAAGTACTTCAACAGGCTTCCGAAGCTTGTATCAATTTCGATAATTTAAATCTTTCATTGCTTGAGATTTCTCACCGAAGCAAGAATTACGAAGCGGTGATGGATGAAGCACGTGCAACAGTAAAAGAATTACTCGGATTGAATGATGGATACAAAGTATTGTTCTTAGGTGGCGGAGCAAGTTTACAATTTGCTATGGTTCCTTACAACTTATTAAAAACAGGCGGAACAGCGGGTTATGTAAACACAGGTGTGTGGGCAAGTAAAGCTATCAAAGAAGCCAAACTTATTGGTGAAACAAAAGTAATCGCTTCATCAGAAGATAAAAACTTCAACTACATTCCAAAAGGTTACGGCATACCTATGAGCCTCGATTATTTACACATTACCTCCAACAATACCATATTCGGAACGCAAATAAAACGCTTTCCTGTAACACCAGTTCCATTGGTGTGTGATATGTCTTCGGATATTTTTAGTCGCAAAGTGGATGGTAATTTATTTGGACTTATTTACGCTGGAGCACAAAAAAATATGGGTCCTGCCGGTGCTACAATGATTGCTGTAAAAGAAGAATTGCTTGGTAAAACTGGTCGTAATATGTTATCGATGTTAGATTACAGAGTACACATCAAAGGCGATTCGATGTATAACACACCACCCGTATTTCCAATTTACGTTTCACTTTTAACCATGCGATGGTTAAAAAAGAATGGCGGAGTAGAATGGATTGAAAAAATAAACCAGAAAAAAGCAGAGTGTATTTATACTGAAATCGACCGTAACTCAATGTTTGTTGGCACAACCGCCATTGAAGACAGAAGCACTATGAACGTAACCTTTGTGATGCACAAGCCTGAATTGGAAGCAGAGTTTGACAAAATGTGGAAGTCGGCTAACATTAGTGGTATTCGCGGACACCGTGATGTGGGTGGATACAGGGCATCACTTTACAATGCATTGCCATTGGAAAGTTTACAGGTACTTGTTGATGTAATGAAAGAATTTGAAAATAAATTTGCTTAAAATAATCCTTTAGTAGAATTTAAAATGGGACGTGTATTCGAAAAAAGAAAATATAAAATGTTTGCCCGCTATGATAAAATGGCGAAAGGCTTTACAAAACTTGGGAAAGAAATAGCCATTGCTGTTAAGTTGGGTGGTCCTGATCCTGATGGTAATCCACGATTAAGAGCCGCTATGGCAACTGCAAAGGGTATTAATATGCCCAAAGACAGAATTGAGGCTGCCATTCACCGCGCTTCCACCAAGTCGGAAAAAGAAATGGAGGAAGTTGTGTACGAAGGCTACGCACCTTATGGTGTAGGAATTTTGGTTGAATGTGCTACAGACAATCCTACACGTACCGTTGCAAATGTGCGTATGTATTTTAACCGTGCCGAAGGCGAATTAGGAAAAACAGGTTCATTGAGTTTTATGTTTGAACGCAAAAGCGTTTTTAAAATTGAGAACAACAATGTTAACTTAGAAGACCTGGAATTGGAACTGATTGACGAAGGTTTAGAAGAAATTGAAATAGTAGACAACGAAGTGTACATTACTACTTCCTTTAATGATTTTGGCTTGATGCAAAAAGCATTAGAGACCAGAAAATTCAATGTGTTAAGTGCCGAAAATGAACGCTTTGCTACTTCTTTTAAAGAAGTAACAGAGGCACAACAGGAAGAGATTATGAAAATGATAGACAAGATGGAAGAGGACGATGACGTGATGGCTGTTTACCACAATATGAAATAAAAAATATGGGAAAAACAATTTTAGCAAACGATGGTATTGATGCAACAGGAAAAGCCTTGTTGGAAAAAGCAGGATTTACTGTAATTACCGAAAAAGTAACACAGGAAAATTTAGCACAAGCAATTAACGACAATGGCTACATTGGTTTAACAGTGCGCAGTGCAACCAAAGTACGGAAAGATGTTATTGATGCTTGTCCGAATTTAAAATTGATAGGTCGTGGTGGTGTGGGGATGGACAATATTGATGTTGACTATGCACGAAGTAAAGGAATAGAAGTAGTAAATACACCTGCTGCGTCTTCTCATTCAGTAGCGGAATTAGTAATGGCTAGTTTGTTTAATATGGTTCGCTTTTTATATGACTCCAACCGACAAATGCCTGTGATTGGTGAAACACAGTTTGATGTATTGAAAAAGAAATATGCCAAAGGAATTGAGTTGAAAGGAAAAACTTTGGGCATTATTGGTTTTGGAAGAATTGGTCAGGCAGTTGCAAAAATTGCCTTGGGTTGCGGAATGAAAGTAAAAGCATACGATCCATTTTTAGATAAAGCTACATTGGATTTAGAAATTGACGGTGCAGGTAAAATTCAAGTAAATATTGCAACGGTTACATTGGAAGCAGTATTGGGAGAAAGCGATTTTTTAACCTTACACGTTCCCGGTGGTAAATTAATAACAGCGAAAGAAATTAATTTAATGAAAGACGGTGTATGCATTGTAAACGCAGCTCGCGGAGGCGTTATTGATGAATGGGATTTAATTGGTGCACTCGATTCAGGAAAAATTGCACATGCAGCTTTGGATGTTTTTGAAAATGAACCAACACCTCGAAAAGAATTATTGCAACATCCAAAAATATCTCTCACACCACACATTGGTGCTGCCACCGAAGAAGCACAAGAACGAATTGGAATAGAATTAGCGGAATTAATTATTTCAAAACTTCGTTAGTAGAACCCAACAACCAATAACTAACAACCAACAACTAAATTAATTGGCAAAAATAATTCCTTTCAAAGGCATACGTCCCGCTAAAGACAAAGTTCATTTAGTAGCTTCTCGTTCCTTAGATGGTTACAAAATTGGAGACCTAAAAGATAAATTAGAAGGAAACCCTTATACCTTTTTACACATTGTACATCCGGATTACAACGACCCTAATAAAACAAAACCCGGTTCAGCCGAACGCTTACAAAAAACAAAAAGAAAATACCTTGAATTTATTCACGAAGGGATATTGGAACAAGATAACCTAGCGGCATACTATATCTATCAACAAATAAAAGAAGACAACACCTATACCGGAATTATTGGCTGTAGCAGCATTGATGATTACCTAAATGGTGTCATTAAAATACACGAGCAAACCCTTACGGAACGCGAACAAAAATTGAAAGAATATTTAGAGGTGTGCGACTTTAATGCCGAGCCTGTCCTTTTTAGTTATCCTAACGATAAGGTAATAGATACGATTACACAAAGAACAATTGCAAACGATGCAACATTTGATTTTACAACTACCGATAGAGTAAGACACAAATTATGGGTATTGAATGATACCAAACAGGTGAAAGAAATAGAAGATAGGTTTGCTAAAATTCCTGCCATTTATATTGCAGACGGACACCACCGTTCAGCATCATCGTCATTGCTTGGAAAATCGAGGAAAGAAAAAAACAAAAAACATACAGGAAACGAAGCATACAATTTTTATTTGGGCGTATTTTTTCCCGAAGATCAATTAAAAATATACGATTTCAACCGCGTTGTAAAAGATTTAAATGGATTAAGTACAGTGGATTTTATTAAAAAACTTTCTGAAAAATTTGAGGTGCAAGAAAAAGGAAAAGAAATTTATAAAGCATCCTCCTTACATAATTTCAGTTTGTATGTTGATGGAAAATGGTACTCCCTTTCTGCAAAAAAAAATACAATTGACAACAATAGTCCGGTTGGAAGTTTAGATGCATCCATCCTTACAGAACAAATATTATCTCCCATATTAAATATACACGATTTAAAAACAGACAAGCGAATTGCCTTTGTAAGTGGCATAAGAGGTATGCAAGAATTGCAGGCACAAGTTGATTCAGGAAAAATGAAAGCAGCTTTTGGATTATTCCCTGTTGCAATGTCGCAACTAAAACTGATTGCAGATACCAATAATATTATGCCACCAAAATCAACTTGGGTAGAACCTAAAATGCGCAGCGGATTGGTAATTTACAGTTTAGCCGATTAATGTTGTATCGCAAAATGAGCATACACCAAAATCTTGAACATATAAAATTAGCATTACCTGAGAATGTTACACTCGTTGCCATTTCTAAAACAAAACCCGTTGAAGCAATATTAGAAGCGTACAGTAGCGGTCAACGTATTTTTGGTGAAAACAAAGTTCAAGAAATGTGCGACAAGCAATTGCTTTTGCCTACTGATATTCAATGGCACATTGTGGGTCATTTGCAAAGCAACAAAGTAAAGTATATTGCCCCTTTTGTTTCCCTTATTCACGCGGTTGATAGTTTAAAATTGTTGCAAGAAATAAACAAACAAGCAGCAAAAAATAATCGTATCATCGACTGCCTTTTACAAATATACATTGCTCAGGAAGAAACAAAATTCGGTTTAAACTTTGAAGAAGCGGAGCAGTTACTATCCTCTCCTGCTTTCCAAGAGCTAAAAAATGTTCGGATTGTTGGTTTAATGGGAATGGCTAGTAATACTGACAATAAAGAGCAGGTAAGAATGGAATTTCGTTCATTAAAAAACTTTTTCGATAAAATTAAAACTCAAGAATCAAGACTTGAGACTACCTACACAATACTCTCCATGGGAATGAGCAGCGATTATAATATTGCAATAGAAGAAGGAAGTACAATGGTGCGCATTGGAAGCAGCATTTTTGGAGAAAGGGATTATGCACATTAAATACTACGGTGAATTAATTGCAGTTTGCACAGCATTAAGTTGGAGCATTGGCATTTTTCCTTTTACAGAAGCAGCACGAAGATTAGGGCCTAATCCGCTCAATCATTTTCGTATAGCATTAGCGGTTGTTATAATTGCAATTTGTGCATTTGCATTTTTTCATACATCACCCATTCAACTTTTTACTACCCCACTTTCCTACCATTGGATTTGGTTTGGCGCTTCGGGAGTAGTAGGACTTGCATTGGGCGATTATTATGGCTTTACTGCCTTTGCTATTTTAGGACCGAGAATCGGATCGTTGTTTTCTACACTGGCACCAACAGCAGCTTTATTCCTTGGTTATTTCGTTTTGGATGAAAGAATAAATTTTATTGGCATCCTAGGAATACTAGTAACCATTGCAGGAGTAGCTTGGTTAACACTTAGTCGCAAAGACGATAACACCAATATGCAAGTTCATTTCGGAAACAAAAAAAAGGGAATTATTTTTGGAGTGCTCTCCGCACTTTGCCAGGGAGCAGGCTTGGTAATGGCAAAAAAAGGATTGCAACATACAATTGATGGGACTGAAATAAGTGTGATACAAGCCACCTTCATTCGTATGACAATTGCAACAGCAGTGATGTATTCAATTACCATTGTAAGAGGAAAATTAAAAGAAATGACTAAACCCATACTTGAAAATCAAAATAATGGACTTCCTCATTTGGTAGCCGGCACTTTCTTCGGACCCGTTCTTGGTGTTGGTTTATCAATGTATGCCGTTTCATTAACAGCTGCATCTGTAGCACAAACTATTTTTTCTTTGGTACCAGTAATGGTATTGCCATTGGCATTTTTTATCAAAAAAGAAAAGATAACAACCAAGGCAGTGTTGGGTTCATTATTGGCTATTGTTGGTGTGATAGTATTAGTGTGGCGCGATAAAATTCAGCTTTTCCTCAGTTGATATCTTAGGTAATTCTATTCATTAATTGTGTTAAATTTGTAGTCTTATACCATAACTATGAAAAAAATATTACTTGCACTTGCAACAACATTTTCAATAACTGTTTATTCACAGGTATTCACTTCGTCTAATTTGCCGATTGTAATTCTCACTACCAATAATAATCAAGCAATTCCAAACGAACCAAAAATAAATGGGACGATGAAAATAATTTATAATGGTCCAGGTGTTAGAAATTATGTAAGCGATCCTGCCAACAATTATAATGGAAATATAGGCATTGAAAAAAGAGGAGCATATTCTTCGTCCCTTCCTCAAAAACCATATAGCATTGAATTGCGCGATGCACAATTATTACAAAAAGACACAGTTATTTTAGGTATGGACCCTGAACACGATTGGTTGTTAATTGCAAATTACAATGACAAGGCATTTATGCGCAACACACTTCCTTATAAATTATCGCGCAAAATGGACCATTGGGATGCACATTCAAAATTTTGTGAGGTAACATTGAATGGTAATTACCAAGGTATTTATCTATTAATGGAGAGCTTAAAACGTGATAGTAACAGAGTAAGCATTGCAGACTTAGATACAAATGAAAATGCAGGTATAGATGTTACAGGTGGCTACATCATCAAAAACGATTATTGGAATG
>CAIMGI010000026.1 GCA_903840505.1 uncultured Bacteroidota bacterium
CTTCACCATAATGTTGCCTTTTGGCCCATCTTGGTATATCATATTATAGATAGTGCGTTCATCGTTTTTCTTAAACACATTGATATGAATTATCCCTTTTCCAACAAAGGCTTTGTCGGTAACCTTACTTACGGTCATAGTTCCATCTTCACGAAAAACAATAATATCATCCATATTGGAACAGTCGCACACATACTCATCCTTTTTCAAACCGTAGCCTGCAAAACCTTCTTCTTTGTTGAAGTACAATTTTTCATTTGCAACAGCAACTGAAGATGCGACAATTGTATCGAAAGACTTTATTTCCGTTTTTCTTTCTCTTCCCTTTCCGTATTTCTTTTTTAAGTTTTTAAAATATTCTACCGCATAATCTACCAAGTTATCCAAATGATGCTGTACCTGAATAATCTTTTCTTCAATGGATTTTATAAGGTCGTCTGCTTTAAAAGAATCGAATTTAGAAATCCGCTTGATTTTTATTTCAGTTAGTCGTTCAATATCTTGAACAGTAATTTCTCTTTTAAATTTCTTTTTGTGTGGTTTTAATCCTTTGTCAATGGCAGCCAAAACAGCCTCCCAGGTTTCACATTCCTCAATATCACGGTAAATTCTTTTCTCAATAAATATTTTCTCCAAAGATGAAAAATGCCATTGCTCCTCCAATTCACCCTTCTCAATTTCAAGCTCCTTTTTTAGTAATCCCAATGTTTGATTGGTAGATATTTTCAGAATTTCGTTTACACCGGTGAATCGTGGTTTATCGTTTTCAATGATACAAGCATTTGGTGATATTGAAACTTCACAAGCTGTAAATGCATATAGCGCATCAATTGTTTTATCCGGAGAAATTCCGGGAGCCAAATGAATAACAATTTCTACATTTTCGGACGTATTGTCTTCTACTTTTCGAATCTTGATTTTCTCTTTCTCATTAGCAGCAACAATGCTATCAATAAGACTTGTAGTAGTAGTTGAAAATGGAATTTCAGAAATAACAAGTGTTTTCTTATCCAGTTGTGCTATTTTAGCACGTATCCGAATTTTTCCACCTCGAAGTCCATCGTTGTAATTTGAAAAATCGGCCATACCACCGGTAGCAAAATCGGGTAATATGTTTGTCTTCTTTCCTCTCAATACATCAATCGATGCATCAATCAATTCAATGAAATTATGGGGCATCATTTTGCAAGCAAGACCAACTGCAATTCCTTCTACCCCTTGTGCCAACAATAAAGGAAACTTCACGGGAAGTGTAATTGGCTCTTTGTTTCTTCCATCATAAGAAGCCTGCCAACGGGTAGTCTTACTATTGAAAACAACCTCTAAACCGAATTTAGAAAGTCGTGCTTCAATATAACGAGCAGCCGCTGCACTGTCGCCTGTCAATATATTTCCCCAGTTACCTTGGCAATCAATTAATAAATCCTTTTGTCCAATTTGCACCATTGCATCACCAATAGAAACATCTCCGTGTGGATGGTACTTCATTGTATGACCAATAACGTTTGCAGCCTTGTTATAACGCCCATCATCTAATTCCTTTAAGGAATGTAGTATCCTCCTTTGTACAGGCTTTAATCCATCTTCAATTGCAGGAACTGCTCTTTCTAAGATTACATAAGATGCATAATCTAGAAACCAATTTTGGTACATCCCCGAAACGTGCGTGATATTTTGCGGCTCGTTGCTTTCGTTATTTTCAGATTCTGTGTTTTCAGTCATTTTTATTCGCTTTCAATACTTTTCAATAAACACAAAAATAAAAATAATGCTGTTTTTTCGGCAAATATATTTTCATTGTTTGTTAACAGCCTATATTTGCATAAAAATTCTCCTTTCTGAAAACTTCGCTCCACGACCCTTTTGCTGTATTAAAAATTAAAAAATTCAGGCGTTTTTTATGCTCAAGACTTTTTGTAACCTTGGCTATACAAATGCAAAGCATTATTATAGGTTGGCAAATTTATGATGCTACCCACGACCCATTTGCTTTGGGTTTAACTGGTTTGGCAGAAGCAATACCCTTTATCGTTACTTCATTATTTGCTGGACACGTTGCGGATAAATACAATCGAAAATCAATTATTCTTTTATCCATTACATTATTATTTACAGCCACTTTATTACTCCTGTTTATAGGAGCAAATTTTTCGAGTTTTTATACTCATTTTGGAACGATGCCCATTTATGCTGTTATTGTGATAACAGGAATTGCACGTGGATTTTTAGGTCCTGCAGTATCCGCTTTTTGGGCGCAACTTGTAAACAGAGATTTATATGCGAACGCCTCTACCTGGAACAGTACAATGTGGCACAGTGGTGCAGTTATTGGTCCGGCAATTGGAGGTTTAATATGTGGCTTTTGGGGCTTACCTACTGCCTATATGATAAATGCTTTACTGTTCGCTTTCTCCTTGTTATTTATCTTATTTATACAATATGATGTTGTGAATACCATTAAAGAAAAAGAGAGTTTAAAAGAAAGTTTAACGCTTGGTTTGAAATTTGTTTTTTCAAATCAAAAGATGCTGGGAGCTATTTCGTTGGATTTATTTGCTGTTTTATTTGGTGGAGCATTTGTTCTGTTGCCTGTATTTGCATCCGAAATTTTAAAAACCGGACCAGAAGGCTTGGGATTTTTAAGAGCAGCACCAGCAGTAGGTGCTATTATAATGGCTGTTATAATGGCATACAAACCACCTTTGAAAAATGCGGGCAAAAAATTATTTGTGAATGTGGCCTTATTTGGTGTATTTACAATACTGTTTGCCATTTCTACCAATTATTATATTTCTCTCCTTATATTGGCCTTAATTGGCGCTGTCGATAATGTTAGTGTTGTTATACGGTCTACCATTTTACAACTTTCCACACCAGACAATATGCGTGGCAGGGTATCATCTGTAAATTACATTTTCATTGGTTCTTCCAATGAAATAGGGGCATTTGAGTCGGGCTTAGCAGCACGTTTTATGGGTTTAATTCCATCGGTAATCTTTGGCGGGGCAATGACAATAGCAAGTGTAGTATCGATTTACAAATTGTTTCCCAATCTTAAAAAATTAGATTTGCAGTAATCTAATTAAAAAAATGCATTCTTCAATAGAATATAGGAGAAACTTTTTTTTATTTTTTTCTGAAAATAAATTAGCATCGTATTCATTTTTTATTTTATTATACTCGCTAAAAGGCTTGTTAATGGCTTGTTAATGGCTTGTTTTAGCTAACTTGTAAAAAAAATCACAAAGTCAATAGGCAATCGATTTTTTTCTAAACTTTTTTATTAAAAAAATGTGGTTTAAAATTTTGACAAGTTAATTTTATAACTACTTTCGTGAGCAGAAAAGTCATTAGAAATCATTATATAATCAGAGTATTTTAATATGGAGAAGAAATTTGAAAAAGTATGGGAGAATTGCCTCAACGTAGTTAAAGATAATGTAAGTGCCCAAAGTTTTAAAACCTGGTTTGAACCAATTAAAGCTGTAAAACTTCAAAATAACATTTTAACGATTCAGGTTCCAAGTCAATTTTTTTATGAATGGCTGGAAGAACATTACATCACACTATTAAAAAAGACCATTCGAAAAGAACTCGGCACTGAAGGTAGACTTGAGTACAGTATTGTAATGGAGAATTCCTTTAACAACTCTAAACCATACACTGTAAAAATACCTACCACAAATAAAAAAGCATTGGTTAACCCATCTGTTTCTATGCCAATGGATATTGGAAACAATGGTATACGTAATCCTTTCATTATTCCGGGATTAAAGAAGGTGAATGTTGAATCCCAATTAAATCCCAATTATTCTTTTGATAATTTCGTGGAAGGTGACTGTAATCGTTTAGCACGTTCAGCAGGTTTTGCTGTAGCAAACAAGCCTGGAGGAACTGCCTTTAATCCATTATTAATATATGGAGGTGTTGGGTTAGGAAAAACGCATTTGGCACAAGCCATTGGTATTCAAATTAAAAATCATTTTCCGAATAAAACAGTATTGTATGTTTCGGCTGAACGATTTATGCACCAATATGTAGATTCTGTTAAGGACAACAAACAAAATGACTTTATCTATTTCTATCAAATGATAGATGTACTTATTATTGATGATGTTCAGTATTTTGCAGGCAAAGAAAAAACACAGGATATATTCTTCCATATATTTAATCACTTACACCAAACAGGTAAGCAAATTGTATTGACATCGGATAAGCCACCTGTAGAAATGCAAGGTATGGAGCCAAGATTGTTATCTCGTTTTAAATGGGGGTTATCTGCCGATTTACAAGCTCCCGATTTAGAAACCAGAATTGCGATACTTGAAAAGAAAGTATATGCCGATGGTATTGAAATGCCAAAAGAAGTTATTGAATACCTTGCCTATAGTATTACTACCAACGTGCGTGAATTAGAAGGAGCACTCATATCTTTATTAGCACAATCGTCACTCAACAAAAAAGCAATTACATTGGAACTTGCTAAAAGTATGATTGACAAATTTGTTAAAAATACCGCACGCGAAGTTTCCATCGATTTCATTCAGAAAGTAGTGTGCGATTATTTTGACCTACCGATTGAGTTAATGAAATCAAAAACACGTAAACGCGAAGTGGTACAAGCCCGTCAAATTGCGATGTACTTTTCGAAGAGTATGACTAAATCGTCATTAGCAAATATTGGCTTACACTGCGGAGGCAAAGATCACGCTACCGTATTACACGCTTGTCGTACGGTAAACAACTTAATGGATACCGATAAACGATTCAGAGCTTATGTGGATGAATTGGAGAAAAAG
>CAIMGI010000027.1 GCA_903840505.1 uncultured Bacteroidota bacterium
TCAACTCGGTTACCGTCATATTTTGATATACCTCCGCCATCCGTGCCAAACCAAAGGTTTCCTCTTTTGTCTTCCAGCATCGACAAAACAGAATTATTGCTGAGCCCTTCTTTTTTTGTAAAATGAGTAAAGGATTTCCCGTCATATTTTGATACACCTCCTTGATACGTGCCGAACCAAAGGTTTCCGCTTTTATCTTCTAATATCGACAAAACAGTATTATTACTTAGGCCTTCTTTTTCTGTAAAATGAGTAAAGGATTTCCCGTCATATTTACTTACTCCTCCATCCGTGCCGAACCAAAGGTTTCCGCTTTTATCTTCTAACATACTCCAAACCATATTATTACTCAAGCCTTCTTTTTTTGTAAAATGAGTAAAGGATTTCCCGTCATATTTACTTACTCCACCATCACCATAAGAACCGAACCAAAGGTTTCCACTTTTATCTTCTAAGATACTCCTTACATTATTATTACTCAGCCCTTCTTTTTCTGTAAAATGAGTAAAAGATTTTCCGTCATATTTTGATACACCTCCGCCAAACGTACCGAACCAAAGGTTTCCGCTTTTATCTTCTAATATACTCCTTACATTATTATTACTCAGGCCTTCTTTTTCTGTAAAATGCGTAAAGGATTTCCCGTCATATTTTGAAACACCTTCGCCATTCGTGCCGAACCAAAGGTTTCCGCTTTTATCTTGAAGCATACATGCGATTGACAAATGTTTTAAGCCTTGCAATTTACCAAAGGAAGTAAAGGATTGTGGGTTGTTGTCATTAATATGGGGATCTTTTGCAATTACTACATCGGGGATACCAGCTAAAAAAGGGATGTTGATGGCGGGCACTATTTTAGGGAGCAGAAAAGTGTCCTTTCCGGGAGTAATTACTCTTGGTTTTCCTATTAAAATAATTTTCGGTTTTCCTACTAGAACAATATTTGTATTTGTTGGAACTACTTTTGGATTTCCTGCTTTTACAATTGTCGGTTTACCTGCAAGTATAACCTTTGGCTCTGTTACGCTGTCTTTCGGTACAACATAACCTTTTGTTTCAATCACTTTTGGTGCAAAGGTGTTTGGTCGTTCCCGCTCTTCCTTTTGAGAGCAGGAAAAAAGGAACATCCCTAATATTAAAATGACAATTTGAATCATTATTTTGTTAATATAATTTTTTGAAGTCATAATTTTTTGTAATAATAGTTAGTAATCAAATGTATTAAATTATCCCAAGGAATCCAACGATAATTTGAATAATAAAATTCAGTTAGTTTCGCTTATTCAATAATTTATTTTGATAGGCATTTTTGATTCCCTTTACTTAATTGGCACTTTTCTTTTTTCGCTATTGTGCCTTGGCTAAAAACCCAAATCTTATTCTTACATAATTTTACTTTAAATTTGTAAGCTAATTAAGCTTTTAAACTTGTTTCAAAAAATACTCTTCCGTTATAAATTGCTTACAGGTAATATAAAGGCAAATTGTTTGCTTTTTTTTACCTTGCTTTTTAAGCGTTGCTATTATGGGCCTTTTAAAGGGGAGTTTGGCCATTTGCTGGGGCATAACTTACCTTTTCTTTCTTACTTACATTCAAAAGGTGTGAAGATTTATTTTTGCGGAATGGAGCTGTACAAGCCTTTTTTAGTGAACGAGCAGGGCAATAGCATTGTTGAAGAATATATTGGCTTGCGCGATTTTTTCAAGGAAACCAAATTGGATTCCAATAAAGCAGAAGAACCCGAAGATGTAAAAAGTTTAACTCAACATTTTATTAAAAAAGCAAAAGGATCGTTTTTACCTTATTGGAACATAAACGATGAAACCTTTTACTGGTACACCTTTAGGTGGTGGACAGTAAATAATAAGTACACCAAAACGTATGATTTAAGCAAAGTGTACGGAAGTAAAAAAGAAAACTCTGTTGTAATATTCCCACGTAACAAAGGTGGTGCCTACCACATTAACAATGGTGAAACTTGGGATTACAATGAGGTAGCAAATGCCGTAAAACCCTTTTTCGACAAGGTATACATAATGGGACACCCTGCTTTTAGTCAGGATTTGAAATCATACGACAATGTGGAGGTACTGATAGGAAACGATAACAAAGTATTGCTTGAAAAATGCAGCAACAGTAAACTCATCATTACTCAACACAGCGGCACGGTTTACTTGGGAGAGTATACCCATACGCCCATTCTTATAATCTACAAAGGAGGCAATAGCATTGGCAACATTGAAGAAACCAAATTGTTTAAATCACACTTCGGCAAAAAATATGAATTCAGTTATGCCTTTAGCTTAACAGAAATTACTAATTTTATAAAAAATTTGAACTTATAGTATGAAGAGATTAGAGATAGATTATTCCTTGAAGTCGATGGACGTATTGGTTTCCTTGGCGCGTTATAATTTCGTAAACAAAATTATTCAAGATAAAAACCTGAAGGTGCTCGACTACGGCTGTGGTTCGGGCTACGGCACCAAAGTACTGTTGGAGAAGTTTCCGAATGTTACTTCGCACGATACCTATTTTGACGATTACCGTCCGGCTGGTATTACGGTTGAAACCGATATAGAAAAAATAAAAAAGCAGCAATACGACCTTGTTACTTGCTTTGAAGTAATTGAGCACATGGACGAAGCTGCACAAAATGTGCTGATGGATAACCTTGCAGGATTGTTGAACAAGGACGGTGTGTTATTTATTTCAACCGTTCGCAAAATGGTACCACCTCCTACTCAAAACAGAAAAGATTACCATACCCGAGAAGTAACTTTTGAAGAGTTGTATGCCTTTTGCAGCAAGCACTTTAAAACGGTTCTTACCTTCGGACAAATAGACCAAATTATATCTACCTTTAATAACGACAACCATTACCACTTTGTATTTGTTTGTACCAACAAAAAATGATAACCAGCGTAGTAGACCATTTTATTGATAAAGCGAAGTCCTTGAAGGTTGCCGTAATTGGCGAAACCATCATCGATGAGTTTGTGTATGTGAGCTACGAAGGTCAATCGATGAAATCCATTTGTCCGGCTTTTAAATTGAGCGGCAAAAAAGAAGTGCAGCAAGGTGGCGCAACTGCCATTGCAAACCACTTAAAAGATTTTGTGAAGCAATTGGATGTGTTTACCAATACTCAATCGGAAATTGTAAAAACACGTTATGTGGATGTAAACGACCAGAAAAAACACGTTGAAATAAATAAGTTCGATACCGATACATTTAAACCTTTTAGCATTAATACAGCCGATTACGATGTAGTAATTGTTGCAGACTTCGGTCACGGTTTTTGCGACAAACTAAACATTACCGATGGCTTTCATTTGATGTGCCAAACCAACTCCAACAATTTTGGTTTTAACCGTGTATCTAAATGGAAAAAGAAGCACAACAAAAGTGTTTGTATCGACTTAAGGGAAGCTAGTTTACAGCTGAACAAAAAAATAAATTTTTCAAACGACAATGAAATACTCGACTTGTTTAATTACGAGTTAAATACCGAACATCTTTTTTTAACATTGGGAAGCAAAGGTTCGGTGCATACCGATGGGAAGACCATTCAAAAGCACCCTTCGTTTAAAAGTGACATTGTAGATACGATTGGAGCAGGCGATACCTATTATGCATTTACCTGTGTTGCCTCTCATATTTATGGCAATACGGAAGATTTACTTAAAATACCATCCTTGGCTGCAAGTCTATCTACTACTTGGCTTTGCAACGAACAATCTGTAACCAAAGAAAAACTAAAACACTATGCAACTCGATTTGTATAACAAACATTTTACCGGATTCTTTGCAGATGCAAAAATTCAAGAACAAATTCAACAATCGGTTGACTTGGTACAGAAAAACAAACGTGTTATTTTTATAGGCAACGGTGGTTCTAACTCCATTGCATCGCATATGATGGAAGATTTTGCAAAAGTAGCTAGAATACCTACGCTTAGTTTTTCGGATGGTGCACTCATTACCTGTTTTGCGAATGATTATGGTTTTGAAAATGCCATTGCAGAATGGTTAAAGATACAGTATATGCCGGGCGATTTACTGGTTGCCATTAGCAGCTCGGGTGAATCGAAAAACATTGTAAATGCTGCCAATCAGGTTAAATCTGTTGGAGGTTCAGTACTTACTCTAACAGGCTTTAAAGAAGGTAATGCACTCAGCAAAATAGGTGACATTAACTTTTATTTAAATGCAAGCAATTATGGTATTGTGGAGTGTTACCATCAGGTAATAATTCACGCAGTGCTTGATGAGATTGTTGCTAAGGGGAAATAAAAATACTGCGTCATTTATCTAAAAATTAGATAAAAAAACATTATTCTATTTGAGAGCTTCGCCTCAAGTTCCAATTACTTTTTCTCGTTAAAAACAAAACCCCGATAGCTATCGGGGCAAGAACAAAAGAAGCTGCCTTCACACTACCAAACACACGCCCGCCTTTTGTTCGGGCTAACACGCCCTACTAAATATGATTTGATTATTATTGTTAGAAAGGCGGGGAGCGATTAAGCAAACGGTGCGAATTTCAGGTTTCGTGGAAATTGAAGGCGTGGCTTGTGCGACAAAACGAAGACCTGAAAATGGCGTTTGCTCTTGACTTTTTTGATTACTTTTTTCGTCAAGGAAAAAAGTAATTGGAGTGTGAGGCAAAGCCTCACAAGCAAACATATAGATTTATATTAACCTGTAACCTACAAGTATTAAAGAACCAATTTAAACGCAAAAAGCCAAGCTCATCGCTTGGCTCTTTGCACTAATAATTATATAAACCTTATGCTTTTGCAGCTGTAGCAGCAATTTTATTTTTAATCCATTCGGTGGTTACTGAGTTTGGTCTTTCAATAGCAGAACCTAGTGCTCTGTCCCAAATTAAGGATGCCAATACACCCAATGAACGTGATACACCAAACAATACAGTATAGAAATCAAATTCTACAATTCCGTAATGTGTTAACAATGCACCTGAGTGTGCATCCACATTTGGCCAAGGGTTTTTAATTTTACCTGTGCTCTCTAAAATTGGCGGAGCTACTTCGTAAACCATTTGAACTATCTCGCAGATGTCGTCAATATTACCATTTACTTTAATATAACGGTTATAAAAATCTTGTTGTGCAGAAAAACGAGGGTCGGTTTTACGCAATACTGCGTGTCCATATCCAGGTACTACTTTACCTGCCTCTAATGTTTTCTTTATATAGTCTGCTATTTGCTCTTTGCTTGGTAATCCTCCACCTAGCTCTTCTCTGAGTTTCAATATCCAACTAAGTACTTCCTGATTTGCCAAACCGTGTAAAGGTCCTGCCAATCCGTTAAGTCCGGCAGCAAATGCCAAATAAGGGTCGCTAAGTGCCGAACCTACTAAGTGTGTAGCGTGAGCAGAAACGTTTCCACCTTCGTGATCAACGTGAATTGTTAGATACAAACGCATTAATCTTTTCACATCAAACACTTCATAACCCATCATATGAGCAAGGTTAGCTGCCCAGTCTAATTTCGGATCGGGTTCAATATGCACACCGCCTTTGTATTTACTTCTATATATAAATGCAGCGATACGAGGCAAACGAGCAATTAAATTCATTGAATCCTCGTACACATATTCCCAATAATCTTTCTTATTAATTCCTTTTGCATAAGCTGCAGCAAACAAAGACTCTGTTTGCATTGCCATTACAGCAATACTGAACTGTGTCATTGGATGCGTTGAAGCAGGCAATTTTTCTAATACATCCAATACGTGTTTAGGAACAATGCTTCTTCTTGCCCACTCATTGCTTAAGCTCACTACATCTTCAACAGATGGTAATTCACCAACAAGCATCAAATAAAAGATGCCTTCAGGCAATGGTTCAGTGCCACCAGGTGCTTTCGGGAGTTTTTCACGCAACTCGGGAATAGTATATCCTCTAAAGCGAATGCCTTCTTCAGCATCTAATTTAGATGTTTCGGTTACCATACCTATCATACCTTTCATCCCTTGGTATACCTGTGCGACAGTGTACTCACCCAATTTTTTATCACCGTGTTCTTTGATAAGCGCCTTTACTTCGGCTGTCATTGGAACTGCTTTCTGTGCGAACTTTTCTTTTAATCTGTCCATAAACTATTATGAAATTATATGTTAGAATTTTTTGTTAAATGTAACAGACAATTATTTATTTTCCAAACAGATTGCATCAAATAAATTTAAAATCTTTCCCGATGTACTTTGCCGAACTTCCTAATGCCTCCTCAATGCGCAACAATTGATTGTATTTTGCAACCCTGTCTGAACGTGACGCGGAACCTGTTTTTATTTGTCCACAACCCAATGCTACAGCTAAATCGGCAATGGTAGTATCTTCTGTTTCGCCCGAACGATGGCTCATAACGGAAGTATAAGCATTGGTTTGTGCCATTTGCACGGCATTGATGGTTTCCGTTAAGGTTCCTATTTGGTTTACTTTTACCAGAATGGAATTAGCGATACCATTGTCAATACCTTTTTTTAAACGCTCCACATTGGTAACAAATAAATCGTCACCCACCAATTGAATTTTATCGCCCAACTTTTGTGTTAGGTTTTTCCAACCATCCCAGTCGTCTTCTGCCAAACCATCTTCAATGGAGATAATTGGATATTTTTTACTCCAATCTTTCCAATAGTCTACCATTTGAACTGAGGTTAATTTATCCCCTGTCGATTTTTTAAAATGGTATAAATTTTCCTTCGCATCATAAAACTCTGATGCTGCTGCATCCATGGCAATGTATATATCTACACCCGGCTTATATCCTGCCGATTCAATGGCTTTCAATACAATTTTAATAGCTTCTTCGTTCGATTTTATGTTTGGCGCAAAGCCACCCTCATCGCCCACATTGGTTGATAAGCCTGCATCTTTCAACACTTTTTTCAAGTGGTGAAACACCTCAACACCCATTCTTAGACCATCGCTAAAACTGTCAGCTCCAACAGGCATCACCATAAATTCCTGAAAATCGATACTGTTATCTGCGTGCGAACCACCGTTTAAAATGTTCATCATTGGTATGGGCAAGGTTGTAGCATTTACTCCGCCAACATATTTGTATAGGGGCAATCGGCTCTCTTCTGCTGCTGCTTTTGCAACTGCCAAAGAAACTCCTAGAATAGCATTTGCACCTAAATTACCTTTGTTGTCAGAGCCATCCAAGTTCAACATTCGCAAGTCAATATTGGCTTGATCAAAAATAAATTGTCCAAGTAACTCCTCCTTTATAAGTGTATTTACATTATTAACTGCCTTTAATACACTTTTTCCCATATAGGATTTTTTATCCCCATCTCTCAATTCAACTGCTTCGTGTGTTCCTGTTGATGCTCCCGATGGGACAGCAGCCCTACCAAGTGTTCCTGTATCGGTAACTACGTCTACTTCAACAGTAGGATTACCTCTTGAATCGAGTATTTGACGTGCTTGAATGTTTGCAATAAAACTCATAATAATTGATTTTAAAATTTAGATTTCAAAATTATACAAATAGCAATGCATTGCATATTTTTTTAGCCATTCATTTTATTATTTGTTTTGAACAAGAACATTTTACGCAGGTATTTTGAAAATTTAGTACCTTTAAAAAATGATTTATGAATTCAATGGCTATAAGCCTGTAATACACGAAAGTTCCTTTGTACACCCTCAAGCATCGGTAACAGGAAATGTAATCATAGGAAAGAATGTATACATTGGTCCGGGTGCTGCTATTCGTGGCGACTGGGGCGAAATAATTATAGAAGATGGTTGTAATGTGCAAGAAAATTGTACCATACATATGTTTCCGGGTACAACCGTGTTGCTAAAAGAGTCGGCACACATCGGTCACGGTGCCATTATACACGGTGCTACCATAGGAAAAAACGCACTAATAGGGATGAACGCAGTTATTATGGACAATGTAATTATTGGTGACGGCTGTGTTGTAGGGGCTTTGTGTTTTGTTGCTGCCGAAACGGTTGTTCCTGATAGAAAAGTGATAGTAGGAAACCCTGCTAAAATTGTAAAAGATGTGAGCGATGATATGTTGGAATGGAAAACCCAAGGAACGAAACTATACCAACAATTACCGAAAGATTGTGTTGATACACTAAAGGTTTGTGAGCCGCTAAGAGAAGCTGAAGCTGATAGAAAAAAACAGGATATGAACTATGAAACTTGGTTTAAGAAGAAGAGCGAATAGTCTACAATTCGCCATACAAAGGAATATCCTTTAAAAAAGCATAGCTGTTATTTTCATAATCCATTTTGCAACAGAAGTGTGATAATCCGTTGGTAACAATAAGGTAAGATGCTTTTAAGGTAAAGTTATAACGTGCAATTTGGTCGAATGTATCTTGACTAATTTTAACTTCAGGAGCTTTGCATTCAACTATTACGTGGGGTTTACCCAAGGTATTATAAATTACAATATCACTGCGATTTTGCATTGTATTGTATTTCAAACCCATTTCAACAGCCATTAAGGATGCCGGAAATTTCTTTTCCTCAATCAAAAAACAAAGGGTATGCTGTCTAACCCACTCTTCAGGTGTTAACAATACAAATTTTTTACGGATACGATCATATACTTGTAAGCCTGCTTCTGTTTTATTATAGCTAAAAGTATATTCAGGAAAATTTAATTTTATCATTGAAACAAGGCTGTGATTTTTCCAACAAGCACTGATGCCAATTTCTCATTTGATTCCTGTGTCCAACCTGCTATATGCGGAGAAAGCATTACTTTATCAGATGCTATTAAATCGTGAAACGCTTTAGGGAGTTTTGCAATATCCAACTGCTCAAAAGATACGGCTTCGTATTCCAACACATCCAAACAAGCGCCTAATACTTTACCGGAAGCAATGTTTTTAATCAAAGCTTCAGTATCTAAACTTTTACCGCGTGCGGTATTAATAATGTAAATATTTTTTTTAAAGTTATTGATAAATGCATCGTTTATGAGGTAGTGCGTTTCATCACTCAAGGGTGTATGCAGACTTACAACATCGCAATTATCAAACAAATTTTGCATACTTGATTCCTTTACAAATTCATCAGCAAATCCCTTTTTAAACTTGTCATAAACAAGCAGTTTTACACCAAAACCTTTCAGTCGTTGCGCAAATGCAGAACCCATATTTCCGTAACCGATAATACCAACAGTTTTGCCATTCAACTCTACTCCCCTGTTTCCTTCACGTATCCATTTTCCTTCACGTACTTCTTTATTGGAACGGCACAGATTATTGAATAATGACAGCAGCATTCCCAATGCTTGCTCAGCGACAGCGTCTCTATTTCCTTCGGGTGCCGACAAGCATTTTATGCCTTTGCTTTCAGCGTAAGCAACATCAATATTCTCCATTCCTGCACCCACACGTGCAATGAATTTCAAGTTTATGCCTTTGTCGATTACTTCTTTTGTGAATTTTATTTTGCTGCGAATAACAACCCCATCGTATAAATTAAGGTTCTTTAAAATTTCTTCGGGCGACCAATCGTAATTTAAATCACATACAAATCCCTTTTTCTGTAAAGAAGTATGCAATAACGGATGATTGGAATCAATAAACAGTATCCTCATAGCAGTATGCCGGTAAGCATAAACGATGCAACAGAAAAATAAATAAGCAAACCGGTAATATCAACCAGGGTTGCCACAAAAGGCGCGGATGAAACTGCAGGATCAAGACCTAGTCTCTTTAATATAAGTGGGAACAATGAACCTATTGTATTTCCCCACAACACAACACCTACCAAAGATATACCAACCGTTGATGCAATTGCCATCCAATGCGGACCATATACATCAACAAACTGCGCCCAAATCGCTACACGTAAAAAGCCTATTACACCTAAAATTAAACCCAACACAAATCCTACTCTTATTTCTTTGCGAAAAATAGACCACCATTCACGTACACTTACTTCGCCTAAAGCCAATGCTCTTATTACAAGTGTTGACGCTTGAGAACCAGTATTACCGCCACTTGATATGATAAGCGGAATAAACAATGCCAATATTACAGCTTTTGATATTTCGTTTTCGAAAAAACTCATTGCCGTTGCTGTTAAACTTTCACCCAAAAAAAGTATCACCAACCACCCTGCTCTTTTCTTTAACATCCCTAAAACAGAAGTGGAACTGTAGGAATCTTCAAGAGCCTCCATACCTGCCATTTTCTGCACATCTTCCGTTTCTTCTTCCCTCCTTACATCTACCACATCATCAATTGTAATTCTACCTACCAATCGGCTTAAACCATCCACAACAGGAACAACAACCAAATCGTATTTGTCCATTATATTGGCAACCTCTTCGGCATCCGTATTTGTTTTTACCGAAATAACTTTTGGGTCATAAATTTCAGAAATCGTTGCACGTGTTGGGGATATGATTAATTTTTTAAGAGAGAGTAATCCAACCAGTTTCTCATCATCATCAACAACATATATAGTATAAATATTTTCAACATTTTCAGCCTGTGAACGTATTTCACGAACACATTCAAGGGCGGTACTGTTAACGTGAACCCTTATCAATTCTTTCCCCATTATCCCCCCTGCCGAGCTCTCATCGTAATTCATTAAATCAACAATGTCGCTTGCCTGCTCCTGGTCTTCCATTTGCTGCAATACCTCACCTTGCACTTTATCGGGCAATTCTGATATTACATCGGCAGCATCATCGGAATCCATATTGTCGATTAACTGCTCTGCTATTTCCTTAGAAGAAAAAGAAGCTAAGAATTTTTCGCGCACATCTTCTTCCAACTCTAACATTACGTCAGCTGCAGTTTGCTCATCCAACAAATCATAAATATAACGCGACTCTTGCAAATTGAGTTCGTGCAGTATTTCGGCAATATCAGCCGGGTGAAGATCCTTTACATACTCAAATACAACTGCCTCATCAGCATTTGCTATTGATTTACTTAAGGTATCTAAATACTCTTGGGTTATTTCTACTTGCACGACAAACGAAAAATTAAGAAAAACCAAAGATAGGTTTTTACCGCAAAAAATGCTTTATACTAGCCCTTTTTAGGATAATATTTTTTAAGCTTCGGTAAATAGCGATTCGCTAAACCGTTTTTTCTTTTGAAATCAATTAGGGTATACAGCAAATTTTCACGACTAAACTCCCTTACTTCACTAATGCCTGATGGAGGAAACAATACCAAAGAAATTGCGGGGGCAAAATAGATAAGCGCTTGCGTTGTATCGGAGGATGAGCCAGCCTTTTTTAAAGCATCTGAAGCAAAAAATACGGCTGCTGCCGATACTACAATTGGAGCAACTATTTTTACAAGTGCAACATTTCTTTTGGCAAAAAATAAATTTATGAGTGCTTTAGCAGTATCATTATTGTCAGCATATTTCGCATAAAATTCCCTTTTCGAAATCTTGAAATTATCGGGAGTCACCATTTTATAACACTCATCATTCCTGCAAGGAAACTGGGCATTTGAGAATAAAGGCAATAGTATTAGTAAAAAAAATAAATGCCTGAATTTTAATAAAAGCACCATATTATTCAAGTACCAATTTCACCCTCATTCTCACATCCATCAATGGTCGGTCTGCTTGTCCCTTTTGAACAGCTGCTATTTTATCTACCACTTCTAAGCCCGAAACTACCTCACCGAACACAGTATAATTACCATCTAAATGAGGTGTACCGCCAACGGTTGCGTAATCTTTGCGTGCATTTTCACTGTACTTAAAAAAAGTAGTACCCGGTTCAGCTTCAATTAACTTGTCTACCAATCCACTTAGCACTTTTAAACTATCCTGATTTTTTGCTTGTTGGTTTGCCATAAAGCGATTCATTAGCGAAGCATTCTCGGGGCGTGCAATTATTTTACTAAAACATGATTGTTTGTACTGCCCATTGATGCGCTGCTCCATCATATTCAAATCATTATCGCTAAAGGTTTTTCCTTGTACAATATAGAACTGACAAGCAGAAGATGATTTTTTAGGATTTACATCATCTCCTTGACGCGCTGCAGCTAAAACACCTTTTTTGTGATACAATGTAGGATTAAACTCTGCAGGTAAAGTATAACCTAACTCACCATCACCTAACATTGCATTCGCTGCAGCTTTCTTGGATGCCGGGTCACCACCTTGTATCATAAAATTTTGAATAACCCGATGAAACAAAGTGCTGTCAATAGTTCCTTGATTTACCAATTTTAAAAAATTACTTCTGTGAATGGGAGTCTCTTTGTATAGCTTCAGTTTTATATCTCCAAACTCAGTGCTAATAAGAACTAAACTATCCTTAATAATTTCAGGTTTGTCAGATTTTTTCTTTCTCTTTTGAGCATAACTATTCGAGAATGTTACGAATAACATTAAGGCTAATACAGCTAATGAATACTTTTTCATATAATTTGATTTGTTAAAAAATTGCAATTTAAGATTTTTTTGTACCTTTACTACTTCAAATCGTATACCGAATAACAAAATTAGCAAATAAAGTAAATATGAAAAAATTGTTACTAAAAGGATTTTTGGGTGTTTGTGCCACTGCTTTGGTATTATTTTCAGTATCTTCTTGCAAAGAGCCGGGCCCTCCTAAAGGGATTTTAACAATCTTAGATTCTGCCGGAACAAAAAATTGGTCGGGTGCTAATGTTCGACTTTATTCCATAGTTGACGGTAATATTATTGAAATCAAAGACGTGAGCGATGCTTCCGGAAAAGTATATGTTACTTTAAAATTGCCTGCTAACCTCAATGTGGATATTTGGATGCCTAATCCAAGTTTAGTTGGGGATACCTTGATAGGTGGTGGTTATATGATGTTTGAGGAAGGTAAAACTACCGAAAAGGCGTTCAATATTAAATAAATCAATATTCGGCAAAATACTCCACAATAGCTTCGCGCATTAGCGTGTGCTGTTGTGCAGGTTTTAAGTGAGGCAGTTTATCGCTTGATTTCCAATGTGGCCAACCATCGGCATCTAAACCCTCAAACTCATAATATCCAAATTTGCTCAACAAGGTACAAATTGCCACGTGCATTACGTTTACCTTTTCATCCTTTTTAAATTTACTGTAGCCCTTCCCTAATTCTTGAACACCGATAAGAAATAAAACAGCTTGCATATCCAAACCTTCTCCAAAAGTCGGTTCAAGTTTTTTCAATACCTCATTCCACTTATTTTCTAATTCTTCGTCTTTTAGTATCATATGGTACAAAGGTACTAATTATCATAACTCAAGAATATGAATTCAGTTATGGAATAGAGAATAAATTTGCATCTACCGTTAAACCAAAACCCACAAATGAAAAAAACAGCCCTTATCTCCGCACTTTGTTTCCTTGTAATGACTTCTTGCAAACAGGAAGCTAAAATGGATTTTGCAAATTATTCGGTAGCAGAAAGCGGTCCTAGTTTTGATAAACCGAAGACAAGCGAAGCTGGAAGTATCGAGGAAAATGAAAATGATGTAAGCTCAACACTGGGTGAGAACAAAAAAGACATCACAAAAAGTGAAGCAACTGAAACAAAACAAATAGGAGAAAAAATTATTAAAACGGGTAATTTGGATATAACTGTAGAGGATTATAAAAAAAGTCGAGTAGAAATAACGAGCTTGGTTAAATCACACAGTGCATTTATAGCAAATGAAAATGAGCAACATACTAATTACAATATAAGCAACACAATAGTTATAAGGGTTGTAAACAGTAAATTTGATTTATTGGTTGATAAAGTCAGCAACATTGGTAAAGAATTAAATTCAAAAAACATAAGCAGCGATGATGTTACAGCTCAATTTGTAGATATACAAGCACGATTGAAAACTAAAAAGGAAGTAGAAAAACGCTATTTGGAGCTACTTCAAAAAGCAGTTAAAATAACCGACATATTAGAGATTGAAGAAAAAGCAAGGGTGTTGCGAGAAGAAATTGAAGCGCAGGAAGGTCAACTTAAATACCTAAACGACCAAGTAAATTACAGTACCATTCACCTCACTATTCATCAGGATTTTGAATACCAAGCTACCGATAAACCGGGTTTCTTAAACCGAATGGGCAATGCACTTTCAGGTGGATGGAGCGGATTTATTACCCTAATTATAGGAATAATGTATGCTTGGCCTGTATTGATTTTACTTGGTATATTGGTTTACTTTATTGTTAAGGGAATTCTAAAAGAAAAGAAAAAGCAAGCGTAAGTAGCGGCACGTTTATTGCAAAACGAATATTATTGAATTAAATAGTACATTCGTTAAACAAAATAAACGTCCTATGTTATATAAGATAAAAAGAATCACCCTTTGCCTAATTATTATTGGAACTAGTTTAGGCTATGCTCAAAACAGGAGCATTGAATTCGACCATAGTGATTGGAAAGCATTGCTTGAAAAAGCAAATAAAGAAAACAAGTTGGTATTTGTTGATTGTTTCACAACCTGGTGTGGTCCTTGTAAATGGATGGCAAAAAATGTTTTCACCAACGATACTGTTGCAGATTTTTTCAATAAAAATTTCATCAATGCAAAAATTGATATGGAAAAAGGTGAAGGAAAAGATATTGCCAAACAATATGCTGTTCAAGCCTACCCTACCTTTATTTTTGTGAATGGTGACGGAGAATTGGTTCACCGTCTTTGCGGATCAAGTCCGGCAAAACAATTCATTGAAAGCGCAAAAAATGCCTTGGATCCTGAAAAAAAATTGGTTTCTTATGCTAAAAAGTTCAATGGAGGAAATACCACAGGGCAAGTAGCATACGACTATTTTACAATGTTAGCAGCGGGCTGCCAATCTACCGATGAGCCACTCAACCTTTATTTTACGAAGCAAAAGGAAAGTGACTATACCTCACGCATACACTGGAATATTATCAACCATTTTATCGGCAAATACGATGCTCCTATGTTTGTTTATTTAGAAAGTAATAAAGCAGCCTATGCAAAACTATATACGCTCGATTCAGTTGAAATGAAATTAAACGCAGTTTACAATCAAGGAATTTTTGAAGCTTCTCGTAAAGGAGATATTCCTGCGTATGAAAAAATGAAAGAGAAAGTACGTGCCAGTGGAACGAAAGATGCGGAAAAAATCATTGCTCGTACTGAGGTTAGTTTCTATGAAAAGCAAAAAGATTGGAAAAATTTTGCTTCCGCAACATCAAATTATGTAGAAAAATATGCAATGAATGAAGCAAATGCCTTGAACAACGCAGCTTGGTCATTCTATCAAAATGTGGATGATATAACACAATTGGAAAAAGCCGCACGATGGTCGAAACTATCTTGTGAAAAGGACGACAGTTACAGCAACAATGACACCTATGCTGCCCTACTTTATAAATTAAAAAAGAAAGACGATGCGACAAAGGCTGCTAATAAAGCAATTGAATTGGCAAAAAAAGATGGTGATGATTATTCTGCAACAGAAACATTATTAAAAAAAATAAAAGAGCTCAAATAAATTGAGTCAATTTGAACCAAATAAAAAGCGAAGTAATACTTCGCTTTTTGTTTTTACAACAGAAGCTATTCCGTATTTAATAATTTAAAATAGAATCAAATAATTAATACTTTTATAGCATTAAAAATCAA
>CAIMGI010000028.1 GCA_903840505.1 uncultured Bacteroidota bacterium
ACAACAAAAGAATAAAATTCAGTATTTTTTAATTGAAAACCCATAACATTTACGATATCACTTAGTACAGCTCCTGTTGTTTCATCGCGCACTGTTGTTTGAGCCTCATAAAATGTTGGAAAAATCGCAGCGTTAATAACTAACGGAAATGAAGAGTTTGCCCAATCGTAAAATGTCCAAGCCCTGATTACTTTTTTATCGTTTTTTATCACCGTATGTTTATTTAAGTGTAAACTATCCATTGTAAAGCTAAGTATTTATTCTACAATAATGAAATAATGTTAGAATGGCGGGTAAGGCCGAACAAAAGGCGAGCGTGCGAATGCCAGTGTGCAAGTAGCTTCTTTTGTTCTTGACTTTTCGTTTCCTTTGTGTCAAGACAAAGGAAAATGCCAAGCGGCACAGAGCGAAAAAAGTGATTTAATAGTATTCATAATATCACAACTCAGATTACCTAAATATTCTTGGAATAAAACAGCCTTTACATCAGATTGCTTCTCAGCCTGAAATGGCTAATCGCAATGAGGTTCAAATGAGACATTAATCATTCAACTGCTTCCAAAGCAAATCTTTCAATTCGGTAAGTCCTTTTTGTGTGTGCGATGAGAAGAAGAGTACAGGAATTTTATTCTTGCCTTTTAATTTTCTGTTGAGTTCTGATAAAAGTGCTTTCTCCAGTTCGGCATCCAGCAAATCGGCTTTTGAAATCGCCATTATCCTTTTTTTATCGAGTAATTCGGGATTATACAATTTCAACTCGTTCAGCAATATTTTATACTCGGTAAATATATCTTTGGTATCGGAAGGAATTAAAAACAGTAGCATCGAGTTACGCTCAATGTGACGTAAGAAACGTATTCCCAAACCCTTTCCTTCGTGCGCCCCTTCAATAATACCTGGAATATCAGCCATTACAAAGGATTTATAATCGCGGTACTGAACAATGCCTAAATTGGGAACCAAAGTAGTAAAAGCATAATTTGCAATTTCGGGCTTGGCTGCAGAAACAACCGACAATAAGGTTGACTTACCTGCATTTGGAAAACCTACCAAACCTACATCGGCCAATATTTTTAATTCCAATATCATCCACTCTTCCTTTCCATCTTCGCCCGGTTGTGCAAAACGAGGCGTTTGCATTGTAGGCGATTTAAAATTATCGTTACCCAAGCCTCCCCTTCCTCCTGCCACTAATATTCTCTCTTCGCCTTCTTCTTTTATTTCAAAAAGTACTTCACCCGTTTCGGCATTTCTGGCAATGGTACCCAAGGGAACTTCCAATATTTCATCTGCTCCTTCAGCACCCGACTTCATTGAACTTCCTCCGTGTCCGCCCGGTTCGGCAATAATGTGTTTTCGGTATTTTAAGTGAATCAAAGTCCACAATTGCTTATTGCCTCTAAGAATAATGTGTCCACCTCTTCCTCCATTTCCACCATCCGGACCACCTTTAGAAGTTAGTTTACTACGGTGCAAGTGCGCAGAGCCTCCACCACCCTTTCCGGAGCGGCAACATATCTTCACATAATCAACAAAATTGGAATCTGCCATAAAAATTTTAAACTATTACTATTTTAAATACTATCAATTGCGGTACACAGCGAATTGAATATCGCATCAATTTCACCAATACCATTTACTCCACAATACTTATTTTGCTTGCTATAAAAATCCTTTACAGGTGCAGTCTCATTGTTGTATACGTCAATTCGCTTTTGTATCACCTCAGGATTTTGATCATCGGCACGACCGGAATCCTTACCTCTTAGCAACAAACGTTTTTTTAACTCGCCTTCCTCTACTTCCAATGCAAGCATTTTACTGATGTTTGTATTTTTACTTTTTAACAAATTATCCAAGGCCTCAGCTTGTGCTTGGGTACGAGGAAATCCATCAAAAATAAATCCTTTTGCATCTGGATTTTTATTCACTTCGCTTTCTAGCATCTTAATAGTAACCTCATCGGGCACCAATTGCCCTTTATCCATATAACTTTTAGCTAGTGTTCCCAATTCGGTGGCACCTTTAATGTTTGCACGAAAAATGTCGCCCGTTGACAAGTGCACCAAGTTATAATGCGCAATTAATTTTTCACTTTGAGTTCCTTTTCCTGCTCCGGGAGGGCCAAATAAAATGATGTTTAACATAGCGTTTGAATTAGATTATTTTTTTATCAATGTATAAATATGTTCTAAGTTTCTTCCTTGTCCATCGTAATCGAGTCCGTAACCCACCAAAAAATTGTTTGGCACTTCAATTCCCACATAATCAATCTTTCTATTGCCTGTGTATGCTTCGGGCTTAAACAAAAGGGCTGCTACTTTTATTGAAGCAACCTGTTTACTTTCTAAATCTACAAACAATTTTTCCAACGTAGTGCCAGTATCTACAATATCTTCCAAAATAACAACGGTTCTGCCTTTCACATCTTCATTCATTCCAATAAGTTGATTCACATTTCCAGTGGTAGCCATTCCTTGGTAAGATGCCAGCTTTACAAATGATATTTCACATTCAACTTTAATGTTCCGTAACAAATCGGCAGCAAACAAAAAAGAACCGTTTAAAACAGCAAGAAACAAAGGTTTTGAATTTTTTAATTCTAAATTCATCTGTGCAGCCATCGTACTAACAGCACTTGCAATTTGCTGCGATTGAATAAACAACTCAAACTCTTTATCTTTTACGGTAACAGTACTCATTTTATAGCCTTTGGTAACGACTTGCAAAGGTAATGAATATAGTTTACGCTTTTATTACACTAATTTGTTTTATTTTTATGCAATATAAACTGAACATATTGGAATTTATACTTCCCTTTATTTACTTTTTTGTCTTTGTTGCCATTGTATTCAAGGTAAACTTTTTTAACAGTGCTGTTTTATCGCGACAAAGCAGCGCCATACTCTATACCATTAAGGTACTGGCAGGAATTGTATTTTTTTTGGTGTACACCTATTACTATAATTACCATACTACAAGCGATGCCTATAAATATTTTCAAGACAGCACCGTACTTTTTAATTCATTGAAGGAAAACCCACTGCATTATATCCAAATGCTAAGCGGAATTAATAGCAGCGACAGTGAATTGGTGAAGTATTATGAAGAAATGAATTATTGGTTTACAGGAAACGAAAACAGTTTTTTTAACGATAGCAGAACAGTTATTCGCTTCAATGCTTTTGTTTATTTATTCTCTTCAGGTAATTTTTATGTACACATTTTATTTATGTGTTTCTTGTCGTTTACCGGTCTCTTAGCTTTATTGAAAGCTTTTGTAATGATGGTGCCTAACAGACGAAACGAATTTATTGTTGCCGTATTTCTAATTCCTTCGGTACTTTTTTGGACAAGCGGAGTGCTTAAGGAAGGGCTTTTAGTATTTGGCTTGGGCTTTTTTATTTATTGCTTTACCCGTATACTTTTCGATTATGGAAAAAAATGGATGAATTATGCAGGAATTATCCTCTTTGCTTTTGTAATACTGATGAGTAAAGCATACATACTTTTTGCTCTCATACCGGGAATTTTCACTTTGTTCTTTTTACGTTTTGTACAATCGAAAAAACAAGCTTATGTTATTTTAGGAACACTTGTATTGCTTATTACGCTTGGAGCGGCCATTATTAGCAAAAATGAAAGCATTAACCCATTAAGTATTATCGCAAAAAAGCAAAGCGACTTTATTAATTTGGCAAACGGTGGAACCTATTTTAAAATAAACAATGCAAAGGGCGATACTATATTTTTAAAATATGGTGATGAAAAACAAATAATAAATACGGGCAATACAAAAGCGTATAAACTAAAAAGCAATACCGAATATTATACCTGGTACAAAGGTAGAATTATTGATACCATTGCCATAAAAGCAAACGATACGCTCACATACAAAGTACTGGCGCAATTTAACCAAACTGGCAGTAAAATAGAAATACATAAATTACAACCTACCTTGTTGAGTTTTCTTAAAAACACACCTCAAGCAATGTTTAACGGATTATTCCGACCAACCTTTGGCGATGGCGACAAAACATTTATGAAACTATGTGCCATTGAAAATTACTTTTTACTGTTCATCATTTTACTTTCGGTTATTTTCTTTAAAAAACCCGAAAATGGTGAGTGGAGCTTTATCATATTAAGTGTATCATTTACGCTATTATTAGCCGTACTCATAGGTTTTACAACTCCTGTTTTGGGAGCACTTGTACGTTATAAAGTACCTTTCCTACCTTTTATTTTCGGGTGTTTTTTTATACTTATTAAACCACGAATTACCAAACCCTTGGGTTGGATTGGTAACCTGCTGTATTAATGCAATTCAATGCATAAATTGCAAACTAAATTTAAAACCGTATATTTGCCCAATCAAATTAAATGAATCAGCGAGTAATTTTAAACCAACAAAGTTTTGAAATAACCATCGCTCGATTATGCCACCAGCTAATCGAAAACCACAACGATTTTTCTAATTCCGCAATTATAGGTCTGCAACCCAGAGGAATACTCTTGGCTAAACGTATACATTCTGAACTCTCAAAAATACTGGGAAACAACAGCCTGCTCTTCGGAAATTTAGATGTTACTTTTTTCCGCGATGACTTTAGAAGAAGAGAAACCCCTTTGGTTGCAAATGCTACTAAAATGGATTTTATCATTGAAAATAAAAATGTGATACTGGTAGATGATGTGTTGTATACCGGTCGTACCATAAGAGCCGGACTGGATGCAATGCTTGCTTACGGCAGACCAAAAAAAGTAGAATTGCTGGTACTGATTGACAGACGATACAACCGCGATTTACCCATACAGCCTGATTATACAGGAAAATCGGTTGATACCATTTCATCGGAAAAAGTGAAAGTGCTGTGGAAAGAAACAGAGAACAAGGACGAAGTGATACTCATAAACGAAAAAAATTAATTAAATGAACCTAAGCGTAAAACACTTACTTGGAATAAAAGACCTTAGCCCACAAGACATTGAATTAATTTTTACCACTGCCGATAATTTTAAAGAAGTAATCAATCGCCCCATAAAAAAAGTACCTTCTTTACGCGATACAACTATTGCAAACTTATTTTTCGAAAACTCAACACGCACCAAACTATCCTTTGAACTTGCCGAAAAAAGATTAAGTGCAGATGTAGTTAACTTCTCTGCTTCGGGCTCATCGGTGAGCAAAGGCGAAACTTTAATAGATACTGTAAACAATATTCTTGCAATGAAAGTGGATATGGTGGTGATGCGCCATCCAAACCCTGGAGCTGCCATTTTCTTATCCAAACACATAAATGCAACCATTATAAATGCAGGAGACGGAGCACACGAACATCCAACACAAGCACTACTTGACGCCTACTCTATCCGCCAAAAATACGGTGAAGTAAAAGGCAAAAAAGTGGTGATAGTGGGCGATATACTTCACTCACGGGTAGCTTTGTCAAACATCTTCTGCCTGCAAAAACTGGGTGCCGAAGTAATGGTGTGCGGACCAACTACCTTAATACCCAAATACATTGATTCGCTGAATGTAAAGGTGGAACACAACCTTAAAAAAGCCCTTGAATGGTGCGATGTGGCAAATATGTTACGGATACAATTGGAAAGACAAGACATCAAATATTTCCCTTCACTGCGCGAGTATACAATTCTTTACGGTCTCGACAAAAAACTATTAGATTCCCTTTCAAAAGAAATTACTGTGATGCACCCGGGACCAATTAATCGAGGAGTGGAAATAACCAGCGATGTAGCCGACTCCAAACAGTCTGTAATTTTGGAACAGGTAGAAAACGGTGTAGCAGTTAGAATGGCTGTACTGTACCTGCTTGCCGCCAAAATTGGCTGATTAAAAAAATTGCACGATTTACACTTTTATTTTTTTATCTTTGCTCAAAGCATTTTAATATGATTTTTACAATAGACAAACAAGAGCATTATACTGTAGTTAAAATAAATGCCGAAAAGCTTGATAGCACTATATCTACCGGATTAAAATCGGAATTGGTGGTATTGAACGGAGAGGGAGCTAAAAACATCATTTTGGATTTAAGCAGTACCCGTTATTGCGACTCTTCGGGGCTTAGTGCCATTTTGGTTGCAAACCGTTTGTGTAAAAATGTAAATGGAAGTTTGGTGTTGTTTGGAATTCAAGAAGCTGTAAACAAATTAATCGCTATTTCTCAACTAGATTCTATATTAACGATTACTCCCACACTAGAAGATGCTGTTAAACGTATTTAACAAATACTTAAACACCTCTTTCTAAATTGTCATCACAGTTAGTCATATTAGGCGCCAGTTCTGCCACTCCTACTTCAAACAGGAATCCATCGGCCCAATTACTTAACATTCACGAACGCTATTTTTTAATTGATTGCGGTGAAGGCACCCAAATGCAATTGCGCAAATTCAAATTACGCTTTGCCAAAATAAACCATATTTTCATCAGCCACCTGCACGGTGATCATTACTTGGGTTTGTTAGGTTTTTTATCGAGCCTGCATTTGTTGGGTCGCACCATTGAACTACACCTATATTGTCATCCTCCGCTGAAAGAAATTATTGATGTGCAACTTAAGCATTCCGAAACAACCTTACGCTACACTATTGTTTATCACTTTTACGACAAAAAAGCCATAGAAGTATTGTTTGAAGACGATAAGGTAAAAGTAGAAACCATATTACTAAACCACCGTGTACCTTGCAGGGGCTTTTTGTTCACCGAAAAACCCGGATTGCTTTCCATAAAAAAGGACAAAATAGAATATTACAACATTCAGGTAAAAGAAATACACGCCATTAAATGTGGAGAAGATTTTGTAACAGCCGATGGTAAAACCATTGCCAACCACCACTTAACTTGGCCGGCAGACAAACCTGTTTCCTATGCTTATTGTTCAGACACCTGTTATGATGAACGCATTCTTGATAGCATAAAAGACGTAGATACACTTTATCACGAAGCTACTTTTATGCAATCGATGCAAAAGAGAGCAAAGGAAACTTATCACTCTACTGCAAAAGAAGCTGCCACCATTGCACAAAAAGCAAATGTCAGGAAACTTATCATTGGTCACTTTTCTGCCCGCTATAGCGATTTAAACCCATTACTGGAAGAAGCAAAAGCTGTTTTTGAAAATACCGAATTGGCTGAAGAAGGCAAAGTAATTAAGTTTTAAATACAAACGTATATTACAAGGAGTAATCTTTACAAATGAAAAAACCACTTATCTTTTTCTTGTTTTTCATTTTCATACAGCCCTTGTATGCCAACAAAATTGATGCCTTGCAAACAGATGAAGAAGTAGAAGAATTTTTACAAAAACTCAACAAGGATTTCGGTGCATTTTACGTAGCGCCTATCAAACAACTTTATCCCGATACGGTTTATCAAAAAATTGCAGACTCCTTGGGTGTAAAACCTTGGCAAAAAATTGACTTTAACAACGATGGACTTACAGACCTGCTGGTATACGGTATATTGGGAGTACAAAAGTATTTGATTGTTGTGATGGACGAAGGAACTAAATTTAGTATCCGTTATTTAAACAGAGGTTTGTCGAGCAACCCCTATTTACCGACTGTAAAAACAATAAACAAACAAGCTTTTTTGATACTGCATACAAGTTGTGAATTTTGTAAAAACCAATCGCAAAAAATTATTAAAACAGATACCTTGGTATACAAATTTGGTAATTTTATTGAAGCCAATTTCAATGTAAGAAATAATCAAATCAAGCAAATCGACTACTCTACCACTAATTGCTACGGAATATGTTCGGTATTTGAACTGCATATAAAAAGTGATGGAAGTGCTGTATACAATGCCATCGAAAACAATCCTAAAAATGGAAAATATACTGCACACATTGATACTGCTTACTACTTACCAATAGAATCCCTTCTCAATTATATTGATTTCCCTAACTTAAATGATAACTATAAAGTGAACTGGACCGATGACCAAAGCTGTACCCTTGTAATTACTTATAGCGATGGAAAAACCAAAACCATCACCGATTACGGAATGTATGGCACCAATGGATTGGGCTTACTTTACAATAAACTTTTTGCACTGAAGAAAAATCAAGACTGGAAAAAGGCAAACAATTAATACATTTCTCTTACGTTTATATACTATGAAGAAGGTTTTAGCGATACTTGTTTTATCTGTACTTTTAGGTTTCGCTCCATTTCCACAAAGCACTTTCCAGCAAAAACTATCGGATGCAGCCATTGAATTAACAAAGCAACAGGTTGTTTACGATCCTGCATACTTTACTATTCCATATCCCAATGGCGATGTGCCTGCTAACAAAGGCGTATGTACCGATGTAGTAATAAGGGCATACAGAAAACTAAACATTGATTTGCAAAAAGAAGTACACCTAGATATGGCAGCTCATTTTAAACTTTATCCAAAAACTTGGGGACTAAAAACAACCGACAAAAATATAGACCACCGCAGAGTCCCCAACCTAATGGTGTTTTTTAGTCGCTTTGGAAAAGTAAAAGCAATAAGTAAAAATGCCGAAGATTATTTGCCCGGTGATATTGTTTGCTGGAATTTAGGAGGCAATATTACACACATAGGAATTGTCGTGAATAAAAAATCGGCTGATGCTAAACGCTTTTTAATAGTTCACAATATTGGCAGAGGGCAAGAACTTTCAGATTGCTTGTTCGAATACAAAATAATAGGGCATTATAGTTACGAAAAATAAAATTTAAGACAATAATCCAAAATAACGATTCTCGATTTGGTCAAGCGATTGAACCAATTTATGAAGTGTTTCGGAGGGCGTTTTCATTGTGGATTTAGCAATATTAGTTGATATAAAATTTACTTATAAACAAACCCTTAAACTTCACTGTGTTTCAATAATACAAAAAATTAATTTAAAAAATTTAAAAATTTGCCCACATTAAAAATTACAATGTGCTTAAAATTATCCCATCTAAAATTAACACAAATTTGTTTTCATCAAAAAAAACAATAGCTTTACTATTCAAATAAAAAATTTCTATGAAAACAACCACACAACCACACAAGCATATTAGTTTATTCATTCTTGCTTGCGTGAGTATGAATGCAAAAGCACAATATTACCAACACACTTATGATTCTCCACTAGTGAATTGCAATGGAAGTAACGTCCATGTACACATTACTTGCAACGATGGATTGGTAAACAGAACAACAACATCAGGAACTACTCTCATTGGCAGTGCCAACAGTCTTTGCTTTCAAAAAGTAAATATGGTAAGGGCTTTTAACAATGGGAATATGAAATTTCATTATGGATTTGAATTGAGTGATAATATTGGCTCACCCAAACACTGGGCTGTTGGAAACAGCATTGCTGAATTATCAAATGGAAGCGGTTATGCGATTACCGGTTATGTACAAAACAATCCAACAACTGGTAGTACAGTGCCTGGAGGAAGCGATATTTTATTTATGTTAATAGACACATTAGGCACACCTACATTAATTAAACGATACGACTTAGGTAACTTTGACGAAGGATTACAAATAATTGAATCGCAAATTACACCAGGAGAATTTTATATATGCGGTTACCGAAAGTTCCCTCCCACTAACTATTCATATGCAGTTGTTATGAAGCTTGATGGTGCAGGAAATATACTTTGGGAGAAAAATTATGATTTATTTCCACTCAATGTAAACACCTATGCTAACAGGGCGCATTCGATTACAGAAAGTGTTGCGACTAATGAATTATGGATTGTAGGGCAAACGAGAGAGATTGCTTGTTGCAATAGACCATATAAAGGAATTATGTTCTCTGCTGACCCTGCAACTGGAGCATTAAATCCATTAAGACGTTGGTTTATGGGCTACAATGCCTATTCACAATGGTTTAACACCGTTAAAACGCTTGCAAATGGCGAAATACTTGTTGGTGGTACCATTATTCCTGCAACGCCACAAAATCCAAATTACGATTTTCTATTGTTTAAGTACGACCCCACATTGAATAACATTGTTTGGCAATATACCTATCCGGTACCGGGCACGGTTGCACAACCATATCCAAATGATGAATGTTTCGAAGTAGTTGAACGCTTAAATCCAAATCAACTGAACATTCCTGAATATTATGCAATCGGTAAAACGGATGGAGGGCAAAATGGTTTTTTTGATATGGTTGTGTTGAAAGTAGATAATATGGGTATTCCAAAAGGAAATGCCCCTGCCCCCGCAAAATGGTTTCATTATGGAACTACTAAAGTGCAAAATGGATATGCAATTGACCTTATTAACAATAATGCTGCAGGTGATGGTATTACAGCCTTTGGAACATACCAAGACCCCACTAATTTCATTACGATGTATGCTGTAAAAGCCTACTTTAATGGTGCTTCTCCTTGTAATACACAAATAGTCAATTCAACTTACCAAAATACAGCACAGCCAATAGACCAATTATCAGATAATGTCACATCAACTGGAACTGATTATTCGCTTGTATCAATTACTACCTCTTATACTGAACTAAATCTATGTTTAGCACCTACAGTTGGCTGGGGAAATAATAATAAAAAGGAAAGTGTAGGTATTAATGAAGTAAATACGGAAATATCATTTTCATTATATCCTAACCCAATTGTAGATGGGAATTTTACTTTGGAATACTATTCAAAGCAGGAGGCTGCAATACAAATAACTTTGTTCGATGCTTTGGGTAGGCTAGCTTATTCAAGCCAACAACAAGTAAGTTACAACAAAAATGTTTTGAATATTGAACTACCCAACTCATTAACAAAAGGGCTTTATTATGTTACAATAAAACAGGGTGAAGTAAGCGAAAGTATAAAAATAGCGATACAATAATTTTTGCCAAAACAGAAGCAAGTGCTACGCATTGCAATAATTGCTTGTGCCCTAGTTTTATGTAATATGAAACTAGGTGCGCAGCAATGCCCTTCTGTTATACAATTTAATAATCCTTCATTTGAAGGCGAACTACAAATGCCCTGCGGCAATGCCCCTTCGTCTTGGAGCAATTGTGACCCCTATGGATTTAATCCATCAACTGACCAACACCCAAACAATTACTTTTGCAATATTTCACAATTGCCCGCATCAAATGGGCAATACTATGTAGGTATGGGTGCAGCAGCAGCCCCTATAAGTCAGGAAAGTTTATTCCAACAGTTAAACGGAACATTAATAGCCGGCTTAAACTATTCATTTACTATGGACATCACTAGCAATAATTATTGCATAGGTATTATGTGCGGAGAAATTCAATTGTACGGAGGAAATAGTCCCTGTTCTGTTACTGAATTATTATGGTCTTCAGGCATTATTACTGATACTATTTGGCAAACACATCAAGTATCTTTTGTTCCTTCTGCTAATTATACTTACCTAATGTTTTCGCCTAAATACAATGCTTGTGGTGGAAATTGCACTTTTTTATTCATTGACAATTTAAGTGACATCCAACCCGATGTAGCACAAGCCATTGGAGGCAATATAAGTTGTAATGGTTTGTGTGATGGGTGGGCAAAAGTGGGCTATAAGCCAGGGCCACCACCCTATACTTATTTATGGAATAACGGTGCAACATTGGATAGTATTGGGGGGCTATGTCCCGGAACTTACCGTGTTGATGTTACAAATGGAGTAGGATTTACCAGTTGTGATACCATTGTTATTACTGAGCCTTTGGTATTACAAGCAAATCCATTAACAGATAGCATTAAATGTTTCGGTGATTCAGGTATTGTTTATTCACAACCCTTGGGAGGTACAGCACCATTTAGCTATTTATGGAGTAATGGAAGCACAAACGATTCTACAGTTTTTTCAGCAGGTTCATATTTCCTTACTGTTACCGATGCTAATGGGTGCCAATCAACAAACGGTTTTATAGTAACTGAACCAACAC
>CAIMGI010000029.1 GCA_903840505.1 uncultured Bacteroidota bacterium
GCGGAAGCAGAGAATGTATTCAAGCAGACTGGTGAGCAAACGGGAGTAGCAGTTGGAACTGTAATGCAGTTGTTACGTGTATTGTTAACTGGTGTGGGAGGTGGACCAATGCTTTTTGAAATGATGGAACTGTTAGGTAAAAAGGAAACCTTACAACGTTTGGAAACTGCTTTAGTGAAAGTAAAAAGTTAGTATTACTTTATATAAACAAAAAAGGCTCATCATCCGATGAGCCTTTTTTATTTATAGGATTGGGATTAATAATCTAAATTCCCGTAATCCAATTTGGTGCCTTTTATATATAATACCAATCGCATTATTAAGATAAAGAATGGCACATACATCACAACAGAAGGCAAGCCTAAGTGTTTTAATATGATTTCGGATTTGCGTTTTAAACGCTCTGCAATAAGGTACATTGCAGGCACCAACAACAAGGTTAAGAAGGTTGCAAAACTTAGTCCGAATATCATTGTCCACGATAATGGTCCCCAGAAAACAACGCTGTCGCCACCAAAATAAAGATGTGGATTACCGTGTGAAAACAAAGTTTCAAAATCGATGTTTAAACCAACCGCCAAAGGTATTAAACCAAGTATAGCAGCTGTAGCCGTTAAGATTACTGGTGTCATACGAGTACGTCCGGCATTCACAGTTGCATCCCATAAACTTTTCCCATCGGCTCGTTCCATCTCAGCAAACTCCACCAACAATATACCGTTCCTCACCACAATACCCGCTAAGGCTATAATACCAACACCTGTCATAACAATACTCATATCCATTTTAAACAAGGCAGTGCCTAACAATACACCAATAATACTGAAGAATATTTCGGTTAAAATAATGAATGGCTTTCCAATGGAATTGAATTGTGTAACTAAAATCAACAAGATAAGTCCCAATGAAAATAACATTGCTTTACCTAAAAATGCTCCTGTTTCGGCTTGCTCCTCTTGTTGTCCGGTCATTGCAACAATTACATTCCCTATAGGTTTATATCCCTTCATTGCCTTTTGAACTGCTGCAGCCACTTCGTTCTCATTGTTTCCAGCTGTTACATTTGACGAAAGTGAAATTACACGCTTTTGCATTTTACGCTTTATACCACCATAGGTATTGCTATATTGGACTTCACAAAATGATGACAATGGCACGCTTCGCAAAATACCACCCATATTCATATCTCGGAATGTAATTTTTAAATTTCGTAGTGCCTCAATGTTATTTCTTTGATCGTACTTATAACGCATTTGAATAGGATATTCATCGTTTGCATCACGAAACTTACTTACTTCAGCACCAAACACAGCATTTCGAATTTCCATACCAATTGTTCCGGTAGAAACTCCTTCTCTGTTGGCTCTTTCTCTGTCAATATTAAAAACAATTTCCGGCTTATTACTTTCAAAATCTGATTTCAAATTTTCAACTCCGGTAATTTTTTGCTCATCCAAAAAGCGTTTTAAGTGGATTGCATTTTTAACCAGGTCGTCAAAATTATCACCGCGGACTTCAATGTTTATTGGTTTTGAAACAGGTGGTCCTGCTTGTTCTTTAGAAACACTGATTTCAGCTCCCGGGATTCCCCAATTCAGCTTTTGTAATGCAGTTAAATAGTCCATTGTAGATTCACCGTGTCGTGCTTCAAAGCCTACAAATGAAATGGCTATTTTACCACGATTCGGATAATTGTTTTGATCTTGATCTTGCGGGTCGGTAGTTCCTTTTGTAACATTTGTGATGATTGAGCTAACTATTTTGTTTGAATCACCCAATACCGTATTCACTTTTTGTTCTACCTGCATCATTACCCTGTTTGTTTTTGCAGGGTCGGTGCCAACTGGCAGTTTAACATATACATAAACAAAGTTTGGGTCGCCTTGAGGAAAAAACACCACTTTAGGACTGCGTATTGCAAAGAATACGAATGAAAAAACAAACAGCGCTAATGTTCCGGCTAAAGCTGTCCAAGGGCGTTTTAAAAAGCGCAATAACAATTTAGTATAACCTTGTTGAAAAGCCGGCCAAGTTTTGGTTTGAAATTTTTCAATCACTTTGTGTAACCAAAAGCGATGCACTAACATAAAAAAGGCAAAGAATAAAACCAAGTTTCCGAATGCCGGATGTCCCATAGAGTGAGACAATATTGCTGCCAGTATATATAGGATCAATTGTATTTTTCCCAATTTATTAAGTTTTCCATACTTTGCTTTTTCCTCTTCGTGTGTTTTCATAAAGTCAACTGCAAAAACAGGATTTATGATATAGGCAACCAATAGCGATGCGAGTAAGGTGATAATCAAAGTGATGGGTAAAAAGAACATAAATTTACCGATGATACCTGTCCAGAATGCAAGTGGAATAAAGGGCGCAAGGGTTGTAAGTGTTCCACTCAGTACGGGTAAAAACACTTCACCTGCAGCCATTTTCGCAGCCGTTTTAATATTTCTTTTCCCATTTTCAAATAATCGATGGGTGTTTTCAATTACAACAATGGCGTCATCCACTACAATACCCAAGGCAAGTAAAAAGGCAAACAACACAATCATATTTAAAGTGAAACCAATGCTAGGCATTACCAAAAATGCAATGAACATTGATAATGGAACAGAAGATGCAACAAAAATGGCATTTGTTACACCCATAAAAAACATCAAAATAAAAGTCACTAAAATAAATCCGATGATGATTGTATTTATTAAGTCATGAAGTGTACTTCTTGTTTTTTCCGATTGATCTCCGGTAACAGTTATTTTTAAGTCTTTTGGAAAATCATTTTTTTTCATTTCCTCAATCATCGCAGTAATCTTATCCGATGCTTCAATTAAATTTTCTCCCGATCGTTTTACAATATTTAGAGTAATTACATTTTTACCTTCTAAGCGAGCATAGCTTTCTTGTTCTTTATTGGCATCTACAACCTCAGCAATATCTCTTAAATATAATTTTGCTCCGGAACCGGAAACAACTACTAAATTTCTTATTTCTTCAACTGTTTTAAATTCTGCTTTCACAGAAATGGTGCGTTTCATTCCTTCCATTGGAACAAGTCCACCAGAAATATTCATATTCTCATATTGCACTGCACGTTGAATGTCTCCCAATGAAAGTGATGCAGCTTGTAATTTATACATATCCACATTTATCTGTATTTCGCGTTCCAAATCACCCACCATTACAACTTTCGAAATTTGTTTCATTCCCTCAATTTTATCTTTCAAATCATCCGCATAGGTTTTGAGTTTGTTTAAGTCCATATTACCGGCTATGTTAACATACATAATTGGCAAATCGGAAAATGCCACCTCCATTACATTTGGTTGGCGTGTTAAATCTTTCGGTAAATCTGTAGAAGCTTTATCAACAGCATCCTTTACTTTTTGTTTTGCAAGAGCCACATCCACATTGGTATTAAACTCAACCAAAATAACAGACACGTCTTGTAGGGAAGTGGAGTTTAGTTTTTTTACTCCTGAGATTGATTTTAGTTGTTTTTCGATAGGTTTCGTAACAAGGTTTTCGATATTTGTTGGGGAGTTTCCAACGTAAACAGTGTTTACATAAATAGTAGGTACAACTATATCGGGAAAGCTTTCCTTGGGCAAACTGTTGTAAGCCATAATACCTGCAATGGTAATAAATGCAGTAAGTACGTATACACTTATTTTATTATCAATTGCCCAACTTGAGGGTTTAAATTCTTTAAAGTTCATAACTATGGTTTTTACAACTAAGTCACTATGTGCACTTAGTTATTTTATTTTTAACTTTTTATTTTCACTCTTTTTGTAATTCTGTCCACACATATTATACTTTTTATTCTGGATAGAAGCGAATGTACAAAGAGTGTGTTTATTTTTTGTATGCAATGGCATCTCCATCGTTTACTAAGTCGTAACCACTATCAAGAAGCAGGTCGCCAGCTTTTAATCCGCTTGTAATTTCGGCTTTCCCATTGTATTGTTTACCAAGAGTTACAATTTGTTTTTTTGCATTATTTCCTTGTGCGATAAAAACAAAAGAAGCATTGTTTTCATCTTTTTGAATTACGTTCACCGGAATAATTATTACGGGTTGTGCCGATTGGTAATCGTTTATACTTAGTCTGGCAACCATATTGGGATGGTATTCTTTTGAGTTATCCAACAAAAGTACTTCAACATTAAAGGTACGTGAACTTGCACTTATAGCGCGTGAAACAAAATTTACTTTTCCTATAATGGAATCGTGCATATCGGGAAAATGTACGATTACTTCGTTACCCTTTTTAATTTTTGAAGCATAGCTTTCAGCTACATCCGCTTTTACTTTTAAATTAGAGAAATTAATAACTCGTATGGCAGGTAATCCGGGTGCAACAGCTTGGCCTAATTTAATATCTACAGCATCAATAGTGCCGCTTATAGGAGATATTATTTTACTCATACGAACCTGTTCTTGTAATGCTATAAGTTTTTTCTCTAAGCTTTCCTTATTTGTTTTAGACTGTAAGTATTGAACTTCTGTTCCGATTTTTTGATCCCATAAGTTTTTTTGTTTCACATAAATTTGGTTCACCAATTCGTAATTGGTTTGTAAATCCGAAATAGATTGATTCAGTGCACGAACATCTGTTTCTGCTAATACTTGTCCAGCATTTACTTCATCGCCTACCTTTACATTAATCTTAGTGATGGTTCCAGGCATTTCCGTACTTACGGCCACATTTTCATCTGCGTCTACTTTCCCTTGTACATCAATATAATTTTTAAACTGCTCTGGCTTTAGAGGAGTTACAGATACTGCCAATCCTGTTTGACTGCTATCATTACTTGTTAATTCAGTTTCAAGCACCAGTATTTTTGCTTTTAACTCAGCTTCTTGTTTTTTTAGTGTTTCAAGCTCGGCTTTTTTGTCTTTCGGACCAGAGCAAGCTGTGAATATTGATATTACACTTACTAATATTATAAATTGTTTCATTGGTTTTTATTTTTCTTTTTTTATTATTTACTATTTCCTGTAGCTTTATCGTAGTCAACCCTAGCGACTAATGCATCATACAATGCACTGTAATAATTTGCTTGTGATTCTTTCAAGGCTGTTTCGGCCGTGATAACTTCAAGGTTAGAGCCAATGCCTTGATCGTATTTTAATTTTGAAACACGAAACACTTCTTCTGCCAAAGCAATATTTTGTTTTTGCATGTCTAAACTTTGGGATGAATTTTGCAATAGGGTTTTCGCATTTGCTACATCTAAATCAATTGCACTTTCAATCGATTTCAAATCGTTTTCCGATTTCATTAAGTTAAGCTTTGCTTGTTGTATACGGTGATGTTTTTGTAATCCATCAAAAATGGGAACGTTTATGGTGGCACCCACTATTCCAATAGGATACCAGCTTTTTTTGGTGTCGAAGAAATCAAAGTCGTCACGTTGCGCATTTGCATTTGCAGCAGCATAAGCAACAACGGTTGGAAAGTATCCGAAGCGATTTCTTTTTAAATCCAACTCATTTGCTCTTTTTTGAGATGTAAGGATAGAATATTCTACTCTTTTTTTGTAATCCACTTTTTCAGCACTTACATCCATCACTTGAAAAGTGATATCACTCAATTTATCGGTCAGTGCTAGTGTTGTACTTTGTTCCATCCCCATTTGGAATTTTAATAAATTAAGACTTAAGTCTAAAAAGCGCTGTACTTTTTCCTTTTCTACCATTAGATTGTTGTAGGCTAGCGTAATTCTATCCACATCTATTTTTTCTACAAATCCATTTGCATTGAGAGCCTTTGTATCTTCCGATAATTTTTTTATTCTCTCCACATTTGCATTCATCAACTTCATTCTTTCATCACCAATCAATACGGAATAATAAGCCTTTCGCACGTTCGTAGCAATTTCAATTTTAGTGCGGTTAGTAAGCTGTTTACTAAGTTCGCTTACCAGTTTAGTGGCTTGAAGTGCAACAATATACCCTCCATCGAATAATAATTGAGAAGCGGAAAGTCCTGCAGTAGCATTGTACTGTGTTCCAAATTTTACAGGGATATAGGTTCCGGGAGGTGCTCCAAAAAATTGCCCTGGAAGCAATGATGTAGGTATTTCTACATAATCCTTTATATCGAAACTACCATTTAGTTGAGGCAATCCTATACTTGTAACTTCTTTTACTTTTTGGCTGGCAATTTGCTCATCAAGCAACGCATTTTTAACCTTGACTTGGTTTTGATAAGCAAAATCTACCGCTTGTTGTATGGTAAAATTATACGATTTTGTATCTCCACTCTGTGCATTTACCCTACTTATAATTAGGGGGATACTGAGCAGAATGATTATTTTTTTTGTTTTCATCGTGATTTATTCTTCTTCTATTATTTGTTGGTATTTATTCATTAATTTATGCCCTTTCAGGGTGCAAATTCCACGTAAAAAATGGTCGAGTAATTCCACTTGAACTTTTGTTAAGTTGAAAATATCCAAAGGGAAAATATTATGGTCCATTGCCATTTCAACTTGTTCTATTCTAAATTTTGCCAATATTTTTAAGTCAATGTTATTTCTGTACAATCCTACTTTTATTCCCTTTTCCAAATTGGTTACAATCATTTCAAAAATGCACTTCTCTTTAAATTGTCTGAATTGTATCCAAGCTTTGGGGTAATATTTTTTCATGTCGCTAAAAACTATAGGATTTATTTGCGTAAAAATATTCCGCATATGTTCAGCCGTTAAAACAATTTCGTGAATGGGGTCCTTTGCCGATTTAGAAATTGCATCAAAACTACTTTGATTAATAACCAAGGTATTATCCATCAATGAGAGCACAATTTGGTCTTTGTCGTTAAAAAACTGATAAATGGTTTTTTTTGATATTCCGAGGTGCTTGGCAATATCATCCATTGTAACGCTTTTGATGCCAAACTTGAAGAACAACTCTCCTGCACCTAAAACTATTCTATCTTTTGGTTCCATTTTTTTAAATTTCGGGACAAAACTATGGAAACAATTTTAATTTACAAAGTTTCCAATAAAAAATATTGATTTTTGTTTCGAGTTCACTTCTTGCTGTAGTATTTTATACCTTTATGTTCTTAAAATTGTTTTATGGCAAGAATTTTAACAGGCATCCAAAGTACAGGAATACCTCATTTAGGAAACATTTTGGGCGCAATAAAGCCTGCTATTGAGCTTTCTAAAAAGGCTGAGAACCAATCTTTATTCTTTATTGCTGACCTGCATTCTTTAACTACTATACGGAATGCAGAAGAACTTAGAAACAACACCTACGCAGTAGCTGCAACCTGGCTTGCTTTTGGATTTGATATAGAGAAGAATGTTTTTTACCGACAATCGCACGTAACACAAGTATGTGAACTTTACTGGCATCTATGTTGTTTTGCCCCCTTTCCAATGTTGGCAAATGCCCATTCATTTAAGGATAAATCAAATCGTTTATCAGATGTAAATGCCGGCCTTTTTGCTTATCCAGTATTAATGGCAGCCGACATCCTTTTGTACGATGCCAATTTTGTACCTGTTGGGAAGGATCAAGTTCAACATCTAGAAATGACACGAGACATTGCATCTAAATTCAATCATCTTTATGGCGATACGCTGATTTTACCTGAGCCACTCACTGATGAGAAGGTAATGCTTGTTTCTGGCACAGATGGTCAAAAAATGAGCAAGTCGTACAACAATTTTATCAATATATTTCTTCCCGAAAAAGAACTAAAAAAAGTAATTGGGACTATAGTAACGGATAGTAAGGCATTGGAGGAATCGAAAGATCCGGATACTTGCAATGTATATAATATTTATAAATTAATTGCTGCTGAACAACAGGTGCAAGATATGCGTAGCAATTATATTAAGGGGGGCTATGGTTATGGCCACGCAAAAAATGCCTTGTATGAATTGATATTAGATACTTTTAAAAAAGAGCGTGAGTTATTTAGTTATTATATGATTAATGTTGATGAGCTTGAAAAAAAGCTTCAAGTGGGAGAAGCAAAGGCAGTCGTTATTGCCAACGATACATTAAAACGTGTTAGAGCAAAAATAGGGTATTAATTGTTTTAATGCTTATTTTAGTAACTGCCTATGGTTGGTGTTTTAAACGACCATAAATTTTTTTATAATTTTTTAATTTAAATTCCCCTGATTTAAGAAAATTTATACTTAAATATTTTAGTAAAGAAACTTAGATAATAATAACTTTGCATAAAAATATTGGGTCCGTAGTTCAACTGGATAGAATGACAGATTTCGGCTCTGTTGGTTGGGGGTTCGAATCCCTCCGGACTCACTGATGATTAAAATCACCAAATTTGTATAAAACGAAATAAAGTTCAAGTTTACTTGAATCTTTGTGAAGTGAAATACAAAAAAATGCGTAGCATTTAGTGATTTTAATCCACTGCTCGGACTAGGAGGGATCAGCGAAGCTAATCCTTCTTAATTTATTTGAAATTTGTGAAATGAGTAGGAACAAGATGCGGAGCATCTAAGGTTTTGATCCACTCCGCGGAAAAGGAGGGATCAACGAAGTTAATCCTGCTTTTTACTTGAATCTTTGTGAAGCATTAAAAGAAATTCGTAGCATTTGGTGATTTTAATCCACTGCACGGACTAAGTGAGATCAACGATTAATCC
>CAIMGI010000030.1 GCA_903840505.1 uncultured Bacteroidota bacterium
TAGTAAGTACCTGCAGGGGCTTTTCCCATTTTGGTATTACCATCCCATCCTTGGTTAGGGTCATTAGAATTAAACACTTCGTTACCGAAACGGTTAAAGATAACCAAGCTGTATTCTTTCATACCACCGGCAGTAAGTTGCAGCACATCGTTCACACCATCACCATCTGGTGAGAAGACGTTCGGCATCACCACCTTGTCTTCCACTTTAATCCATTTAGAGATAGTATCCTGACATCCTGCACCATTAGTAACAGTAAGCAATACTTTGTGTGCTTTCTCAGTAGTAAATACGTGTGTAGGATTTCTTTCACCACTTTCAGAGTTGTCATCAAAATTCCAGTTCCAGATAGTAGCCCCAGTACTCTTATCGGTAAAAGTTACCACATCGTCAACATACACACTTGTATTAGGTGAATATTCGAAAGCGGCTTTAATGGTAGAAGGATCCACATATGTAATAGTTACCTCATCAGCAGTAACGGGACAAACACCACTAGTAACAATCCATCTGTAAGTGTGGCTTCCAAAGGGAATCCCTCCCACATATGAATTAGCATTTGTAATATCAGCAAAATTACCACCACCGGTAACAATTTCCCAATGTCCTTTACCTGCATTGTTCGGAATCCCTTGCATTAAATAATCGTTCACACAAATAGAATCATCCGGTCCAGCATCAGCAGGTGCAGGCAATTGATCAAATGTAATTACCACATCGTCAAATGACACACAAGCTCCGTTTGTAATAGTCCAACGCAATACATACACTCCGTACGACTGTGAAGTGAAAGTAGTATTAGGTGTATTTGTGTTTCCAAAAATAGGATTACCTGCTCCACTAATCATCGACCAAGCACCTGTTCCAATAGAAGGCGTACTACCCGTTAAGTTCACATTCAATCCACACACAGCTTGGTTAGCACCTGCATTAGCAGGTTGTGGCATTTCATCAAAAGTAACCACAACAGTATCTGTTGTAACACAAGCACCGTTTTGTATAGACCAAACCACGTTGTATGCTCCATAAGTATCAACAGTCATTGTAGCCGAGTTTGCATTTTGTGGTAAGAAAATAATCGTACCCGGTCCAGTAGCCGTCCAAGTTCCAACACCCACACTCGGAACATTACCTGTAACAGCACCCGAGAACCCACAGTAATTTAAATCCACTCCTGCATTAGCTACAGCAGGCATTTGGTAGAATCTGATACGAATGCTGTCGTTCAAAGAACAAGCTCCGTTAGAGGAATTCCAAACCAACCAATAGTCTCCATAATTAGAAGCAGTAACAGTAGTATTAGGGTCGTTCGGATTAGCAAAGTTAAGTGTTCCCGGTCCGGCCAATGTCATCCAAGTACCGATACCAAAAGTAGGTGTGTTTCCTGCCAACAGTGTATTGAGTCCACACACATCTTGGTCAGCACCCGCAATAGGAGTAGTAGGAATAGAATCGAAAGAAAGCATTAAACTATCCATCGCAACACAAGCCCCATTGGTGATAGTCCATTTAACAAGATACGAACCATAAGCCGAAGCTGTAGCGGTAGAAGTTTGTGAATTAGGCATAGCAAAAGTAACGGTACCAGGTCCAGTAGCCGACCAAGTTCCCATTCCAATGTTAGGCACAGTAGCAGCCATAGTAGCATTCAGTCCACAAACAGCCATATCAGCACCAGCTGCAGCCGGTAGTGGAGCTTGATCAAAATAAACAACAACGGTATCCATAGTAGAACAACTACCACTTGTAATATCCCATTGTAATAAGTACATACCGTATACACTAGCCGAAGCAATAGTGGTAGGTGAGTTAGGTGCAGCAAAGCTTACAGTTCCCGGTCCTGAAACCTGTGTCCAAACACCTGTTCCAAAGTTAGGAATAGACCCAGCTAAAGTAGTGGTAAGTGCACACACTCTTTGGTCAGGCCCTGCAGCAGCTTGTGTAGGAGCAGCACTCACAATAATAGGTGCACAGGTAAATGCACTGGTATCACAAGTGTTTCCAGCTTGTACACAAATATTGCCTGAAGCATTACCAAATGTAACGTTAATGGCAGTAGTACCTTGTCCAGAGTTGATGGTAGATCCTGCAGGAACAGTCCAGGTATAATTGGACGCCCCGGCAACAGCAGTAATAGAATAGTTTTCTGTAGAGAACTCACAAACGTTCGTTGAACCAATGATTGGTCCGGGCGCAAGCGGTGCAACTTCTGTTGAAAATGAGAATACGGAACAACCAATTGATGGTCCTGATCCATTGTAAGGAATAATTTGCCAGTAGTAAGTAGTACCGGGTTGTAATTGTGGAAATGCATATCCTGTATCGTTTGGATTTGGAAGTTGCACTCCATTTAAAATGTTGGTAGGAGGGTTATTGGTTCCTAAATAAACCCTATATCCAAATGCAGCAGGAACCTTGTTCCAAATCATCGAGTCGTTGCAATGAACATTGGTAGCTAAATCAACCGGGGCTAATTTATTAGCACAAGGAGGCTGACAAGGAACCATATAATTATAAACATTTTTTCTTAAGTTACTTGATTGAGGTTGTGGCTGATTAGCACCAACAAACCAAATTGTGGTACCAGTAAACATACATTTTCCACCGCCATAAGATAATTCAGTGAAAACTTTTGTGTTTCCACCTGCACCGGTCACTAATTGAGTTCCACTAGGTCCATTAACAACATCGTGTGAAAAATAGTTTCCTGTCCAGTTTGTTCCTACCGGAACATTGGGACCGTTAAAAATAGGATGCGCATTTTGTCCGGCAGTGATAGACGCTGTTGGACTTCCGTTAGCGCAGTTACCGCAACCACCGGGACCTAAAAACAAAACTACACCACCAAAACCACAAGGAACATCATTATACCAACCTGCAGAGTTAGCCCATAAGTGACCTCCGTTATTTACCCAGTTTTGAATGGTTACCTGATTTGCAGCCATAAAATTACTCATACCAATATCTTTATCAGCACTACCATCAATCATTACCAAACAATTTGTGTTTGAAAATAATGTGTTAATATTAGCACCTTGGAAGGTAACATTTTGCCAATTTCCTGCACCAAAAGCGGCATCCATATCAGTAGTGTAGGCTGTTTGCCCCCACGCATTTCCTGTCTGATCGTGTACGTATGCAGTAGTACCTTGAGCGTAACTACTAGAGTTAACAAATGATAATACAATGCTTCCGACAAGTATAAGTAAGTGTTTTTTCATAAAAATATGATTTACAATTTGTTGTTTAACAACCAAAGGTATAAAAAAAAGTTAAAAAAAAAACCCCTTCTACAAAGTTCTTGTAGAAGGGGTTTTTTGTAAAAAACTATATTTATCTAATGAGTGTAATAAATCCTTTTTGAGAGAAGTCTTTATCGGAATTAGAGATAGCGGTAAGAATATAATAGTAAGTACCTGCAGGGGCTTTTCCCATTTTGGTATTACCATCCCATCCTTGGTTAGGGTCATTAGAATTAAACACTTCGTTACCGAAACGGTTAAAGATAACCAAGCTGTATTCTTTCATA
>CAIMGI010000031.1 GCA_903840505.1 uncultured Bacteroidota bacterium
CTCTAAAATTGTATTCCATTTCGCTTGTATTTACAAAATGCGAATTTACAAATTAGGCGCAAGCTTTTAACAATAAATTAAAATGGTTGCTCCTCATCGTTATTCATATTGTTGAGCTTGGATGAGAAAGTAATTTGAGGCAAATCGTTTCCATCTAAATCCGTAGAAGGTAACTGACCAAAGGAGTTGAAATCGCCACCCAAATTATCGAACTTAGCCAAATGTGGTATAAAACGTAAGTTAACATCCTTCAATGCACCGTTTCGGTGTTTCGAAATAAGTAACTGCCCCACACCTGTTAAAGAGTTTCCACTTTCGTCTTCGGTTATTTGGTAGTATTCAGGACGGTAAATAAACATTACCATATCGGCATCTTGTTCAATTGCTCCCGATTCACGTAAATCGGAAAGTTGTGGACGTTTACTTCCTCCCGGACGATTCTCTACCTGACGACTTAACTGAGAAAGCGCAATCACCGGAATATTTAATTCCTTAGCAATACTTTTTAAGGAACGCGATATCATACTTATTTCTTGCTCACGATTTCCCTTGCCTTCGCCACCGGCTGTCATCAACTGCAAGTAATCAATCACCACCAATTGTATATCGTGTTGTGCTTTTAATCTACGGCATTTTGCACGTAACTCAAAAATAGACAAGGCGGGAGTATCATCAATAAAAATAGGAGCTTCCGTTAATTTTTTTATTTGTGAATTTAATTGGTGCCATTCGTGATCGTGCAAATCGCCCTTCTTTAATTTTTCGGCAGGAATTTCTGTTTCCGATGAAATTAAACGATTTACCAATTGCAAAGAGGACATCTCCAAAGAAAATACAGCTACCGGCTTTTTGAAGGTTACGGCAGTGTTTCTTACCAATGATAAGGCAAAAGCAGTTTTACCCATACCCGGACGGGCAGCCACAATTACCAAATCGGATTTTTGCCAACCCGATGTTACGCGGTCAAGTTCCGTAAATCCTGAAGGAACACCACTGATACCATCTTCGTGCGTACGCGCAATCTCAATTTGTTTGATGGCATCCACAATTAGGGAGCTCATACTCTCGTAGTTTTTACGAATATTATTTTCCGCTATCGAAAATAAGTCGCGTTCTGCTTTGTCCAGTAAATCAAACACATCCGTTGAGTCCTCGTAGGCATCACGAATGGTTTCGTTTGAAATACGAATAAGTTCGCGTTGTATATGCTTTTGTGAAATGATACGCGCGTGAAACTCAACGTTGGCAGCAGAGGCAACTCTGTTGGTAAGTTGGGTTACATAATATGGTCCACCAATAATATCCAATTCTCCACTTATTTTTAACTGATTGGTTACCGTTAAAATATCAATGGGTTGCGTTTTTTCAAAAAGCATTCGAATGGCACCATATATTTTTTGATGTGCCTCTACATAAAAACTTTCGGGTTGTAATATTTGTATAACCGAGGTTAATGCATTCTTGTCTAACATCAATGCACCCAATACTGCTTCTTCCAATTCCCGTGCTTGAGGTGGAAGTTTTCCGTGCTCAATATAATTGGGTATTATTGCCTTCTTTATTCGTTTATTACCTGTTAAGCTATTCACGTTACTACTTGTTATATCCATATCCCAAAGTTACAAAAAAGTGAAGCGAGTTTCAAGCTATAAGTTACTGCGTTTATAAAACACCCTTTATTATACTCACAATAGGCAAGTTAGGTTACTTCAGTTGAGTTAATACTTCTAGGGCTGTTAGCATTTTGTGCAAAAATTAAACTTTTGTATATTCGCTTATGCATATGAAAAAAAGCTCATTATTACTTCTTACAAATCTGATGTTGGGTTTATATTGCTCAGCTCAAATGAATGGTGACTTGTTTTTTAACCCTGCCATCATCAATACCATAAATATACAGTTTTCGCAACCAAGTTATTGGGATTCTTTGGTGGCATATAAACCACTGGACAAAGTAATGTTGGCTAGTGTTACGGTAAACGGTGTTTTACTCGACTCTACTGGTGTACAACTAAAAGGAAATTCTTCCTATAACTCATATCCCGGAACTAAAAAACCGATTAAACTTTCGTTTGATGAATACCGTGCCACACAAACCTTGGATGGTTTAAAAACATTGAACCTCAACAATGAGTTCAAAGACCCGACTATGTTGCGCGAAAAAGTGATGCTTGATTTTTGCAATGCACACAACATATTAGCTCCACGTGCTACTTTTGTGAAAGTATATTTAAACAATGTGTATTGGGGCTTGTATACGGCAGTAGAGCAAGTGGGAAAAACGTTTCTTAAAGACAGGTTGGGAGATAAAAAGGGAAATCTTTTCAAGGGTGATCCACAAGGATTGCTTACCTGGATAAACAATTCACCTTCTAGCTATTATACTAAATATGAATTAAAGACAAATGAAATCACAAATGACTGGAGCGATTTGGTTCATTTGATAGATGAGATAAACAATACTCCTACACAAAATTTTTATGATTCATTGGAGATGGTGTTGAATACTCAAAGCTATATCAATTGCTGGGCATCAAATATTCTTTTCGGGAACTTGGATTCCTATCAAGGGTCGGGTCACAACTACTATATATACCACGATTCACTGAGCAATAAATTTCAATGGCTTACTTGGGATGTAAATGAAGGATTCGGGAATTTTAATATGGGTATGAGTGTGCAACAATTGGAAAGTCTGCCGATTGACTTTATTCCAAATCCTCAAAACCAACGTCCGCTTACCCAAAAAATGTGGAGCAATGGCACCTATAAACAAATCTACACCAGTACACTCTGTAGCTTTGCGCGTGATTTTAACCTTACGTATTTAGGTCCAAAAATTGACAGTTTAGCAAATGCTATTCGTGCCGATGTTTATGCTGATACAGCCAAGCAGTATACCAATCAGAATTTTGAAAACAATATCAACAATAATCAAGGTAATATTCCGGGATTAAAATCCTTCATTACAAACCGACTTGCCAGTTTAACAGCGCAACTTCCGGCTTATGGTTGTTGGTTAGGAATAGATGAAGTAAATGATGTTGATGCACCTGAACTATATCCTAACCCTGCAACAAATAATTTGAATATTAAATGGAAAAATTATTCGATTAAAAAAGCAGAGATACTGGATCTATCAGGAAGAAAACTAATTGAAAAACACATTGCCAATAACTCTACTGATGTTATCAGTACAGATGTGAGTACTTTGTCGCAAGGCATTTATTATGTAAAAGTGCAAAGTGATACAAACACCAAAATGCTAAAGTTTATCAAAAAATAAACTCCGTTTTACTTTTGTCTGAAAAACAATTGAAGCGGAACACCTGAAAAATTATACTCATCCCGAATTTTATTTTCTAAAAATCGTTTATACGAATCGGTAATATATTGTGGCATATTACAGAAGAAAGCAAAAGAAGGCACCATAGTAGGTAATTGTGTGACGAACTTTATTTTCACAAATTTACCTTTTGTTGCTGGAGGTGGATAGTGCAATATGGTTGGCAATAAAAATTCGTTGAGTTTGTGCGTTGGAATTCTTTTCGTTCTGTTCTTGTATACTTCCATCGCCACTTCGAGCGCTTTAAAAATACGTTGCTTACTCAATACTGAAATAAACACAATAGGAACATCCTTGAAGGGTGCTATTTTGGCTCTTATCCGCTCTTCGAATTCCGCCATAGTTTGATTGTTCTTTTCAATTAAATCCCACTTGTTCACCAAAATAACAATGCCTTTTCTGTTTTTTTGAGCCAGGTGAAAAATATTAAGGTCTTGTGATTCAATACCATCTTGTGCATCAATCATAATTAAACACACATCACATTCTTCAATAGCCCGTATGGCACGCATTACGGAGTAAAACTCCACATCTTCGTGCACCTTTCCTTTTTTACGTATTCCAGCTGTGTCAATGAGTAAAAAATCGTGACCAAATGAATTGTAACGTGTATGTATCGTATCTCTGGTAGTTCCTGCAATGGGTGTAACAATATTTCTTTCTTGTCCAACCAAAGCATTCAATAAGGATGACTTCCCAACATTGGGTCTGCCTACGATAGCAAACTTAGGTAAGGTAACCGTTTCTTCTTCTACATTGGCTTCTAATTCCTTCACAATATCGTCCAACAATTCACCTGTTCCGCTTCCTGTCATAGAAGAAATACAGTAGATATCCCCTAAGCCCAATTCATAAAATTCAGCAGCATAGTCCTGCCTTTCACCATTATCAACTTTGTTTACCACTAAAAATATTTTCTTTTTCGACTTCCTTAACATATTTGCAACGGCAATATCCAAGTCGAGTACACCACTTGTTACATCCACTACAAATACAATAACACCGGCTTCTTCAATGGCAATTTTTACTTGCTTCCGTATCTCTTCTTCAAAAACATCGTCCGAACCGGTAATATATCCACCTGTATCAATAATGGTAAATTCTTTTCCGTTCCAGTCTGTTTTACCATAATGGCGATCGCGTGTAACACCCGATGTTTCATTTACAATGGCTTTGCGGCTTTCCGTTAAGCGATTGAAAAGAGTTGATTTACCTACATTTGGTCGGCCTACTATGGCTACTATGTTCGACATGATTTATTATTATTTTATGTAACCGTATTTTCTTAATTGAATCTCACTATCTCTCCAATCCTTATTCACTTTTACAAACAATTCAATGAAGACTTTTTTTCCAAAAAACTTTTCAATATCCTTCCTTGCTTCTGTTCCTAATTTTTTAATTGCTTTACCTTGATGACCAATAATAATACCCTTTTGCGACTCACGTGCTACCATAATTTCGGCAGCTATCTTTATAATAGTTTCTTCGTCTTTGAATTCATTTACAATTACTTCAACAGAGTATGGAATTTCCTTCTGATAAAATTTCAATATTTTTTCACGGATTATTTCCGAAACAAAAAATTTCTCTGGCTTATCTGTAAGTTGTGTTTTATCGTAAAAAGGAGGATTATTGGGCAAATATTTTATTATTGCATCGAAAAGCAATTTGATATTAAACTTTTGCAAAGCAGATACAGGAATAATAATGGCATTGGGAAAAGCGGCTTTCCACAATTCCGTTTTTTGCTCAAGTTCTTCGTTTGAACTAAGGTCGATTTTGTTTATTATTAAAATAAGCTTTGCTTCATTTTTAGTAAGCTTCTCATACAATATGTTCTTTTCGGGATTTGGCGACTCACCTATTTCAACAACGTATAGTAATATATCGGCATCCGACAAAGCAGTATTTACAAAACTCATCATCCCTTCCTGCATTTTGTAATGAGGGGTTAGTGCTCCGGGAGTGTCTGAATACACTATCTGAAAATCGTCACCACTCACTATACCCATTATACGATGCCGTGTAGTTTGAGCCTTAGATGTAATGATAGAAAGCTTTTCGCCTACTAGTTCATTCATCAAAGTAGACTTTCCTACATTGGGGTTTCCAATAATATTAACAAAACCGGCTTTGTGACTATCCATTTAGAAATTGCTGTATTTAGAGCTGTTTTTAAGTATTGCTCCGATTTATTTTGAATACAAAGAAACAAAATATATCTTTGCACTCCAATTTACAAAGGCAGTTCTTATATTATTAATATTATCCCACATTGCGGAGTAGAGCAGGGGTAGCTCGTTGGGCTCATAACCCAAAGGTCACAGGTTCGAATCCTGTCTCCGCTACCAACAGAACCCAGACATTTGTCTGGGTTTTTTAGTTTGTACCCTGCCGAAAGCTTGCTTGAAGGCAAGGATACAAACTACAGAACCCGAATACAAAAAACCCTTTTGGTAGAATTTTAAATTAATATAGGATAATCTATAGCTTTAGTCCTTACCAATAATAACAAGCTTGTTTTGTGCTTTTTCTATTTTGCCACCATTCTTCTCTATTATAATACTTTGTAACTTTTTTCTGCGATTAAAAATGTTCTTTGTTTTCGAAACCTCTACTCCTTTCCAAGTATCACACCTCCCTGTTATTTCGCCACCATCTACTATCAAACATCCTCCTCTCTTTACTTGTATTCGAGCATTGTCAGCCATATTTACTGTACAAGTAACAATCATTGTATCATTACGACCAATAACAATATCGCTATAGGTACGTATGTTAAAATCCCACCTTTCTGTTCCCTTAACCTCTATTGGAGTAGTATTGTATGGACAATCTTTCACGTATTTTCTAATGCTCAGCAGGGATAGGGCACGATGCATTTTCCCTATTTGCAAAGGAGAAAGGTAAAAAGCAACATTTGTACTTCCCATTAAATTATTGGTAAGTCCGTCATTGGGAGATTTAAAAGGGTCGAGAAAAAAGCCTGATTTGTGCGGACAATTTTTTTCGGATGTTTTTCCAAAAACATCCCACAAATAATCATCATCTCTTGTATTACAGGTTTCCGACCCATCATAGGTATGCATTAAATCCAAACAATGCCCCAACTCGTGCGCAAAAGTAAGTGTTGTTGCAAAATTTATACGACCATCGTTATATGGTCTGAATAATACCAGATATTGGTCTATATCTCGGAAAGTAGGAGGCTGGGCTTTTCCACCTACAGATGCTCCCTGATTGTTTTGATAATAGGCTTCTGTAAAAAAAACATTTAACCGTCCCTTAGTTTCGGGAATTGAATCGGCTAGTTTCTGAAAACAAGCAACATCATCTTTGCTGTGTGCGTAGGAGTTTTTAAAAAAATAATACCCAGCTACTTCAAACTGAATCTTAGTATCTTTAATGTATTCAACCCCTTCAATTGGATCGGATGGAGGAATATTGTGTGAATAAAAACCGTTAACCCACCATAGCAATGAATCCATTTTTGATTTATCTTCTTTGGTATTCTGATAATTTCCGCTCCCATCATTTTTTTGAAATACAATAAAATTCAGCTGTATTGTTTTTACGGAGGTGTTTGAATCGGGAACGTATGTTTCCATTCTACCATACTTATTCTTGAAAGCCGGTGAAATATGGTTGCAGGTATTTTGCTTTTGTGCAAACACGATACTTATTAAACAAGAAAACAAAATAGTAATTATTGCTTTTTGCATTTTATTTATTACCAAATTTAGGATAGTAACTCAGCCGGGAAAACAATACTAAAGGTACTTCCTACTCCCGATTCACTTTTTAATCGAATGCTTGCTCCGTGCTTATCCACTAAAGCTTTTACATAATTTAAACCCAGTCCAAAACCTTTAACATTATGAACATTTCCGGTAGATACACGATATAGTTTTTCAAATACCCGTTTCTGATTTTCTTTGCTTATTCCTATTCCGTTATCGCTTATACTGATAGTGAGTACATCACCCTGCAATTGTGATGCAATTTTTATAAGTGGCTTTTGCTCAGTGTATTTAAGTGCATTGTCAATTAAATTATAAAAGATATTGGTAAGGTGCATACGGTCGGCATTCACTATAAATTTAGGCGAATTAAGCTCAAGCACTATTTCCCCTTGCCTCTTTTCTACTTGCAATGAAATGTTTTTTACCGATTGTTGTATAATACTGTGTACGTCAATCTTTTCAATGTTTAAGTTAAAATTCCCCTGCTCAATAAGGGCACTTTGCAACACATTTTCAACCAATGTGCTTAATCTTTTGTTTTCTGTTTGAATCATTTTAACATAGCGATCAATTTTTACACTATCCTTTTGAACCACTTCATCGGACATAACATCACAAGCCAACGATATAGTAGAAATGGGTGTTTTAAGCTCGTGTGTCATATTGTTGATGAAATCATTTTTTACTTCCGACAATTTTCGTTGCCTGTAAATTGTAATCAATGTGTACGAAAATGAGAATACTATAATAATGAGCAATAGCGCTGAGCCCAGCAAAATTAGCCACATTGTTTTTAAAATATAATTTTTCTCATCCGGAAAATACACGCTAAGGTACTTGGGCTGTATGTAAATATTATCGGGCGAAAGGTTTATTTGAAATCTTGAATTTAATATGTTCTCTCTTTCAGATAATTTTGGGGCAAACAGGAATGCATTTTTATACGCATTTAATATTCCAAATTCATACTTTGCTTTCACCCCTTGTTCCCGTAACTCCATATTTAAAATCGAATCGAGCTCTAGTGTATCTATTTTCCAACTTGCATCACTATAAATATTAACACTTACAAGTTCATCAAAGATATCGTTCACCAAATTTTTTTGTTGCACAAACCAACTTAGGGTATTATTCACACTGTCAACCTCTGCACTTGAAAATTTATCCGTTTTATTTATTGATAGTCCAAAACCAAAATCTTTGCTAAACAATGAGTCGTTGCTATACGTTTTATTTCGCGTTTTTTTTATTATTACACCTCCTGAATCCGAAACAGTTTCTTCGTATACATTCAAACGAAACAAATTATCAAATGGACTTTTATTCCCCAACAAATTTGTATCCAAGAGTACTGAACGACTCGATTGACGCTGCAAATTAAGACGTTTGGATATTTTAGCGGCAGTGTTTTTCTTTTGCAAGTAATATACTACACGATTTAGCGCTTCGTTGACATCTTGTGCAAAATGCTCTTCCTTTATATCAATTGCACTGTTTATCCAGTACAACTGTATGGTAACCAATCCGGCTACAGCAATGATAATAAGAATAACTACCCTGCTTATGTTTTTTATGTACATTGTTGCAAATGTAGCTCAAATAAAAAAATATTACAGTCGGGCTTTCGTGAAAGACTATTAAAATATGTTAAACAGTCGATTTCAAAAACAACATACCATTCAATGAAATCGCCCTTTTCAACTTTTCTTTCTTTGCTAAAAACCTTATTTTTCGGGTTCTAAAACAAACTAAAAAAATAATTCCGAAATTAAAGTGTACCTTTGCACCCGCAAAAAATTAACACATTATTATGCAAAACTTAAGAAACATTGCCATTATTGCCCACGTTGACCACGGCAAAACTACTCTTGTCGACAAAATGCTTCACCAATCGAAGTTGTTCCGTGACAATCAACAATCAGGTGAGTTAATACTTGATAACAATGATTTAGAGAGAGAAAGGGGCATCACTATTTTGTCGAAAAACGTTTCTATAAACTATAACGGAACAAAAATTAATATTATAGATACTCCGGGACACAGTGATTTTGGTGGTGAAGTTGAACGTGTGTTGAATATGGCTGATGGTGTATTATTATTGGTTGATGCATTCGAAGGACCTATGCCTCAAACACGCTTTGTACTGCAAAAAGCGCTTCAATTGGGATTAAAAGCCATTGTGGTTGTAAACAAAGTAGATAAACCAAACTGTAAGCCGGAAGAAGTGAACGATGATGTTTTTGATCTTTTCTTTAACTTAGATGCAACAGAAGAACAATTAAATTTTGCTACTATATACGGTTCTTCTAAGCAGGGCTGGATGAGTACCGATTATAAAAAACCCACAACTGATATTGTTGCCCTGCTGGATTGCATCATTGCAACTATACCTGCAGCCCCTATCCGTGAAGGCAGTGTTCAGATGCAAATTACATCTTTAGAATACTCTTCATTTGTAGGAAGAATTGCAGTTGGAAGAATTAATAGGGGTTCTCTAAAAGAAAACCAACCTATATCTCTTGTAAAACGCGATGGCAGCATTGTTAAATCAAGAATAAAAGAGCTTTTTAGTTTTGAAGGATTGGGCAAAGTGAAAGTAAAAGAAGTTAAATGTGGCGACATTTGTGCTCTTACAGGAATAGAAGGGTTTGAAATTGGTGATACTGTTGCCGATTTCGAAAATCCGGAAGGACTTCCTGCAATGAATATTGATGAGCCAACAATGAGTATGTTATTTACCATAAACAATTCACCGTTTTTTGGAAAAGAAGGAAAATTTGTAACCTCTCGTCACTTAAGAGACCGCTTAATGAAAGAAACTGAAAAGAATTTGGCGCTTCGTGTTGAAGAGACTAATTCTGCAGATTCCTATTTGGTTTTCGGGAGAGGAATTTTGCACTTATCAATTTTGATTGAAACTATGAGAAGAGAAGGTTATGAGCTTCAAGTTGGACAACCTCAAGTATTGGTAAAAGTAATTGACGATGTAAAATGCGAACCTATTGAAGTACTTACCGTAGATGTTCCGGAACCAGTTTCGGGAAAGGTAATAGAATTAGTTAGTCAACGTAAGGGAGATATGTTGGTAATGGTTCCAAAAGGGGATTTGATTCACTTAGAATTTGCAATTCCATCAAGGGGTATTATTGGGTTAAGAAACAAAATACTTACTGCTACTGCCGGAGAAGCTATAATGGCACACCGTTTTAAAGGTTATGAGCCTTGGAAAGGACAAATTCCGGGACGTATATCCGGTTCATTGATTTCGATGGAATTGGGTAAAGCAATAGCCTATTCAATAGATAAATTGCAAGACAGAGGTTCGTTTTTTGTCGACCCTACAGAAGAAATTTATGGTGGCCAAGTGATTGGAGAACACACTCGTCCGGATGATTTAGCCATTAACATTACGAAAACAAAAAAGCTTACAAATATGCGTGCCAGCGGAACCGATGAAAAAACAAATATGGCACCTGCCATAAAGTTCTCATTGGAGGAAGCTATGGAATATATTCAAGCTGATGAATATGTGGAATTGACGCCAACCTCCATACGTATGCGTAAAATACTATTGGATGAAAACGAAAGAAAAAGACAATCAAAGAGCAATTAATAAAATTTTGGATTACGATTTTTGATTCAAATACATTGCTTTATCTTAGTTTTTTGCTAACTTTGTCGATTAATTTCAGCACTTGATGAGGATAAAGTCTTTACTTTTTCTATTCTTTATTTCAATTTCTTATGCTACCCATTGCGTTGGAGGCTCACTTAGCTATGAACATTTAGGAGGTTCAACTTAAAACATAAATTTATGAAAAAAACATTTCTATTCTCGTCAATTCTGTTTCTCTTATTATGTAAAGTTTCTGTTGGTCAAGGAATTGTTTACCTTACCGATAATAATGGTGAGCCATGGGGAAGTACATCTTGCGTAGATGCAATGAATGGTGTTTTTGGAAACGGCAATTACACAACAAGCTATTATCAAAATGTAAATGCCAATAACTTATTTGTTCCGGGAAACTGCTTTATTTATCTTGAAGGTGGAGCTGATAGAGATATCTTGATGAATAATTTTATTGCTGCAAACCAAGTTTTAATGCAAAACTGGGTAAATGCAGGTGGTCACCTTATTCTAAACTCCGCTGGCTGGAACACTGATATTGCTTGTGGCTTTGGAGGTGTAAGTATCGTTTTGGGAATTGGATTTAACAACACATCTACCAATGGATATATTTTTCCTGGTCAAAATGCTCATCCAGTATTTAATAACGTAACATTTCCAACTGGAATAACTTGGAGTGGGAACTGGTTTGCACACGACACAATACTTGATAATGTTGGTCAGCCATTTATAGATGGAGATTTGGGGAAAATAGCTACTGAGCAAGTATATGGAAGCGGAAAAGTTATTTTTGGGGGAATGACTTCTTCTTCTTTTCATAACCCACAGCCAGATGCTGACAACTTGAGAAAAGCAATAATTGACTATTTTAAAGTTTGTGCTCCACCACTTCCTCCAAATTGTGCACTATTGTTAAATCCAACAACCAATGAAATAAATGTGGATTGTAATGATTCACTAAAATGGCAAGTGCAAGGTGGAGTAAATTATGGATTACCTTCCGGATATAAATTATTTTACGGAACCAATAATCCACCTTCCAATATTGAAAATGGAACCATTATCAACAATACCTATTATGTACCTGTGACTATATTACCCAATACAAAATACTATTGGAAGATTATTGCTACAAATCAATATGGTGATGCTGTTGGTTGCAATGTAGATTCATTTACAACTTTAACTTTACCTACAGCATTCGCTGGAGACGATATAAGTCTTTGTGGTAATATCATTCAATTAAATGGAAGTAACCCCTCTCCAGCAAATGGAATCTGGACAATAGTTAGTGGTGGAGGTACAATCGTTAATCCATCTAATTATAACACATTTGTTACAAATTTAAATTCGGGTTTAAACACATTTACTTGGACAATTAGCAATGGTAGTTGCCCGCCATCAACCGATCAAGTAATCATTACTGCCCTGCTAGATCCAATTGTTGCCGACTTTAGCTCCTCGCCTACAATTTCTACTGCTGACGATTCAATACACTTCAAAAATTTAAGTACAAATGCTTTTTCTTGGAATTGGGATTTTGGTGATAATACTTCCGCAAGTATTGAAAACCCTACCCACCTATACAATGATGCAGGAGTCTTTAATGTGGTACTTATTGTCACAAATTCTCAAGGTTGCAGCGATTCAATTACAAAAATAGTTACTGTAGAAGAAGGAATGTATGTCCCTAATATCTTTACACCCAATAATGACTTATCCAATGATTTATTTAAAATAAAATCAACCGGAATAAAAACATATGAATTGTCGGTTTTTAATCGTTGGGGGGCAAAAATATTTGCAACAAACGATTCAAAAACATTTTGGGATGGCAAAGACAATTCAGGTAAAGATTCAAATTCAGGAACCTACTATTATGTTCTTAAAGCAACTTCCACCAGTGGCGCCATTTTTGACAAAACAGGATTTGTAACTTTATTGAGATAAAATAGGTTAAGAATAATACCAAATTTGCTCAAACAATTCTTAATTAATACGCTTTAATTACCGTTTAATAAATAAAATGGTACAAACTGTATCTTTTATTGTTAAAATTAACTTCTATTTTGCATTTTTGTTTCAATTAGTGTAATCCATATATTTTTACACACCATATTCTATGAGCAAAAAAAGTCTGTTTCCTTTATTTATACTACTGATTTCTTGTCAATTTTCATTTGGGCAAGGCATAGTATACCTAACAGATGACCCAAACGTTAATGGTGAACCTTGGGGAGTTACTTCCTGTAAGGATGCGATGGACTCGGTATTTGGACAAGGTGGTTATACCACAAGTTTTTATGAAAGTGTTGACCCTAATACTCTTTTTGCACCAAATAATTGCTTTATATACATAGAAGGCGGAATGAATAACGATATTCCAATGAATACATTTGTGACTGCCAATCAAGTATTAATGCAGAATTGGGTTAGTGCAGGTGGTCATTTATTTTTAAATTCTGCGGGATGGAATACCGATATAACTTGTGGTTTTGGTGGTGTTACTATTGTTTTAGATAACTCTAATAACTTATCATCAAATGGTAGTGTTATTCCCGGACAAAATGGACACCCTATTTTTAACAATGCTACATTCCCATCAGGTACGGTTTGGACAGGAGGTTACTTTTATCACGATACCATTAATGGCCCTGCAGGAACACCTCTGATTACGGGTGATTTTGGAAAAACATTAACCGAGTTGGCTTATGGTGGAGGTAAAGTATTGTTTGGCGGAATGACATCATCTTCATTTCATAGTCCTCAACCGGATGCTGATAATCTTAGAAAAGCTATTTTAGACTATCTTAAAATTTGTGCACCACTATTGCCGCCTAATTGTGCATTATTATTAAATCCTACCACTAACGAACAAAATGTGGCTTGTAACGACTCCTTAATATGGCAAGCACAACTCGGAGGTAATTTCGGAAACCCTACAGGATACAAATTATATTTTGGAACGGATAATCCACCCACAAATATTGAAAATGGAACCATTATAAACAACACCTTTTATGTACCTATCGGCTTAATACCCAATACAAAATACTTTTGGAGTGTAATTGCCACAAACCCATATGGTGATGCTATTGGTTGCGGCCTTGATTCATTTACAACAGCACCAATACCGGCAGCTCCGGTTCCAATTATTGGTACCACTTCTGTTTGTCCGGGTGATTGGCAGAACTACTCTGTTACACCTGTGAATGGTGCTACAACTTATACTTGGACAGTGCCTGTTGGTGCAACTATTAATAGTGGACAAGGAACAAATTCCATCTCTGTTACTTTTGGTGTAAATGGTGGGAATATCTGCGTTACCGCATCCAATACTTGTGGTGTAAGCCCTCAAACTTGCATTGCTATAACATTAAGCCCTGGTCCAAACCCTTCAAATGCAGGTTTGGATATAGATGTTTGCGGACTAACCACTACACTAAATGGAAGTATGGCTAATGTTGGTGTAGGAACTTGGGTTCAAATTACTGGTCCAGGTACATTGACTTTTGTAAATGCAAATCAAAACAACACCTCTGTTACTGCTAGTTCATATGGAATATATAATGTACGCTGGACAATAACAAATGGAAACTGTACTACTTCCGACACATTAAAGATTACATTTTGGCAACCGCCTACGCCTGCAAATGCAGGACCAGATATGGCACTTTGTGCATTAAATATGAATTTAAATGCCAATCTTGCAAACCCGGGAACAGGGACTTGGACTAAGATTATGGGACCCGGCACAGCCACATTTGCAAATAGTAATTCACCTTCTTCCGGTGTAAACGTATCAAATTTTGGCACGTTTAAATTTGTTTGGAGAATCGTAAATGGTGCTTGTCAAACATCTGATACTGTTCAAATAACCTTTGATCAAATGCCGGTTTTATCCAATGCGGGGCCAAGTCAAGTACTCTGTGGATTAACAACGACACTTTCCGGAAATGTCCCTAATATTGGTTCGGCAAGTTGGAGTATGTTAAACGGACCGGGGACACTTAATTTTTCAAATGTAAACAGCCCTTCATCAACAGTAACAGCTAGCGCATATGGCAGCTATATCATTAACTGGACGATTACCAACGGCTCTTGCACAACAGTTGATAGTTTAATCATTCAATTTGACGAACAACCTAGCCTTGCTTTGGCAGGAGATGATGCTGAGGTATGCGGAGATTTAATTCAACTTAATGCTAACACCCCTTCTGTTGGTAATGGTATATGGACTATACTTGGTGGTGGAGGAACAATTGTTAATCCTAACTCCAATAACACTTTTGTAACGAATTTAAATCCAGGACAAAACACTTTTGCTTGGACAATAAGCAATGGTGTTTGCCCACCCTCAACCGACCAAGTAACCATTACAGCTTTAGTTGCACCCATCATTGCCGACTTTAGTTCATCACCTACAATTTCTACAGCTGACGATTCCATTCATTTCAAAAATTTAAGTACTAACTCCATATCTTGGAATTGGGACTTTGGTGATAATACTTCTTCAACACTTGAAAACCCAACACATCTTTATGATGATGCAGGGACTTTCAATGTTATTCTCATTGCAACAAATTCCGAAGGCTGCACTGACTCTATTCTAAAAGTCATTACTATTGAAGAAGGAATGTATATTCCGAATATATTTACTCCAAACAATGACTTGAGCAATGATGTTTTTAAAATAAAATCTACCGGTATAAAAGACTATGATTTTTCAATTTATAATCGTTGGGGAACAAAAATTTTTACTACTTTTGATTCTAAAATATACTGGGATGGAAAAGATTCTTCCGGTAAAGATGTTAGTTCAGGAACCTATTATTATACTTTAAAAGCCACTTCTTTTAGTGGAAAAAATTACAACAAAACAGGATTTTTAACTTTATTAAAATAAACCAAATGAAAAAACTACTATTTGTATTTCTGTCAACGGCACTTTTATTTGTGTTCTGTTCTAAATCTAACGCCCAAGGGGTAGCATATATTCACGATCAAAGCGGAAACCCCTGGGGAGCGAATAGCTACAATGTTGAAATGGATGCCGTTTTTGGTCCTGGAAACTGGCAAAATGTAACCTTTCAAGGTGTAAATGCAAATACGCTCTTTAGTGCCTCTAACTGTTTTATATATGCAGATGGTGGAGCTAGCTCTGATATTGGAATGAGTAATTTTTTTGCATCTAATCAAGTTTTGATACAAAATTGGGTTACTAATGGAGGGCATTTATTTGCTAATTCGGCAGGATGGTATAATGATGTTCCTGTTGGTTTTGGTGGAGTTGTTCTTTATCTTGGTCCAGGTGGCTGTGGAAGTTGTGTTAATGGAAGCCCAACCGCAGCTATCACTGCCGGTCAAAATGCACACCCAATTTTTGTAGGCCCAAACGTTCCAATTGGAACTAATTGGACAGGTAATTATTATTCACACGATTGTATTAATGGTCCAAGTGGAACCCAGCTTATTACCGGGTCGGGAGGAAACACGAAAATCCTTACTGAACTTAACTATGGTGGTGGTAAAGTATTCTTTGGAGGTATGACTTCTTCTCAATTTCATGCTCCGTCCCCGAATGCTATAAATGTAAAGAAAAATATGCTAGCTTATATGGTTCCTTGCCAACCACCATGTGCTAATAAAATTGAACCGCTCGATTTGGAAACCAATGTTCATTGTAACGACTCGATGATTTGGAATAAAGTTCTTGCCGCATTTGGATATAGAGTTTATTTAGGAACCAACAACCCTCCTACTAACGTTTTAAATGGAGTGCAACTTGCAAATCCAAACGATACCGGATATGCATTCCCTCAGTTACAGCCTGGTACTACTTATTACTGGCAAATTATTCCTTATAACGGATCAGGACCATCTGTTGGTTGTTCCGTATTCTCATTTACAACCGAAGTTGCTCCACTTGCTCCTGGACCAATCATTGGTTCAACGAACGTTTGTGAGTTCTCTACAGGAAACTATTCTATTACTGCTGTTGCCGGGGCGTCCAATTATACCTGGACTGTTCCTGCAGGATCTACCATCAACTCTGGACAAGGTACTACTGCCATTAA
>CAIMGI010000032.1 GCA_903840505.1 uncultured Bacteroidota bacterium
ATAGCCGGGTGAAAAATCAAACTTTATTCCTGCAGTTGCATATAATTCAGGAATGGAACGTGTGTAGCCTAACTTGAGTGTGGCTTCATAGCATTCAATTGTTTTTGTGGGATTTGCTTTATAGTTTCTCCACATAGCAATGGCACCTAATTGTGCAAAGCCGTATTCAATATAATAAAAGGGTACTTCATACAAATGAAGTTGGTTTTGCCAGCTTCTGTCGGCAGCCTTTTCATAGCCTTTCCAATCAACAATTTTACTACCAAATTCAGTTGATAGTTGTTTCCAATAATTTGTTCTTTCAGAAACAGTATGGGTAGGATTTTCATAAATCCAGTGTTGGAATTTATCAATACGTGCTACCCAAGGAAGCACCGATAATATTTTTTGTAATTGTTCTTGTTTCGCTCTTTTTAAGTCTTCTTTGTTTTCGAAAAACACCTCCCAATGCTCCATTGATATCAATTCCATCGACATAGAAGCCAATTCAGCAACTTCGGATGGTACTTCTTTAAAGGCAGACAATTCAAGTGGGTGACTTAAAAAGGAATGTATTGCGTGACCTCCTTCGTGTACCATTGTTACCAAGTCGCGAAGCGAACCTACAGAATTCATAAAAATAAAAGGGGCACCTGTTTCCGATAAGGAGCAATTATATCCTCCCGGTGATTTTCCTTTTCTTGAATCAAGGTCAAGTCTGCCAAGTTCATTCATCAAGGCAATGTATTCACCGAATGCAGGTTTTATTTTGGTAAAACAGGCGATGGTTTTGCTTATTAATTCGTCACTGTTTGCATAAGGTTTTAAAGGTTCCTTGCCACTGATATCCACTTCGCTATCCCAAGGTTTTAAGCTGTCGTATCCTAGTTTACTCTTTCTTTCGGCATCAAATGTGTCAATAATAGGGCATATTGCAGACGAAACAGAAGTGTGAAAATTGAAGCAATCTTCTTTTTTATAATCGAATCTACCTAAGGATGCAAACATATAATCTCTAAAGTTTGCAAAATCGGCATTCAATGCTACTTGGTTTCTAAGTGCAACAAGTTTGTTAAATAAGTCATTCAGTGTATCTTCATCAAGCATTTTTCTTGCTTGAATTTTCTCAAATGCTTCTTGCCTGATTGCTCTGTTTGTGTTTTTAAAGTAACTGGCTGCTTTTTGCATTGTTACTTCTGCTCCTTCCATCTCAACAGTCATTGCACCGTTTATGATGCCGTACTTTTGTGATTCGTTTTGTATTTGTGTTTGAAGTTCAATGTTCTTTTCGCGGTAAATGTTTGCCTCATTTTTTACTTCACGAATGTAAATGCCGTATTCTTTTTTATCTAGTTCATTTGTAAAGGCGCAGTCTAATATTCTTTTATTAAAAGTATCGTTATAAGGAGCCATTTTTGGCTCAATTTCATTGAGGAAAAAATTGTAATTGTTTACCAAGGTTTCGTTGGTATTATCGCAAGTCATTTTAATATAACGCCACGAAGCATCTTCGTTTACAATGGCTTCCAACTCACTTAAATCAACCAACCATTTTTTTAACTCTGTTACATTTTGAATTTTTCTTTCAGCAAGTTTTTTGTAAAAGGGTTCAATGGTACTCCAGCTGTCAATGATTAAATTTGAAGGAACAAATTGTCTTTCCTTTTTTGCAGGTATGTTTTTTTCTGCGAGTTCCATAAAAATGTATTTACAAAAAAAACGAAGCCTAAGCTCCGGTTTTTCTAATGGTGGATGTTGATTTTGCTTTCGATCCAGTGCTTTTTGGTTTCGCACTTATTTCCACAGGTTTCGCTTTAGGCTTAATTGCTGCATCGGTTGCATTTTTCAACTTTATTGCTTCTTCTTTACTTTCAGCATCGGTATTTTCGGTTGCTTTTTCTTTTAATAAGTCGTTTTTCTGCAACATATTATACCAAGTAATGAGTTTTTTCATATCCGAAAAATGCACTCTTTCTTGGTCGAAATTGGGTAAAACACTCAATAAATAATTTTTCACCTCGTCAAAAGTAGCTTTGGAATCAAGTGCTATAGCTCCTTTACTTTCTTTGTCAGCAATTTTCTTAATTACATCGCTAAGAGGTAAATCTTCGTCAGTTGTAAAAATACTGATATCGTTTAATGCACTGATTTTGTAGGTAGAGTAAGAAGGCATTCTCTTTTTGTCTATCAACGATTCTACAATTACACCATTTTTTGATTGTCCAACCACTTTGTACAATCCTGGGTATCCAGCAATTGAAATTATTCCGTTTAAATCCATCTTTTTTAGTTTAGAACTGCAAATTTAGCAAATTCCCTGACGCGTCAAAGGGGTTTTATGATAACTCGATTATCTAACGAAGGGATTGCATTTTAGGCTCTAGGCTGAGTTAATTCTTCAGGAAAAGTGTTTTTTCCTCCAATCTTGAACTTTTCAAGTAATTTTTGTTTGTTATTTTGTAGGTATTAACGTTGCAAAAAAAGTGAAGAGATAATAAATGTTTTTTTTATTGAGAAAAATTATTAAAAATTTATACCGTAATTTAAAGAAAAGTAATTGCCATTATTTATGTATCTAAGTTGGTATCCATGACCA
>CAIMGI010000033.1 GCA_903840505.1 uncultured Bacteroidota bacterium
CCCCCTTTTTTGTTATACAAAAGCAACTATTTTGTATATTTGGTGGGTATTTCAAATTCAATATAAAAAAAAGTCTATTCATTCTGCTGTTTCTCTCTTCTTTATTGTCCGTAAAAGCGCAAGTTAATGTAATGTGGGCAACACGTTATACCAGTAACGGTAATAATGTCGACAGGGCGAGTGCAATGGTAACTGATGCTTCGGGAAATTTATACGTTACAGGTATAGGATGGGGTGGTAGCAATTTTGATTATGTAACAATAAAGTACGATAACAATGGAGTTCAACAATGGGCTACTCCATACAACGGACCAGGTAATGCATACGATGAAGCCCGATCGGTTGTTGTTGATGGTAATGGAAATGTATATGTAACAGGCTGGAGTGCAGCGGCAGGAGCAAATTATGATTACGCTACTATAAAATACAATTCGGCTGGAGTGCAGCAATGGGCTGCCCGATACAATGGTACTGCAAACGGATTTGATGAAGCCTATATGTTGGCGGTGGATGGCAGTGGAAATGTATATGTAACAGGAAGCAGTGCAGGAACAGGCTCTAACAGCGATTATACTACATTGAAGTATAATTCGGCAGGGGTTCAACAATGGGTTAGCAGATACAACGGAACAGGAAATAATATTGATGCTGGATATGCACTAACCATTGACGGGTCAGGGAATGTATACGTTACAGGATATAGTAATGGAGGTGCCAGCGATTTTGATTACGCCACCCTAAAATACAACAATGCAGGTGTTCAACAATGGGTAAGAAGGTACAATGGATTGTTGCCAAACAGTTACGATGAGGCACGTTCGATTGCAGTTGATGTTACCGGAAATGTATATGTTGCAGGATACAGCTTGTCGAGTGGAATTACGAATTATGATTACGCAACCTTAAAATATGATGCTGCTGGAGTTTTACAATGGGCATCACGTTACGATGGAACAGGAAATGATTATGATAGAGCAAATTCTTTAGCTTTAGATGCCGCAGGCAATGTATACGTTACGGGAAGAAGTGTTGGCTCAAATAGTACTGCAGAAGATTTTGCAACTGTAAAATACAATTCAGCCGGAATACAACGATGGGTTGCACGTTACAATTCACCTGCCAACAATTATGATGAAGCAAAATCAATTGTGCTTGACGGTACCGATGGGGTTTATATTACAGGATATAGTTATGAAACACCTGTAAAAAATAATGATTATACCAGTATAAAATATGATACCGCGGGTGCCTATGTATGGCTTACCAAATATAACGGGACAGGTAGCGGAAGCGATCAGGCAGCTTCCATTGTGGTCGACCCTTCGGGTAATGCATACGTTACCGGTGTAAGCAAAGGTGTCGGTACAAATGATGATTATGCTACGTTAAAATATTGTCAGTTTGCCGCATTAGCTGGTATAGATGATACCATTTGTCAAGGTTTCAGTACACAGTTAAATGCTTCAGGTTTAAATGCAGTAACGTATTTGTGGAGCCCCGCTTTAGGACTTAACAATACAGCAATTCCAAATCCCATTGCAAATCCGAATGTTACTACTACCTATGAGGTTACTATTACCAATGCAACAGGATGTGTTGATTTGGACAGTGTTACCGTTGTTGTAATTCCTTTAGCAGCACCCAGCATCACACCAAGCGGACCAACCACTTTTTGTTTTGGCGATTCGGTAACATTAATGGCAAGTGTTGGCGCAACTTATTTATGGAGCAATGCCGACACAAATCAATCAATTACAGTAAATGCATCCGGAACTTATTCTGTTATTATTACCAACGGAGGTGGTTGTCAAAGCAGCAACCAAATAACAGTAACTGTTAACCCATTACCGAATGCAAATGCAGGAAACGATACAGCAGTATGTTTAAGCAAAACGGTTAACTTAAATGCAACGGGAGGTACTTCTTATATGTGGCATCCCGGTCTTACATTAAGTGATTCTACTATTTCAAATCCTACGGCAGGTCCTGTTGGAACTACTACTTATGTAGTATTTGTAACCGATGCAAACGGTTGTGTGAATACCGACACAGTTGTTGTGACTATTAAGCCAAATCCTTTGGTTCCTTTGGTAACGGTTAGTTTCGATACTTTGTGGAGCACTCCTTCTTTTGCTTACCAATGGTTTTTTAATGGTGTTGCCATTAACGGTGCAACTATGCAATATCACATTCCAACACAAAACGGAAATTACTATGTAGAGGTGTTTGATAATTTGGGTTGTTCCACTACTTCGCAAATTACTGTTGTAAACGATGTAAGTGTAAGCGAATTAATTGGCTTGTCGTCCATACGAATTTTTCCAAACCCAAGTAGGGGAGAATTTTTCATCTCCTTAAACAGCAGCGATAAATATCTCTTGCATATTTATAATGTGTCTGGCGAATTGGTATTTACCCAAGCAATTTCATCCGGTTCTCAGAAAGTAGACATTTCAACCTATTCTAAGGGAATGTATTTACTTCAGTTAAGCGATGGAGAAAATGTGTTGAACAAGAAGATTGTGTTGGAGTAAACTTCTTTTTAGGTTATACATTTATAAGAAGTTTTCTAAGTGAGTTTGGGATAAATTTCAATTTGTTTTAATCAAGATATTTATTTGTGCGGCTTTGCTCCCCGCCTTTCTAATCGTAATCTCAAATCATATATAGTAATGCGGTGGGTTGGTGTCATCCTGAGCCTGTCGAAGGAGTGTGAGGGCAGCTTCCTTTTTTTGTTCCGATAACTATCAGGAGGCACAGAGCGAATTAAAAAAAGTATTCTTATCGTACCATATCATACCTATCAAGCTCCGGGCCATAACCTGCTTTTATACTTGCTGTTACTTTCATTCCCATTTTCTCGTAAAATGAATAAGTATGCTGACTTGTCCCCAATGTGATACTATGATTTGGCCAATCCTTTTTAATAGCTTCTTCACGGTGCTTATAAAGTGCTGTTCCGTAACCTTGTTTATGAAAATCAGCATGAATCATTCCCCAGGCTAAACGTGCTTCATTTAATTCTTTAACCACATAAAATCCACCGCAACCAACAATACCAATGTGAGGAAGCTCAATAACATAATAGGCATCCTTCTCGGAGTTTGTATAGGTAGGACTTTCGTATTCTGCACTTTTGTTTACCTGATGCTCTAACCAATTTATAAATAAAGGCAATTCGTCTTTATCGAAAAATTTAGGACAATTGCTTTGAAAAACTTCAATGCATTTTTGTTTGTCTTCGGCTGTATATTCACGAATAATCATAATGAAAATTAGAATTATATTACTTGTTAAATAGTTGTCTCACCGTTTAAATCAGTAGTAAGAACAAGGCTCATATAGTCAAAAAATGGCCTAACAGATTTAAATACTTCATTTACATTTTTAACAAAATTGGGATCGAGAACTTCTTTATCCGTAAAGTCGTGTCGCAAAATAAATTGCTTGTGTCGGAGTAAATTTAAAGCAAGGTGCTCTTTGTTAAATCCTCTTGGAACAGTAGCAACAGCATCCCCGCGTAAGGTTCCGAAATTATTTTTGATTGATTTTAACTTCAATATTTTGTGCCAATCTTCATAGTTCAAGTCAATGTCTTTTCTAATTCTTAAAAGGTCGGCTGGGTTGGGAGAAAAAAAGCCACAAGCCAAAAAACTATTACCCGGTTTTATATGCAAATAATAGCCTCCTCTTTTAAATTTACTTGCTCTTCTTAAGCCACAGGCAAACCTTGCATTGTAAGGCGATTTATCTTTGCTGAATCGTACATCATTATAAATGCGGTACAGGCTTTTTTTGCCCGATTCATTTTCGATATTATCGTGCTTGTTCATATGAAGGAGCAGTTCATCTGCAAACTCAATCATATTGCTTTGGGCTGCAATGTACTTTTCCTTATTTAGCGTAAACCATTCTCTGTTATTGTTTAATGCCAGCGTTTTTAGAAATTTAAAAGTGTCAGGTCTTATTTGAGTTTTGCTCATTGTTAGGTTGTCATTGTTTGTTTATAAAGCTACCGCCAACGTCCCACTTGTGACATTTTTAATTTTTCATTTACCATTCTTACCAAATATACCCATATTTACTTACACACCCAATTCACCTAATTTTAGGAATAGCCCCAATCCATTTTCGGAAATTTGAATGGCAACCCCCTATTTTTAGCCTGTTAATAAAAAATAATTGCTTTTTTTTGACTATACCCCCTAAAAATTTACCTTTGTGTCGAAAATTATTGAAATATTTACATGCACCCCTAAAAAAAGACAAACAAATGGCATTTAACAGATTTAAAGCATTGGAAACCGTTCTTTCAAGAACACCTATTGAAGTTACACTACCTAGTATTAAAGTATCCGAGTTCTTTGGCGAGAATGTATTCGGCATTGATGCAATGAAAGAATTTTTGTCGGAAGAAGCATTCAAAAATGTAATGGATGCAATGGACAAAGGCACCCGTATCGACCGTAAAATGGCCGATCAGGTGGCAGCCTCTATGAAATCTTGGGCAAGCTCAAAAGGTGCAACGCACTACACACATTGGTTTCAACCCTTAACAGGTGCTACTGCCGAAAAGCACGATGCCTTTTTTGAACCTACCGAAGGCGGCAGAGCCATTGAACGTTTTGGCGGCAGTCAGTTAGCACAACAAGAACCCGATGCTTCCTCTTTTCCAAATGGTGGAATACGTAATACTTTTGAAGCACGTGGTTACACTGCTTGGGACCCGACATCGCCAGCTTTTGTAATTGGAAAAACATTGTGTATCCCTACCATATTTGTTTCCTACACCGGTGAAGCACTCGATTTTAAAACACCTTTATTAAAAGCATTGGTTGCCTTGGATAAGGCTGCCGTTGATGTGTGCCAGTATTTTGATAAAAACGTAACCAAAGTTACCGCCACCTTAGGTTGGGAACAAGAATATTTTTTAGTGGACGAAGCCTTGTATTATGCTCGTCCCGATTTAGCAATGACAGGACGTACCTTGTTTGGTCATTCGCCTGCTAAAGGGCAGCAATTGGAAGATCATTATTTTGGTTCTATTCCCGATAGAGCTACTGCATTTATGCGCGACTTTGAAATTGAATCGTTGAAATTAGGTATACCTGTAAAGACCCGCCACAACGAAGTTGCACCGAATCAGTTTGAGTGTGCTCCCGTTTTTGAAGAATGTAATTTAGCAGTCGACCACAACCAATTGTTGATGGACGTGATGGAGAAAATTGCACGCAGACATAATTTCCGTGTGTTATTGCACGAGAAACCTTATGCGGGTGTAAACGGAAGTGGTAAGCACAACAACTGGAGCTTAAGTACCAACACAGGAAAAAATTTATTGAGTCCGGGTAAAACACCTAAAACAAATTTACAATTCTTAACCTTCTTTATCAATACAGTAAAAGCGGTTCACGACAATGCAGACTTGTTGCGTGCTTCCATCGCATCAGCAAACAACGATCACCGATTAGGAGCCAACGAAGCACCTCCTGCAATTGTTTCTATCTTCTTAGGTTCGCAATTATCGGAAGTGTTAGACGAGTTAGAATCAAAAGTGAAGTCGGGTAAAATGAGTCCTGATGAAAAAACTGCACTTAAATTAGGAGTTGGGAAAATACCGGATATTTTATTAGATAATACCGACAGAAACAGAACATCGCCTTTTGCATTTACGGGAAATAAATTTGAGTTCCGTGCGGTGGGTTCATCGGCTAATTGCTCCGGCCCAATGACGGTGTTAAATGCAATTATGACTGGTCAATTAATTAAATTTAAAGCAGAAGTAGATGCGTTGATAGCAAAAAATGTGGAGAAGGACGAAGCCATTTTTCAGGTATTGAGAAAGTGTATTGTTGATTCGAAAAAAATTCGTTTCGAAGGAAACGGTTACGGTGATGAGTGGGTAAAAGAAGCAGCGAAAATAGGGCTTTCAAACATTAAAACTACCCCACAAGCGTTGGCAGCTTTTGTTTCGAAACAAACTGTTGATTTATTTGAGGGCTTAAACATTATGAGTGAGCGCGAACAACACGCACGTTACGATATTTATTTGGAAACCTATACCAAGAAAATACAAATTGAATCACGTGTAATAGGCGATATAGCATTGAATCATATCATTCCTACTGCTATCAAATACCAAAGTGTGTTGATTGAAAATGTAAAGGGCTTAAAGGAAATAATGAATGCCAATGATTTTAAAAAATCGGCAAACATACAGTTGGAGATGATTACAGAAATTTCGGAACACATCAATGCCATTAAAACAAAAGTGGATGAAATGACCGAAGCGCGTAAAAAAGCAAATGCCATCAACGATGTAAAAAAACAAGCAATCGATTATTGTGAAAAAGTGAAAGAGTATTTTGAAGTAATAAGAAATCACGCTGATAAGTTGGAGTTGCTAATTGATGATGAAGCTTGGCCATTGCCAAAATACAGAGAGTTACTGTTTACAAAATAATTTGCTCACAAAACAACAAAACGCATCGGTGCATTATCCGATGCGTTTTGTTATTTCAAATAGTTTAAATTTGTAACAAGATTGTTTTAAAACAGAGTATATGAAAATAATGAAGTTTGGTGGAACATCGGTAGGTTCTCCTGCACGTATGCATGCATTGGTTGAACTGGTAAATCAAAAGCGACCTGTACTGGTTGTATTGTCGGCCGTGTCGGGCACAACAAATAGTTTGGTGGAAATTGCCAACTCTTTGTACATCGGACATAAGTCGCTTGCCAAAGAGCAAATTTTAGCTTTAGAAAGTAAGTACACAGTGTTTGTAAACGAATTATTTAGCAGCGAGGAATATAAAAAGAAAGGACACGAACTGATTGCAACGCATTTCGAATACATTCAAAGTTTCACCAACGATTTATTTACCGTATATGAAGAGCGAGCTATTTTAGCACAAGGGGAGTTAATATCAACAGCTTTGTTTCATTACTATTTGCAAGAAATAAAAGTGCCTTCTGTGCTGTTGGCCGCACTCAATTTTATGCGCATCGATGAAAACGATGAACCCGATTTGGCATACATTGAAGAACATTTGAAAAAGGAGTTGGCACAACATTCCACCGATAATATTTTTATAACGCAGGGATATATTTGTCGCAATGCATTCGGTGAGATTGATAATTTAAAACGGGGAGGGAGCGATTACACTGCCTCTTTAGTAGGTGCTGCCATTTACAGTGAAGAAGTACAAATCTGGACCGACATTGATGGGATGCATAATAACGATCCGCGTTATGTAGACAAGACCTATCCCATTGCGCAACTGTCTTTTGACGAAGCAGCCGAGCTGGCTTATTTCGGAGCAAAAATATTGCATCCTTCCAGTGTGTTTCCTGCAATGTTGCGAAATGTTCCGGTGCGTTTGTTAAATACAATGCAACCTTCAGCAAAAGGTACTTTGATTTGTGAAAAGCCGGAAGGAGCCAATATTAAAGCAGTTGCGGCAAAGGATGGCATTGTTGCCGTTAAAATAAAATCGGGACGAATGTTATTGGCCTACGGTTTTTTACGCAATGTGTTCGAAATATTTGAGCGTTACAAAACACCCATCGATATGATTACTACTTCGGAGGTGGCTGTTTCTGTTACCATTGACGATATAAAAAATTTGAAGGAGATTGTAGCAGAGTTGCAAAAATTTTGTACCGTGGAGGTCGATCACGATCAAACCATCATTTGTATAGTAGGCGATTTTTTAGAAGAAAAAGAAGGTTATGCCTTGAAAATATTTGAATCGTTAAAAAGTATTCCTATCCGTATGATATCCTACGGTGGAAGTAAAAACAATATTTCTTTGCTCATTAAAAAGGAACATAAAATAGAAGCATTGCGCGCCTTGAACAAAGGGGTGTTTGAATTATAAAAATTTACTTTCTATTTCGAAAAGCATTGAAAATATTGTGTTCAACTTTTACCATAATGGATTGGTGAGCATTGTACACAATGGTATTATAAATGGATCTTTTATAGCTTATGTCGAGCCTGGTTTGTGAATTAAATATAAACTGAATGGAGGGTACGATGTCAAGTGATGCTCCTGCAGCAAAATTATTTTCAGGATTTGAAGTAATTGATTTACCCATTGCTTCTACATACAAATTACAATTTGTTTGTTTGTAGTTGGTATATTTTTTTGGGTAAATAAGGTATCCTGCCGAAAGGTTATAATTGAATGAGTTCTCGGGATTTATGCCTGTTGAAGAAAATGCTTTTGTTTCGTTAAGCGTTACCGACAATGCAAGTTTGTGCAATAACTGGGTTATAACCAATCCTACTGCCGCGCCCGATTGTGCTCCTTCAATGTTGAGGTCGGTAGTGTAATTTTTAGTTGGGTTATACGTTATTCTTCCAAAGGCTGCCATTCGGGTATGCCTGTGTTCGCTATCCATAGAAAGAAATCGGTACTTGAAATAAGTTCCCACACCTTGGAATAAAATAGCCTTGCTGTAGAAATCCGAAAAATATCCGTTGAAATGTATCATCCAACGTGCATTTATTCCGTACATCACTTCCGATTTTAGCTGCGATTTTATTTTGAAATTATTACTTTGGTAATTGTTTGTTCCTAAACGCAAACCCAGCGCATCGGTTGCCATATTACTGGCAGGTTCGGTCATCGGAAACAACTCCTGCGCAAATCCCGAAAAGTGAAAAAATACAAACAGCAATACACTCGCAAGGTATTTCATAGTGGCAATTTACAGCGTAACGTGATAGGTTTTAGTTCCCGCAGTTGGACTACAACTTGTACTGTTTTTAATACATGGAATGCTGCTTTTCTTTTTATACTTTTTGTATTCTTTTGCCAGCATATATCCTTTGTCCATTACTTTAAATGCAACATCTCCGTTTAAAATTTGTTCACTCACATCCACAAAGTGATAATCATTCTTTTCAATAGAGATATGCGAATCGTTAGTTATTTTTTGATTGTTGAAATGATAGGTTGCTGTCATTCCCGCCACAAAAAAACCGGCACCCTCAATCTTATCCTTCATATCCTCTAATTGAATAGGAGCATCGGTATTAAAAGTAACTGTAAAGGAGGTTGTTTGTAAATGTGCCGCAACATCTTTTATAAAAGGAAGTGTACGCAGGGCTTTGTCGATTGAGTTAGAACACATCGAGCAGGTTAATCCGCTTGCTTTTATTTCTACCGATACAAATTGTGCACTTGCTAGCATAGAATGCACGGTGAGTGCAAAAAGGAGTGCTGTGATTTTTTTTAGTGTGTTCATTTTCATAAAATAATTAGCATTATTAAACTCATACTCACCATCAATAAATCTTCTACAATGGTAATGCTGCTCATTGGCAAATTGAATACGGTACCCAAGCAGGCACATTGAATTTTCTTTTTGTTGAGTACACTTTCAATAACACCTATACTACTTATCCCCATTATTATTATAGTTGCCACATTCGTTAAAAAAGGATTGAATGCAGTTAAAAAAGCAATTCCCAGTAATAATTCAATAAATGGATATACGTAGCCATACACCGGAATTTTTTTAGCGATGATGTCGTACATTGCATAGGAGTCGGCAAAGGCACGCAGGTTTAAAAATTTAAAAAATGAAAAAACAATAAAAAAGCCTGCCATAAAATGATTCATAAACAGCATTATGTCCATTGTTTCATTTTTATACGATGTAATGAAACTAATACCTGTTATGAAAGCAAATACCAGAAATAAAGGGGCATAAGTAGACTTAGTTGAAACATCATTGTCAATTGTTTTCACTGCTTTTTCTAAAAGACTGTATTTTGAACCCTGCAAACTTTTTTGCAATTCAGAGAGAGAAATAGCTTTTTCACTTTCTATTTCTACTTCTTTTTTAGTGAGGTCAATGTATAGCTCCTGCACTCCGCTTACTTGCATTAATTTTTGCCTCACGGTGCTTTCACAACTTGAGCAAGTCATTCCTTCTATAGTATAGGTGCTTTTCATTTCTAGTTTCTTAATACAATTCCATTCGGTTTACTTCCAACTGAAACATCTTTTATTTTAATGTGATTTATTACATCGATGATGGAAACTGTTGCTGCTCCTTGGTTGGTAATATAACAGGTTTTTTCATCCGCTGAAAAAGCGAGAGCGTGTGCATCGGCTCCGGTATCTATACTAGCATTTTCTGTCCAAACTCCATTTGCTTTTTTGTAATAATGTATGGAGCCGCTTGTTGCATCGCTCACCCATAACTCATCAAGCAATTTATTGTACTGAGCCATAGCTGGGGTGAAACCAAGTGTTATGGTGGCAGTAACTTTTAAACTGGAAACATCAATTTCAGAAATAGATTTACCCGCTTCATTGTCGACATACATTTTATTGTTGGATGCAGCCCAGGCGCCTACGGGTGTTTTTCCTACCGATAGTATTGCTTTCGATTTATAACTTAAAACATCAAATGCTTCCACTGTATTGCTTCCGCTGTTTGCTACAAAGGCAGTTCTTCCATCTGCCGACATAGTTACCTCAAGTGGTGTATTGCCTGTATTAATGTGTTTTAATTCACGCAGTTCATCATTACTATAAACGATAATTTGTCCCTGCTCCACCATTTTTGCACTCCATAATTGTTTCCCATTTGATGTGTAAACAGCATTGTGTGACATTGCCGGGGTTTTTGTACCAACTAATTCTTGCAAGCTTACAGCATCCAATACAAGTATTCTTCCCATTTCTTTATGGCCTTTACTCGACTGTGATGTACCGTGAGAATGTCCTCCTGCATTGCTGTGTCCACCACTTAGGTCGCTGCCGGGTACACCTATTGCCAATGTTTTTTTATCAGGACTTAAATATATATGGTGTGGAAATGTTGCATCTGTTAATTTTACGGTGGCATCTATTGTATGGGTTGATAAGTTTAAAACAGAAATAGAATTGTCGCCTCCATTTACAATATAGGCGGCAGGGTAATCGATACTTACTCCTGTTGATACATTCGGTTTTTTACAAGATAAATGTATGACACAAAGTAGAAAGGAAAAGTATTTGAATAACTTCATTGATTGATTCTTATTTATTGTACAAAGGTAAGCCTTCGTATAATAATGTACTTACATTTAAGTACAAAGTTTGAATACTTAAATTTTAGAAAGTTCTAAAACAAATGCTTCTCAGCATGATACGATGATCGCACCAAAGGTCCGCTCTCAACATACCTGAAACCTTTTGATAATGCAATTTCTTTGTACTTGGCAAAGGTATCGGGATGAATAAATTCTTTTACAGGTAAATGTTTAAATGTCGGTTGCAGGTATTGTCCGAGTGTTAATATATCTACTTGTACAGAACGTAAATCGTCCATTGTTTCACACACTTCTTGCTCTGTTTCACCCAAGCCCAACATAACTCCCGATTTTGTTTTTAATCCGCCTTCTTTTAATCGCTTCAGCACCTCTAAACTTCTATCGTATTTGGCTTGTATGCGTACTTCTTTTGTTAATCTTCTTACGGTTTCTAAATTATGCGAAACAATTTCGGGCGCTACATCAATAATGCGTTGAAGGTTTTCCCACTTTCCTTGGAAGTCTGGAATCAATGTTTCCATAGTAGTTCCAGGACTCATTTCACGAATAGCTTTTACCGTTTGTTCCCAAATAACAGAACCACCATCTTTTAAATCGTCTCTGTCCACTGATGTGATAACACAATGTTTCACCTTCATCAGTTTTACCGACTCTGCAACTCTTGTTGGTTCATCCACTTCAACTGCTTTCGGGCGACCTGTTGCCACTGCACAAAATCCGCAAGAACGCGTACAAATATTTCCCAATATCATAAAAGTTGCAGTACCTGCACCCCAGCATTCTCCCATATTGGGACAGTTGCCACTTTCACAAATGGTATGCAATTTATGTTCGGAAACCAATTTGCGCACTTCCGCATATTCCTTTCCTGTAGGGAGTTTTACACGTAACCAATCGGGTTTTTTAATTTTAGATTCTTCCGCTATCATCGTTCAACAAATTAAATCAAAACCATTTTCTACCCATCAACACATTGATGTAGAGAGAAAAAAAGTAAGGAGGAGTGGGGTTAAAGGCCATAATTTCAACAGGCTTTGGATAGTAATCAACCACTACGCCTGTTTCCACTATGCGCAACACATCATCGTATGAGCCAAATTCAAAACTTAGTCCGAATTTACCGTAGATTCCAGGGTGTATATTTACTTCACTAAAGCCTCTGCTCCAAGGTGCTTTTCCAACTATGTTTGAATTTGTGTGTTTCGCAGGGTCGTATTTTTCCAACAGTATAATTTCGTTGTCGGTATTAGAACTCGCATTCGGATACGAAATTTCCAAATAAACAGGTTTTAAAAAACTAAGTGAAGCACCTCCATATATAGAGTAGCGTACTTCAACGGAGTTTTTATTTTCCTTTCCATAAATTACTTTTTGAAATCCGATTCCACTTCGTAAAATTCCAACCGAATTTATTTTACCGAAAACAATCGATTTCGGTTTTCCCGAACCAACAATTCCCGTTTTTGTTTCTTTCGGGTTGCGCATCGATACATACTCAAATTCAAACTGTCTTTTTTTTGTACCCGTTAAGTGTTTTCCTCTGCGGTGGTTTATTCCCCAGCCATTGGAGTGAAATATAATTCCAGTAGTTTTCTCGTGCCGATACAATAGTTTAGCATCGTCTCCCGAAGTAGCTTTGGCAATTTCGGCTGTTGTTTGGTTTATTTGAGCAATAGAAGATACCCCTACAATGATTTGTAGTACAATGCATATTGAAAGTGTATGTATATACTTGTACATTTGTATAAATAACTCATACAAATATAACAATAATACAATAAACAAGGGCGCTTATGGAAACAATGAAACTAAAATATACAGGTGAATTAAGAACCCAATCCACACATAGTGCTTCGGGTATTACAATTATAACAGACGCTCCTGTCGATAATCACGGAAAAGGGGAAGCCTTTTCACCAACCGATTTGTTATGCTCTTCCTTAGCCAGTTGTATGCTAACCATTATGGGTATTACTGCCAACACCCACGCTATAAAAATTGAAGGCACAAGCGTTATTGTAACCAAAATAATGGCAGCAAATCCGCGAAGGGTAGGGGAAGTGAAGCTCGAGTTTTTTATGCCGCCCAATAATTTTTCAGAAAAGGAAAAGGTACTATTGGAAAATGCCGCAAGAACTTGTCCTGTAGCAAAAAGTTTAAACGCTGAGTTAATACAAACAATCAGCTTTAACTATTAATAGTTCTTTCAATAAAATTTTCTATTTCCGATACATTAATATCACTGTGTGTTTGCGAAAAGGTGCAAATTCCATTTTGTATCAGTAAAATTTGTGGCGATTGGTGTTCAATACCAAAAACGGCTTCTATTTTAGAAGAGAGCTCTTGGTAGCGCAATAAATCTAAATAATAAGTAGATAATTTTTCTGGGGCATAATTCCATTTTCTCTCCAATCGAGAAAGCGCCATATTGCTAATGGAACAACGAGTACTGTGCTTAAATAGCAATACACCCAAATGTCCGGGGATTTTTGATTCAGAAATGATTTGTGATAATTGTTCGCTGTTTTGTAGCGCTATCCAATTCAATACGAAGGGAAATTAAACTGACTTTTCAGACTTTTTGGTATCCACTTTTCCGTATGCAGGGCAACGTTCGTGCGTTTTGCAAGAGCTAAGAAAAGTAGCAGTAAAAGAAACTAGTAATATAATTAAAAAAGTCTTTTTCATAATCCGTTGGTCTAAAGTTTAATCGTAAGTATAAATCAATCTTTATTAAACACTTGTGCAAAAATAGAACTTTTTTGAAAAGTTCCAAAATAAATGGTCGATTGTTTATTAAAAAATATTACTCTTTGATACCTTTGTACTAATTATAGTGTTGAAAATGACCGAAATAAAAGAACCTAGCCTTGAGCAGGGGTGGAAAAATGTGCTTCTGGATGAATTTTCACAGGATTATTTCAAAGCCTTAAAACAGTTTTTGGTATACGAAAGGTCGAAATTCACCGTTTATCCCAAGGTAAGCAACATTTTTGCTGCATTTAATAAAACACCCTTTGATTCTGTAAAAGTGGTAATTATTGGTCAGGACCCATATCACAATGAACGACAGGCAAATGGCTTAAGTTTTTCGGTTGCCGAGGGTATAAAAACTCCCCCTTCCTTGGTTAATATCTTTAAAGAGTTAAAAAATGACCTTGGTGCAGACATTTCGGCCTCGGGTAATTTGGAAAAATGGGCTACGCAAGGAGTATTGTTGTTAAATGCAATATTGACAGTTAGGGCAAATGAGGCAGGTTCGCATCAAAAAAAAGGCTGGGAAAATTTTACCAATGCTGCTATTAAAAGTTTATCTCAACATAAAACCGGGATTGTTTTTTTATTGTGGGGTAAATTTGCGCAGGGAAAGGCAGAATTTATAGATACAAACAAGCATCATATACTTTTGGCGGCACATCCTTCGCCTTTGGCGCGAGGTGCTTTTTTTGGCAGCAAACATTTTTCAAAAACCAACGAAATATTAAAAACGCAAGGGAAATCACCCATTGATTGGGACTTAACAAAAAAATAAATTGCAGCAGATAAAAAAAATCACATTTTTCTTTTTGTTCCTCTTTACTATTGTTGTGAATGCACAACAAGCTTGTGAAATTAAATTACTACTCTCCGATTCAGTTGAAGATACACGTTTGTTTAAAAAGCTCAATGCCTATAAAAAAATAGTTCCCTATAACCAAGTAAATGCGCAATTACAATCTGTTATTTTTCAGTTACACGAAAGTGGTTATCTCTTAGCAAGCATCGATAGTACTTTGTCATCGGACAGCTTGCACGCTACTGCTTATTTAACTGTTGGAAATAAATATACTTGGGCATCTTTAAAAACCAATGGTATTGATGAGGAGATGATTGTTAAAAGTGGCTTTCGGGAACGATTGTATAGAAACAAAAAGTTCTCGCCTTCTCAGTTGGCAAAGCTCGAGGAGCGCATATTGCAATATTCCGAAAACAACGGCTATCCTTTTGCTGCCGTATATTTAGATAGTGTTACTGTTCAGGACAATGGTATTAATGCCCGACTCAATTTATCAAAAAACCTACGGGTAAAAATAGACAGTGTTGTGATTAAAGGCGGAGCAAAAATTTCCGAAAAATACGTGTGTAATTATATTGGCATCAAAGAAAAAGACCTCTATAAAGAAAGTTCCATAGCAGCTATTCACAACCGCATTCAGGAAATTCCGTTTTTAAAGGAAATTAAACCCTTTAATATTGTTTTTACACCCAAATACACCAGTTTGATATTGTACCTCGATAACAAAAAAGCAAACCAGTTTGATGGAATTTTGGGTTTTTTGCCCGATGATGTAACAGGCAAATTATTAATTACCGGTCAGGCGCATTTAAGGTTGTTGAACTCTTTCAATCACGGTGAGCTGATTGATGTTGACTGGAGAAAGTTGCAACCCTTGTCGCAAGATATAACGGCAAAATTTAATTTTCCTTTTATCCTCAATACTCCTTTCGGCACCGACTTAAATTTTAAACTCTATAAAAAAGATACAACCTTTACCGATGTTACTCAAAATGCAGGGATACAGTATTTGTTGCGGGGCGGTAATTATTTGAAAGTGTTTATTAATAATCGTACTGTTTCACTTATTTCAACCAAAGGATTTGAAAATATTACGGTGCTACCTTCATATGCCGATGTGAAAATAATTTCATATGGCTTAGGTATAAAGAACGAAAAATTGGATTACCGAATAAATCCCAGAAGAGGCTATCGTATCAATGCTACGGGTAGTGTGGGAAATAAAAACATTATTAAAAATGCGAGAATAAATCCTGTGGTATACGATAACATTCAATTAAAATCGGTACAATATAATTTCTCAATGCTCACCGATATTTTTATTCCCATTCTTAAAAAGGGTACTGTTAATATTGGTATAAAATCGGCAGCTTTAATAGGCGCAACTACCTTTGAAAATGAGTTGTTACGTTTTGGCGGATTGAATACCTTGCGGGGCTTTGACGAAGAATCACTCAGCGCATCTATTTATGCAATTGGGAATGTTGAGTACCGTTATTTATTCGAAAAAAATTCCAATTTCTTATTGTTTTTTAACGGTTGTTATTACGAAAAAAATACGGTATCGGGTCATTTTAGCGACAGACCTTATGGTTTTGGAGCAGGATTAAACTTTCAAACCAAGCCCGGTATTTTTACTTTAACCTATGCTGTGGGTAAACAGCTCAACAATCCTATTTTAATACGTTCAGCCAAAATACACTTTGGAATTGTGAGTGTGTTTTAAGGTTAAATAATTCAAGTATCTTTTCAGAAAATACAGCGAATTTTAGTACTTTCGCATACACATAATTCTACGCCCTATGCCTAAAATATTAGTAATTGACGATGAGAAAAGCATCCGCAAAACCTTGCGCGAGATATTGGAATACGAGAGCTTTAAAGTAGACGAAGCGCAAGATGGAATGGAAGGTTTTGGGATGATACAAAAAGAGAAATACGACATTGTTTTATGTGATATTAAAATGCCAAAAATGGACGGATTGGAGTTGCTGAATAAAGTACACGCCTTGCAGCCCGATACTCCAATAGTAATGATATCCGGTCACGGTAACATTGAAACAGCAGTGGAAGCAGTAAAGAAAGGCGCATTCGATTTTATTCAAAAACCCTTGGATTTAAACCGTTTGTTGGTTACTGTTCGTAATGCAATGGAAAAAACTACCTTGGTAACTGAAACCAAAGTGCTGAAGAAAAAGGTAAATAAAACATTTGATATGATTGGCGATTCGGAAGCCATTCAAAAAATAAAGGAAATGATTGAACGTGTAGCACCAACGGATGCTCGAGTTTTAATAACCGGTGGAAATGGAACAGGGAAGGAATTGGTTGCGCGTTGGTTGCATGAAAAAAGCAATCGTTCGGCAGCTCCTTTGGTGGAAGTAAATTGTGCAGCCATCCCCAGCGAACTTATTGAAAGCGAATTGTTCGGACACGAGAAAGGTGCTTTTACTTCGGCTGTAGCACAACGAAAAGGAAAATTTGAACAAGCAGAAGGTGGTACCATATTTTTAGATGAGATTGGGGATATGAGCCTTTCAGCACAAGCAAAAGTATTGCGTGCTTTACAGGAAAATAAAATAAGCAGGGTAGGTGGCGACAAAGAGATAAAAGTAAATGTGCGTGTATTGGCAGCAACCAACAAAGATTTGCAAAAGGAAATAGCTGCGGGTAATTTTAGAGAGGATTTATACCACCGCTTAAGTGTTATACTTATTCACGTTCCGTCTTTGAATCAGCGTAAAGAAGATATTCCATTACTTGCCGAGCATTTTATGAGTACCATTTGTGAAGAACACGGAATTGCACCTAAATCATTCAGCAAAGATGCTGTTAAGGAGCTACAAAAATTAAACTGGACCGGAAATATACGTGAGTTTCGCAACGTGGTGGAGCGACTTATCATATTGTGCGATAAAACTATTTCCGATAAGGATATAGCAGCCTATGCGCGCCCTTTATAAGTATGTCATTTTTTCAAGGTTCCTTTCCTCAATACCGAAAGTACGGGCATAATCGTACTTATTTTAAAATAAGTTCTCTTGTTCTTTTTGAAGAGTTGAATATTGTTGCCGGTAATTATTCTTGTACTACCTTTGCCGCGAAAATTTTACCCGACCGAAATTTCATTAACGATATGTTGTTAAATGAAGAAAACCGTTGGGTTATTATTACAGAACAAGAGTACAATGCTGCAAAAGAACGCTGTGAAAATAGTTTACAGCGTTTTTGATATGTTGTTATGACTATAAAAGAACTGTTTTCGGCCTATGCCGAGCATACTAAAACTTCCCAGATTGTTGATGCTATTCGTGCAACAAATCAAACTTATATTAAGCTAAGCGGACTCATTGGTTCTTCACCTTCTTTTTTTGTGAGTGCAGTACATCAGCATACACAGCAGTCGCAATTAATTTTGCTTGACGACAAAGAGCAAGCAATTTATTTTTACAACGATTTGCAAAATTTACTGGAAGAGAAGCAAGTTTTTTTTCTGCCACAATCCTACAAAAAAAAATACGATGTTGAGGAAGTCGACAACGCAAATGTATTGTTGCGTGCCGAAGTACTCAATAAAATAAATACTTCCTCTGCACCTATAGTAGTGGTAAGCTATACCGAAGCCATCATAGAAAAAGTAACTACCAAAAAATTACTTACTGAGAATACACTTACTTTATCACAGGGCGAAAAAGTAAACATCGATTTCATTACCGATTTGTTGTTTGAATATAAATTCGAGCGTGTCGATTTTGTGTATGAACCCGGTCAGTATGCAGTAAGAGGTGGTATAGTAGATATATTTTCTTTTTCCAATGATTATCCCTACCGTGTGGAAATGTTTGGCGATGAGGTAGACTCCATCCGTTCATTCGATACAACATCCCAATTATCGGTAGCAAAACACGCTCGAATAAACATTATTCCCAATGTGCAGGATCGTTTATTGGTAGAAAAGCGCGAATCGTTTTTTGAGTATATGCCTTCCAATACCATATTTTGGTTACACAATACAGCTTTGCTATTGGGGAAAACAGACAAGGAATTTATTGAGGCACAGAAATTATATGCACAACACCATTCAATTATTGAACAATTAAAACCTGAGGAATTATATTTGGATGAACAAGAAACGATTCATCAGCTATCCAATCATACGGTTATCGAATTTGGATTGGGGAACTATTTTAAAAATGCCGTTGAAATTAATTTTAATTTTTCTCCGCAACCGAGTTTTAATAAAAATTTCCAACTCCTACTTCAAGACTTAAAAAATAATTCAAAAAGAAAATACAAGAACCTATTATTTGCCGATACAGCCAAGCAAGTGGAGCGTTTTTATGCAATTATTGAAGACGTAAAAATTGCAGGTGATGAACAACTTTCGGTAGAAGAAGTGACACCTGTTATGCTTTCGTTTCACGAAGGTTTTATTGATAATGATCTTAAAATTGCCTGTTACACAGACCATCAAATTTTTAATCGCTATCACCGCTATAAATTAAAAACAGGATTCAGTAAATCAAAGGAAGCGATTACCATAAGAGAGTTACAGGGTTTGAATCCAGGAGATTTTGTTACACACATCGATCACGGTTTGGGACGTTTTGCCGGACTCGAAAAAATTGATGTGAATGGAAAACAGCAAGAAGCTATACGATTAATTTATAAGGACAATGATATTTTGTACGTGAGTATTCATTCGCTGCATCGCATTGCAAAATATTCAGGACAAGAGGGCAAAGAGCCGAAAATAAACAAGCTCGGAACAAACACCTGGCAAAATTTAAAACAGAAAACAAAAACAAAAGTCAAGGAAATAGCTTTCGATTTAATCGAGTTGTATGCAAAAAGAAGGTCGCAAAAGGGATTTCAGTTTTTGCCTGATACCTATTTGCAAACCGAATTGGAAGCATCCTTCATTTATGAAGATACGCCCGACCAAGAAAAATCTACTGCAGCTGTTAAGAAGGATATGGAAAATATATATCCAATGGACAGACTTATTTGCGGTGATGTAGGTTTCGGAAAAACAGAAATAGCTATACGTGCTGCTTTTAAAGCAGTGGCAGATAATAAGCAAGTAGCAATATTGGTACCCACCACAATTCTTGCATTGCAACATTATAAAACATTTAGCGAACGCTTAAAAGATTTTCCTTGTACTGTTGATTATATAAACCGATTTAAAACAGCGAAACAACAAAAGGAAACACTCGAAAAATTAAGCGAAGGAAAAGTAGATATATTGATTGGTACACACCGTATTGTAGGGAAGGATGTTAAATTTAAAGACCTGGGTTTGCTCATTATTGATGAGGAACAAAAGTTTGGAGTAGGCGTAAAGGAAAAGCTAAAAGCATTTAAAACAAATGTAGATACGCTTACTTTAACAGCAACACCCATACCGCGTACCTTGCAGTTTTCTATGATGGGTGCACGCGATTTGTCGGTAATAACAACACCGCCACCCAATCGCTATCCTGTTCAAACTGAACTTGCCAGTTTCAATGAAGAGCTAATCCGAGATGCTATTTCTTTTGAAATATCGCGTGGAGGACAAGTGTTTTTTATTCATAACCGAGTATCCAATATTATGGATGTTGCCGGAATGATTCAGCGCTTATGTCCCGATGCGCGTGTGTTGGTAGGGCACGGGCAGATGGAAGGCGATAAACTCGAAGAGGTAATGTTAAGTTTCATCAACGAAGAGTATGATGTGTTGGTGGCAACTACCATCATTGAATCGGGATTGGATATTCCAAATGCGAATACCATTTTCATTAACCAAGCACATATGTTTGGCTTGAGCGATTTGCACCAAATGAGAGGTAGGGTAGGGCGTTCCAATAAAAAAGCATTCTGTTATTTGTTAACGCCTCCGGCATCAACGCTTACAGTTGAGGCAAGAAAACGTTTGAAAGCCATTGAAGAATTTTCGGAATTGGGAAGTGGGTTTAACATTGCTATGCGCGATTTGGACATACGTGGTGCAGGAAATTTATTGGGTGCTGAGCAAAGTGGTTTTATCAGTGAAATTGGTTTTGAAATGTATATGAAAATTTTGGACGAGGCCATTCAAGAATTAAAGGAATCCGATTTCAAAGATGTTTTCGCAGAAAATGCGCAGCAGTCTGTTGACATAAGAAAAAGTCAGAGCGGCTCAATGTATGTGAGAGATTGCCAAATTGATACCGACTTAGAAATATTGATTCCTACGGATTATATCCAGAACATTTCCGAAAGAATGAGTTTGTACAAAGAGTTGGACGATATTGAAAAAGAAGAAGACTTAATTAAGTTCGAGAACGGATTGACAGACAGGTTTGGCCCGATTCCGTCTTCGGTACTGGAACTTATCAATGCTATCCGATTGAGGTGGTTAGCAAAACAGTTGGGCTTCGAAAAGATTGTGCTTAAAAACCAACGTTTGGTAGGCTATTTTATTTCTAATTCCAATTCACTTTATTATCAATCCGATTTGTTTACGAGTATTTTGCGTTTTGTACAGCAGTATCCCAATGTGTGTAAAATGAAAGAGGTAAAAGATAAGTTAACGCTATCTTTTGAAAACGTGAAAAACATTGGAGATGCCTTGAAACAACTTACAAAGTTGCTTGTGCTTCAATAACAATGGCACTTTATCCGCATTAATCGACCGATTAAGCCTCAAATTTCAGCAATTTTCTTATTTTTACGCCCTATTTTACTCAATGCAACGCAAGTTTATTACCAATTTAGCCTTATTACTGCTGCTTAATTTATTGATTAAGCCGTTTTGGATATTGGGTATCGACCGATCGGTGCAAAATGCAGTGAGTCCTCAAAGTTTTGGTATCTATTCCGCCATATTCAGTTTTTCATTGTTGCTCAACATATTATTGGATTTTGGTATTACCAATTTCAATAACAAAAACATTGCTCAAAATAATAACCTGCTCAACAAGCATTTGTCCAGCATTGTATTATTGCGTGTTGCCTTGGGTGCTGTTTATTTTATTATAACTATAGCAGCAGGTTTTATTATCGGTTATACTTCCGATGAGTTGTTGATGCTGATGGTATTGGGCTTTAATCAGTTTTTACTTTCTTTTATTTTATACTTGCGTTCCAATATTGCAGGCTTGCATCTGTTTAAAACCGACAGTATTATTTCTGTTCTCGACCGCACACTCATGATTGGAATTTGTGCCTATTTATTGTGGGGAAGAGGAAGTACTGGGCAGCCTTTCGAAATTTGGTGGTACGTGTACGCTCAAACAGCAGCCTATTTAGCAACCATCTGCATCACATTTGTTATCGTTATTAAAAAGGCGAAACTGAAAAGACTTTATTGGAACAAAACATTTTTGCTGGTAGTATTAAAAAAGAGTTATCCATATGCTGTACTTGTATTGCTTATGACATTCTATAACCGAATAGATACAGTAATGTTGGAGCGAATGCTGCCCGATGGAAAAGAACAAACTTCCATTTATGTTTCGGCTTACAGGTTGCTTGATTCCGCAAATATGATTGCTTTTTTGTTTGCGGGTTTATTACTTCCTATGTTTTCAAGGATGATAAAATTAAAGCACAATGTAGATAAGTTGGTGAAGCTTTCTTATTCAATTTTGGCTTTCGGCTCAATAATAGTAGCTGTTGGCTCCTTCTTTTACAGCGATTACATTATGGAGTTGCTAAATACCAATCACATTGAGGAGTCGTCTAAAGTTTTCGGAGTACTGATGTCTTGTTTCATAGCCATCTCCATCACTTATGTTTTTGGTACTTTACTTACAGCCAACGGAAATTTAAAGCAACTTAACATTATGGCAAGCATTGGAATGGCACTGAACATTGTGTTAAATATATTTTTAATACCAATGTATAAGGCATATGGCTCGGCACTTTCAAGTTTAATTACACAGTTTATTACAGCAATGTTTCAGGTATATCTTTGCCAAAAGGTATTTAAGTTCAGAATAAACTATCGTTTTTTAATAACCCTTTTTGTGTTCTTGATAGGGGTTATAATCTTCAATTATGTGTCTTTAAAAATGCCTATAAATGATTGGATAATGAAATTTGTAATTATGGCAATAATGAGCACTCTTTTTGCGTTCACAATACGCTTGATAAACCTAAAGGCATTATACAACGTAATAAAAAATGATACATAAAAATGTTTAATTTCGCACAATAAAATAATAAAGATGAATACACCCCTTAACACCAATTCAGATTTCGACTCAACAAATCTTGTTGCCTTTATATACAAGTGGAGAAAAGTGTTGTTAGTGATTGCAGCATCGGCAGCAGTAATATCTGCCATTGTTTCCTATACCATTACACCCAAGTATAAATCAACGGTGATCATGTTCCCTACACAAACCAACTCTATTTCCAAAGCCTTGTTAAACGACAATGCCGTTGGACACGAAGATATTCTTAGTTTCGGTGAGGAAGAGGAGTCTGAACAATTGCTTCAAATATTAAATTCCGATAACATTCGATCACGTGTTTGCCAGAAATTTGATTTGGTTCACCATTACAAAATTGAGGATGGTGATAAATACAAATACACAAATTTATTTAAGGAGTACGACAGTAACATTAGTTTTGAGCGTACTGAGTTTTTATCAGTAAAAATTACGGTTATGGATACCGATCCTCAAATGGCTGCCGACATTGCCAATGATATTGCGGCTTTGTTGGACTCTACAAAAGCAGTTATGACACACGCCCGTGCAGTGGATGGTTTGAGAATTGTTGAAAGATCATTTTTTGGGATGAAAGCAGAGATAAAAGCATTGAACGATTCACTAAAAGTATTGCGTCAATTGGGTATCAATGACTATGAAACACAATCGGCAGCATTTAACGAGCAGTACGCAATGGCTTTGGCAAAAGGTAACGACAAAGGAGCAAAACAATTGGAAGAAAAAATGCAAATACTTTCTCAGTACGGTGGTTCTTATGTTTCCTTGCGTGAGGAATTGGAAAATCAGTTAAAGCAATATACCATACTTAAAACAAAATACGAAGAAGCACGTGTGGATGCTGAGCAATCATTGCCAAGTAAATTTATTGTAAACAACGCCTATAAGGCTGAGAAAAAATCATACCCCATTCGTTGGTTAATTGTTGTAGTGTCAACAATGGCTTCTATCTTGTTTAGCATTTTGTCCATTATTATTATGGAGAACTTTAAAAAGGTACAACAAGTACAATAGTTTTTTACGCGCATCAGCAATGCTTCAAAGCCAAAAATTAAAATGGGTATATGCATTGGCAGCATTGTTTATACTAACCAATGCTGCTTTTTTGTATTTTGAAGTATTCTGGTTTGTATTGCTTCCATTTGCTTTATTGCTAGTACTGTACTACTTTTTTTCGCTCGATAAGTTGATGTGGTTTATTGTTTTCACCACACCGCTCTCCGTCATTATAAAGCACCAGGATTTTAATATTGGCGTGAGTCTTCCCACCGAGCCTTTTATATTTGGAGTGATGGTGATGTTTTTTTTGAAATTATTTTTCGAGAAAAACCCCGTTGATAAAAAACTGTTGTATCACCCTGTTACCATAGCCATTGTTGCTCATTTATGTTGGATTTTCATCACCTGTTTCACCAGCATTATGCCAATGGTTTCTTTTAAATACTTACTTGTTAAATTGTGGTTCATCATCACTTTTTATTTTGTAGGAAGCCACTTGTTTAAAGATTACAGCAATATAAAACGCTATATGTGGATATACATTATTCCACTTACAGGTGTTGCCATTTATACAATTATCCATCACAGTATGTATGGCTTTGAACAGAAACCAGCTCACTGGGTTATGAATCCATTTTTTAACGACCATACTTCCTATGCCGCAATCCTTGCAATGTTTTTCCCCATTTTGCTGGGCTTTGTATACAACAGCAGCTATTCGTTTTACATAAAATTTGTTACCTCTTTGTTGATCGTAATACACGCATTGGCTATCATCTTATCCTATACACGTGCTGCTTGGTTAAGTTTGGTTATGGTACTGGGAGTGTATATTATACTGGAACTAAAAATTAAATTCCGAACTCTGGCAATAGCTTTTATTACACTCGTACTTTTGTTTTTTACCTTTCAGGAACAGTTTGTAATGAAACTGGAAAAGAACCGACAGGATTCATCCGATGATATTTCCAAACACGTTCAATCCATTTCCAATATTTCATCCGATGCATCAAACCTTGAGCGTGTGAATCGCTGGCACGCTGCTTTTAAAATGTTTAAGGAGCGTCCTGTTTTTGGTTGGGGACCGGGAACTTATCAGTTTAAGTATGCACCTTATCAATTATCGTATGAGAAAACAATTATCAGTACCGACTTTGGAGAAAAGGGAAATGCACACAGCGAATATATCGGGCCACTCTGTGAATCGGGAATACTGGGCTCGTTAAGCTTTATACTAATCATCGGCATTGTTATTTACCGAGCAGTAATATTGTACAATTCAATGCAAAAATCTGAAATGAAACTCTTGTTGGTAGTTATGTTTTTAGGCTTTTTAACTTATGTAATTCACGGC
>CAIMGI010000034.1 GCA_903840505.1 uncultured Bacteroidota bacterium
AACAAAATAATATGAAAATAAAAACCCTATTTTTTTAAATAAAATCTTGTTGTTGAATTTGCCGGACCTGATTCTAATATTAAACTATCAGTTGATTGATAAGTAATATTCCATCCGGAAGCTACAGTTAGGATACTTCCGGTAAGTGTCCAAAATATCGTTGGAGTCAATACGCAATTTACCATCCCTCTCATACATTCCTTTTCTCCTCCTGCATTTAGAGTACTATAAAGATGTAACCTACAACTTGCTGCATCTCCTGGAGTATAATTTTGTGTAGAAAATATATTACCATTTTGAACTAATTCCTTTCTTTTCACTATCCACTCCCCAACTAAAGCTTGCTCAGCAGCATTTAGACCATTGGGCGGAGGATTCTGTATATTATTTACTGGAGGTTGTTGTTGTGCTGGCGGAACAACTGGTTGTGGATCATTCTTCTTACAAGTTACTAAGAGTATTCCCACCAAAATTACACCGATGATTCCAAAAATTTTTAGTCTTTTCATTTTTTAGTTTTATTTAAGTATGAAACTGTTGAATGCAAATGTGCTACCAATTAGGGTTATAAGTATTACACTACTTTATTAATATGTTGTAAGATTCACATCTTTTCAACTATTTAATCATAGCAAATGTACTAAAAATTCGTATTATAATGCGAGTAAAATAAAAAAATATAAAGGCGTTGGTGATTTTCTTTACCATATGGAAAAAGAGATTAAGCGTTTAAAGGTTGAAGTAGCCAAACGCTTATATTCTTTGCATCAATCAAAGTTCGGTGGCAATAATGTTCACTTAGCAAAAGCCTCCGGCTGTACTGAATCAACTATCAGAAACATATTTGCAAAATTAAACGATAAAGATAAAGGACAAGATATTACACTTGGAATGGCGTTTAGATTGTGTTATGCTTTAGAAGTTGAGCTAAGCGATCTAGTTAAAGAATTAGAAATTAAAAAAGAAAATCTTCATAAAAGGGCTACTAAATAAAGATAGGTTTTACCAATACTGGCGTGCAATGTAGTGCGTGAATCAAACTAATTTACTACTCCTTCACCACCTTATTCGTATACACCTTTTTATCGGTCTTCACTACAATGGAATAAATACCGGAGCTTAGTTGTTGGAAATCGGAAATACGCTCATTATAATCGCCACCAATTTTATTTCCACAATCAATGCTTTTTATTACTCTACCCAACACATCCACCAATTGTATTTGAACCTTTGTTTCTTCGTTTAAAAAATAATTTACATCCAAGTAGTTATTGAAAGGATTAGGAAATACCTGTATCATTGCGCCTAAAGCTGCTTCATCTTCAACACTTAGGTTGTAACATTTGCCGGGCATATTGGCATCCAACCAGCCGATGCGGTCAACCAACCATTTTTGTAAATCGTTCATTGCCCCCTTAAAAGTGGCATCATATATTCTTGGACTACCTACCACACCCAATCCCAATAAATTCCAACGTTGAAAATGCCTTGCCTGTGCCTCACCTAAATAGCCTTCCATTGAATCCAAATAGTTCTGCAAATAAGTCATTTCAAGCGTTTTGGTGCGCAACCAAGTCCACCTGCATTTTACATTGTTCTGAAAAACAGTGTCCGTCATTAACCTGTTCCACCAACGAACTTTTTGGTCGCAGGAATATGTTTCAAATTCCCATTTGGAAATAATTTGCGATTCGCAACCTACATAATTACCATAACCGTAATTTATATCCCATTGCGGTCCTGCCTTAATTTTACCGCCATCGGTAATTTTTTCTTTGTTAAAATAGGTACTTGCTCGGTAACCATCGGGGTTTTTACTCACCTCTTGCAAAAACATATAATCAATGAAAGAAGTAACGTTGATGTATTTTTTATAGCCCACAATTGGGTCGGTATAGTTCGCACCAAACAGTGCAGTTTCAAAACTATCCACAAAAGATTTCAAATATGTTCCCTGTTGCCAAGTGGGGTATTTAGGATAATGGTATTGTATAAAAATATTGTCGTAAGCCGACCACCAACCGTTGTTTCCATTTCCCGCCCACCAGTCAACCTTAAAAATATAACCACCCGTTAAACTATCACCCGCATTGTCATCGCTGTCCAATTGTTTTACACTTACGCGGTTATCGTCACGTTTAATTTTTTCCATCAGGGCATAAACACCGCGGTACTCACCGTTTATTACCAATTCACAAAATTGCGAACGTGAAGAAAAATTTCCCATTTCCCTGCTCAGTTTATAAGTAAGCACATTGCGCATCATACTCACATCGTTATAGGGTGCATATAAAATCCACTCGTGCTCTTTGGGCATTCCTAACAAGGATGCATCCCACACAGAATCTTGCGCATCAAGGGTTTCAAAACCATAGGATTGTTGGGGGTAGGTTTGTGAATAATTTCCGTGTAACTCAATCGCAATTTGATTGTTGTAATTATTAAAAGAGTCGGTTAAAAAATTTCGCTGCCCAGCACCATTGCTAATAATACCCATTTGCGCTATTATTTTTGGCTCATCGATAATATTTTGGAAATTGGTATTGATTGATATGATTGGCAAATTAGACGATTTAAAATTAACCCATTTTGCAGGTTGATTGCTAAAAGTGATGCTGAAATCAATTACATTTCCAACGTCACCGGGGTTATTGTCCATCACATATAAAATCCAGTTTCCGTTCGGATTGCCTAAATCATTTAACAAACTTAAATAGCTTGTTGGAGCAAATGTTCCAGTAAAAGGAGCGGAGGCTGCATTGATTGAATTTACAACATTATTACTGAATACAGTGTTGGTATAATTATCATTTGCACCACCTAAAAAATTGGCTAATGGAATATAGTTTCCATTGGGCGCACCCAAATAAATACTTAAATCTCCATCGTAGGTATGTGCAATATTGATTTTTACTTTTTCAATTCCAAAGTTGGTATCAATCACAGCAGGTAAGCCGCTTACATTACAATAGAAAACATCGTGTTGCCAGTTACCATCGGTTATGGGTCCACCTACTCCATTAAAAGTTTGTGCAGAAGCTGAAAATAAAGTAGCTAAGGTGATAAATGCGCTGTATAGATATTTCATAGAAATAATATTTATTACAAATCTAACTTTTTAAATAGAGATTGATATATACTTTCGACAAAAATGCTAATAAATATATTCAGTTGTGAGGTTTTGCCGCACAAGCCCACGCCATCAATTGCCACGAAACCTGAAATTCGCACCGTTTGCTCAGAAGCTCCCCGCCTTTCTAACAATATCATTCTAAACATTTATAAATTGGCGCGTTAGCCCGAACAAAAGGCGGGCGTGGGTGGCACGCGTTAAAGCAGCTTCTTTTGTTCTTGCCCCGATAGCTATCGGGGTTTTGTTATTATCTATCAAGACAAAAGAAAATGCCCAGCGGCACAGAGCGAAAACAAAAATAAGAGCAAAATCTGCGTGTGCTTACGCTCACTCCCTCTTCTCCTGAGGAGAAGGGTTGGGGATGAGGTAAAAGTGTCAATATTGTGGAAAAGTTAACACTTCATCCGTATAAATACATCCCTTTTATTCCTATTTTTGCAGTACAAACAAAAGCCTATGCTTACCATAAATCCTAAAGAAATAACAACAGCAAAACTTCATTCCTATTTACTGGGAGCAGTTGCTCCACGACCAATTGCATTTGCCAGCACTATTGACAAAGATGGGAATATGAATTTAAGTCCCTTTAGTTTCTTTAATGTATTCAGCGCACATCCGCCCATTGCTATTTTTTCACCTGCACGCAGAGGAAGAGACAATACCACCAAACATACATTTGAAAACGTAAAAGAAGTTTCGGAAGTAGTAATCAATGTTGTGAATTATGCAATGGTTCAACAAACATCACTTGCAAGCACCGAGTATCCGAAAGGTGTGAATGAGTTTGTTAAAGCAGGTTTTACACCTGTTCCGTCAACACTTATAAAACCATTCAGAGTAAAAGAATCGCCCGTGCAATTGGAATGCAAGGTGATTAATATAATTGAACTCGGACAAAATGCAGGTGCAGGAAATTTGGTTATTTGTGAAGTATTGCTGATGCACATCGATGAAAATGTATTGGATGCAAACGGCAATATTGACCCGCAGAAAATTGATTTGGTTGCCCGTATGGGTGGCGATTGGTATTCTCGCGCTTCGGGCGATTCTTTGTTCACCGTTCCTAAACCACTTAGCACCATTGGAATTGGAGTAGATGGTATTCCGAAAAAAATACGCAACAGCAAATATTTAAGCGGTAATGATTTAGGTATGCTCGGGAACGTTGAAAAATTACCTACACCAGAAGAAATAGAAATCTACAAAAAAAACAATCCAATTGTATCGGAAGATAAAACACACCAATTGGCACATCAACTATTAGAATCAAGCAAAGTGCAAGAAGCTTGGAAAACATTATTATCCATCTAAAAAACCAAAACAATGTTCAACATTACAGGAAACTTAAAAGTAAAAGGTGCTTCACAACAAGTATCGGAAAAATTCAAAAAACGCGAATTTGTTATTACAGATAATAGCTCACAATATCCGCAATTTATAAGCTTTCAGCTTACACAAGACAAATGCAGTTTAATCGACAACTTCAATGAAGGAAGCGAAATAAAAGTATTTTTTAATTTGCGTGGTCGCGAATGGAAAAGTCCACAAGGCGAAATAAAATTCTTCAACTCTTTAGAAGCTTGGAAAGTAGAAGGTGTTTCTGCAAATGCTCCATCATCGAACAATAACAGTCCGGAGCCTGAAATAACCGAAACCTTTATTAGCAGCAGCAATTCGGAAGACGATTTGCCATTCTAAAAATTGAAATTCCATAATTTATACCGCTCGCTTATTGGCGGATTAATTCTTGCCTTGGCTTGGCCTGTATCAGGCTTGGGATGGTCTACCCTTTTATTTATTGGCTTTATTCCCTTTTTATTTTTAGAGAAAAATATTGCGGAAGATAGCCACGACAGTAAAAATTTCAGACTGTTCAACTACACATTTCTTATGCTGTTTGTGTGGAACATCCTCACTACCTGGTGGATTTATTATGCCTCTTTTGGCGGTGCTGCTATGGCTGTTATCACCAACAGCTTTTTTATGGCATTGGTATTATTACTGTTTCACGTAACACGAAAAAAAGCAGGTGATTTTATCGGATATTTTAGTCTCATTTTATACTGGTTGGCTTTTGAATACATTCATTTAAATTGGGATTTAACCTGGCCTTGGTTAACACTGGGCAACGGTTTTGCCACTTCGCATTTGTATATTCAATGGTATGAATACACGGGGGCTTTGGGTGGTTCGTTGTGGATATTAAGCATCAATTTATTGCTGTTTACCATTCTTACAAAAGGAAGAAACTTTATACGCATAGCGGGTATGTTAAAGCTGATTTTGCTTCCTGCTTTATTTTCAATTCTTATTACAGCAAACTATAAAACACCCAACGAAGGCAATATCAATGTAGTGGTGGTTCAACCAAATATTGACCCTTACAATGAAAAATTCAGTGGACTTACTCCTCAAGAGCAATTACAAAAAATGCTTGCTTTAGCGGAAGAAAAAATTGATTCGAACACCGACTATTTGGTTGGTCCCGAAACATCTTTGGTTAACGAAATGATTGAAACAGAGTTGGAAGAATCTCCTGCTATTATTGACATCAGAGCCTTCCTTAAAAAACATCCTCAACTAACTTTTGTAACCGGAGCATCCACTATTAAAGAATACAAACCGGGTGAAACAATTTCGGCAACAGCACGCAAATGGAAAGGTGCTGAAGTTGAATATATTTATGATTCTTACAATACTGCAATGCAGATTGACACCACAAAAAATATACAGCTATACCACAAATCGAAGTTGGTACCCGGTGTTGAAAAAATGCCTTTCCCAGCATTGATGAAACCATTGGAAAAATTTGCCATCAATTTAGGAGGTACTGCGGGAAGTTTGGGTATGCAAGAAGAAAGATCGGTGTTTACTTCGATGAATAAAAAAGCAGTTATTGGTTCTATCATCTGTTACGAAAGTGTGTATGGGGAATTTGTGGGAGAGTATGTTAACAAAGGCGCAAACATCCTTTGCATTATTACCAATGATGGTTGGTGGGAAGATACACCGGGATACAAACAGCATCTTGCTTATGCAACTTTAAGAGCAATTGAAACACGCAGAAGCATTGTCCGGTCGGCTAATACTGGAACATCTTGTTTTATTTCTCCAATTGGTGAAATATCTGAGCCCACAAAATGGTGGGAACCTGCAAGCATCAAACAAACTGTGGTACTAAATAGTGCAAAAACATTTTATACGCTTCACGGAGATTATATCGGAAAATCAGCTTTGCTGAGTGCAATGGGTCTTCTTATCTATCTTATTTTATTGCGGTTTAAGCTTGTGAAAAAATCGTAGTTTTATATTTGGTGTTTTAAAATATTAATAAAAACATAAAGAAATGGAAAAATTTGATGTTACAATTATAGGCTCAGGTCCTGGAGGATATGTTGCAGCAATTCGTTGCGCACAACTGGGAATGAAAACTGCCATCATTGAAAAATACAATACACTGGGAGGTACCTGCTTAAACGTTGGATGCATTCCTTCCAAAGCCTTGCTCGATTCATCGGAGCATTTTCACAATGCAACACATACATTTACCGAACACGGCATTGATGTGAAAGATGTGAAGGTGAATTTAACACAAATGATAAAACGTAAAAGCGATGTTGTGAAACAAACTTGTGACGGCATTAATTTTTTGATGAAGAAAAATAAAATTACCGTATTCACCGGTCACGCTTCATTTTTAACAAAAAACACAATTGAAATTGCCAGTACTGATGGAAAGAAAACAAGCATTGAAACTGGCAAAACAATTATTGCGACAGGTTCAAAACCTTCCTCTTTACCCGGAATTGAAATTGATAAAAAACGTATCATCACATCTACCGAAGCATTGGAATTAAAAGAAGTTCCGAAACATATGGTAATTATTGGCGGTGGTGTAATCGGACTTGAATTAGGTTCTGTGTACGCACGTTTGGGAGCAAAAATATCGGTGGTGGAATTTACAGGTGGACTTATCAGCACAATGGATGCAGCCCTGGGAAAAGAATTACAGAAGAGTTTAAAAAAATTGGGTTTCGAATTTTATTTTAATCACAAAGTAACCTCAACCTCTACAAAAGGAAAGGATGTTACTGTCATTGCAGAGAACGCAAAAGGAGAAAAGGTTGAAATCAAAGGCGATTACTGTTTAGTGAGTGTAGGAAGAAAACCCTATACCGATAAACTAGGCTTGGATAAAGCAGGAGTAAAATTAGATAACCGTGGCAGAATTGAAACGGATGATCATTTGCAAACAAATGTTGAAGGGATTTATGCCATTGGCGATGTGGTAAAAGGTGCAATGTTGGCACACAAAGCAGAAGAAGAAGGAACATTTGTTGCCGAAACAATTGCGGGACAAAAACCACACATTAACTACAATTTAATTCCGGGAGTAGTGTATACTTGGCCCGAAGTGGCTGCTGTTGGATATACTGAAGAGCAATTAAAAGAACAAGGAAAAAAATTTAAAGTAGGAAACTTCCCTTTCAAAGCGAGCGGTCGTGCTCGTGCATCGATGGATACAGATGGGTTTGTGAAAGTGTTGGCTGATGAAACAACAGATGAAATTTTAGGTGTCCACATGATTGGTCCACGCTGTGCCGATATGATTGCCGAAGCGGTTGTTGCAATGGAGTACCGAGCAAGTGCAGAAGATATTTCAAGGATGAGTCACGCACACCCAACTTTTACTGAATCGTTTAAGGAAGCTTGTTTGGATGCAACGGGTAAGAGGGCATTGCATATATAGTTTTTTTACTTTTAAACACATAGAACACAGGGTATTATGAGTTTCACAGAGAAGGAATACAATGAACTTTCAGGGAAAATAATAGATGCTTGTATTGAAGTTCATAAAGAACTTGGCCCAGGGCTTATGGAGTCAGTTTACGAGGTTTGCTTGCTCTCTGTTTTAAAGAAAAAAAATCTTGACGCAAAGCAACAAGTTTTATTACCGTTTGTTTTTAAAGGAGAAAAATTAAACAAAGAATTTGTGATTGATATTTTAGTTGATGATAAAATTATACTTGAGTTAAAATCTTTAGAAATTATACTCCCAGTGCACGAAGCACAATTGGTGACATATTTAAAGCTAGCAGATAAAAAATTGGGCTTACTTGTAAATTTCAATGTTACACTACTAAAACAAGGAATTAAAAGGAAAATTAATGGAGATTTAAACGCTGTGTAGCTTTGTCTTCTCTGTGGCCTCTGTGTTAAAAAACGAAAAAATGAAAACTGGCGTACTACTAATAAACCTTGGAACACCCGATAGTCCTAGCACTTCGGATGTAAGAAAATACCTTACACAATTCTTAAACGACCCACGTGTAATTGATATCAATCCTATTGGACGTTTTATTTTAGTGAATGGAATCATAGTCCCGTTCCGTTCTTCAAAGTCAGCAAAGCTTTATGAAAAAATTTGGACCAAAGAAGGTTCACCTCTTCTAATAAACAGTATAAAACAAAAAGAGTTATTACAAAAGGAACTCGGTGAAAGTTTTGTTGTTGAATTGGGTATGCGCTATCAAAGTCCAAGTATAGAATCCGCAATTGAGAAGCTGAAATCAAGCAATGTGAATCAAATTATTGCTATTCCATTGTATCCGCAATATGCCACATCCAGTACAACTTCGTCCATTGAAGAAACGAATCGCATTTTAAAAAAATGGAAAAACCACCCTCCTATAAAATTTATTGAGAACTTTTTTGATGATGAAGGCTTTATCAATGCTTGTGTAGAAAAAGCAAATAAATACAATTTAAATGATTACGATTATTTCATTTTTTCCTATCACGGTTTGCCCGAAAGACAAATTACAAAGGCCTCTGCCGAATTTAGCGATGGCTCTTGTAAAATAGGCTCCTGCTGTGATAGTATAACAGACAAAAACCGATTGTGTTACAGAGCAAATTGTTTTGCAACAACAAGGGCACTTGTAAAAAAATTAAATATTCCTGAAGGAAAACATACCTCAACATTCCAATCACGTTTAGATGATAAGTGGTTGAAACCATACAGCGATAAAGTGGTTGAAGAGAAAGCAAAAGAAGGCAAGAAAAAGATGTTGGTTTTTTCACCGGCATTTGTAGCCGATTGTTTAGAAACTATTTATGAAATTGGCATTGAATACCAAGAAATTTTCACCGAACACGGTGGTAAAAAAATTCAATTAGTAGAAAGTTTAAACGATTCCCCTAAGTGGATTGAAGCCTTGAAGAAGATGGTGCTCTCTGTAAAATAAAATTTTAATAAGCAGCAGTATATGCTTTTACAAGATGTGTTTTGTGGTATATTTTGTTCCTATATCCAACGGTAATATAGTACATTCCATCTTTTGTGTTGTCAGGTAAACTGACTCTTACCGATTGCTTAACTGAAGCGGGATTAACATTACTTTCCTCTTGATAAATCAATCTGCTTAATCCATCGTATATTGCAATGTGTAACATATCGGCCGTACCATCAAAACCTGATAACGTAATGTCTATATCTTCACCAAAAGAAGGGTTCGGGTATGAATCCAAAATAATCTCGCTCCCATCAAAATTAACTGACCTTAACTGGGAAAAACTAAAGTCTCCATTAAAATCAACTTGCTTTAAATGATAATAGGAAACACCTTTCAACGGCACTTCATCAAAAGTAAAATAGCTTAGGGTGTGAATACTATTTCCGGCACCACCAATGGTATCAATGGTTTCGAAATTGATTCCATCTGCTGTTCTTTCTATTAAAAAAAAATCATTGTTTATTTCTGTTGCTGTTTGCCAATCAAGTTTTACTTGCTTTCCAAGTTGATTTGCATTAAAATTCAATAACTCAATTGGAACAGGATTATTTGGTTTCATACCCAATGCTACAATACCCCAATCTTTGCTTTTAGGCAATGTCCATGACATAGTAACCGATGCAGCGCCTGCTTCTGTAGAACTTCCATTCGCATTATTTGTTCCTACTCTATTATGCCTTTGTGTTTGACCAGCACCAACAGTAACAGTAGTTTGAATAACTCCAACAGCATCAACTACTAATTCTCCTGCAGCACTAACAACAGTTACAGTTGCTGTAGCACTTTGATTATATGCTGTTACAGCGGCACCAACGGGAGTTGCTTGATCTACGCCAATATATGTTTCTGCACCTGCGTCTATCTCAGTAGATCCGGATGCTGTAACAACAACATTGTGCGCTCCTGTTGCTGGTGCAACCAAATAAAATAGCGCAACACGCATAGAATTGCTTGTAATTGTACCTGCTTGTGTCAATCCGACACCGTTATAGGTAACACTCGATATAGACTTATCTTTTGTTGTGACAGTTACAACCATAAAATCGCCAGCGGTATTGGTATGCGACCAAGTTAATGAAGATCCGTTATTGGTACCTGAGTTACTTGAATTATCTATTGGTAATTTGACAATTACCAATAGAATAACTGCCAACCAAAATTAAAATTAGAAAACGAATCCTGTTTATCATTTTATTTCACCACAAAAACAAAAATGTTTTAATAGTAATACTCTTTTAAAAATAGATAGCGAAAATTTCGACATCCTTAAATTTAAGTATGCAAATATAAACATATGTACATATTTATTTATACACATATGTTATTTTTTCATTAAATAGAAAATTTTTAACTTATCGAGAGGGGATTCTCCGATTACTTTAGCACTAATTTCGCCACATACTTCCCTACAATATCAAACTCAACATTAACTAAATCGCCCTGTTTCAAAGCATTGAAATTAGTGTGCTCATAGGTAAAAGGAATGATGGCTACCGAAAAGCTTGAATCAGTTGAATCAACAACGGTTAAGCTAACACCGTTTACACATACAGAACCTTTCTCAACGGTACAATATTGTGTTTTTGATTTATCATATGAAAACGAAAACAACCAACTCCCATCCTTATCTTCCACAGCAATACACTCTGCAGTGATGTCTACGTGACCTTGTACTATGTGTCCATCTAACCGGTCATTTAATCGCATACAACGCTCTAAGTTTACAAAATCACCCTTCTTCAATTCTCCCAAATTTGTTCTTTGCAATGTTTCGTCAATGGCTGTTACATAATAACTACTCCCTTCAATTGATGTTACAGTTAAACAAACACCGTTGTGTGCAATACTTTGATCAACCTTTATTTCACCTTCATAAAAAGGCGCGTCAATCATAAAAATGCGATTTTTTTTATCGGAGGTTACCTCTACTACTTTCCCTAAACACTCAATAATACCTGTAAACATTGAATTTAATTTCCGTTCGGTTTTTCTCCGTTGGACATAAGGTGTAAAAATCCGTGTAACTCGTGTGGTACAATACCAACTAAACGAATTTCATTTACGGTACACGTGTAATAATAAACACCTGTAGTACAAGGTCGTTTGCTGGTCATATTTAAACCATTCCAATTAACATCAGGGTCGGTAGTAGTGAACACCATTTCACCCCAACGGTTAAAAATTTTTATATCAATACTCTCAATGTATCTGTATGGAATAAGTGCGTGAAATAAATCATTAGAGCCATCATTATTCGGAGTATAAATATTCGGCAATCTGTATAAGGGACAATTATCAACACAAACAACATTGCTTGGCTCACTCTCATTTGCAAACGAATCCAATGCTGTAATATAATAACAGCCTGCAATGGATTTACCATTATCATTGTGTGTAGTAGTAATATTTCCCGAACCATCAATGACACCAATATACTTCATATCACCTGTTTCTTGTGGTCGCCAATATATTTTATATTGAGTTACATCATCGGCACAAGTTAAATTGGGATTGTTCCAAGATAAACTATTTAAGATATTGTCACAATCAGGACTTACAGCCAATGTTGGGGCACAAGGTGGTGTTAAATCTTGCGGAACACCACAAGCTTCTTGCGACCAATTTAAAAGAGGGTGTAAAATTGTTGTGTCGGAATAATGACCTGAACTCATTATTTTATAACAATACGTAACTCCATTTACCAGACCTGTTTCAATAAAACTGGTAGTGGTAGTACTTCCTATTGGAATTGGATTGTATAGCAAAGTAGCATTGTCTCTTTTAAATATAAAAAAGGTATCGTTGGTCCAAGGTACGTTGTACGACCAATTTAGTGTAAGTGTATTATCGGAAGGTGTTAAATTAAGAAATACAGAAGAGGCTGTATGTGATGAGCTTATAAATTGCCTATTTGGAATATCTTGGTAAAAATCTATTTTATACGTATTTCCAAAATCTTGCGTATTCAAATTGGTATGTATATATGTGGTATCCTTTATTCCATTTACCATTCCGGTTGAATCAACCAATGTAAAAGCTCCCCCATTTATTCCGCTTGCTCTGTAAATTAAATACTTAAATGGACCTTTAAAAAACACAGTATCATATTCTGTTGGTTGAAGCCATCTTACAGTATCAATCCCTGTTGTAACATCAGTATTTTCAACCGATACGTGGGTTATGATGGGCACATCCTTTTTAAGTTTAGCACAAGCTTCATTGGAAGCATAGCTTTTAGAATTGAATGAACTCTTGGTATTATCACCAAAATAGGCATATATCATATAGGAATAATCTTCTCCGTGAATCAAGCCTGTTCCATTGTTATTATCGGTATAGGTTGTTGTTCCGGAACCATTAACGGTTGCTATTAAAACATAACCTGTGTAGGCAGGTATTCCTGTTTCACAAATTCCGTGTTGCCAAGTGGAGCAACCCTTTTTCCTGTATATTTTATATCCGGTTGCATCTGTACAAACCGTAGGTGTCCAATTCAATATAATGGTTGAGCCGGCCGGTGTAGCCGTTAAGTTTGTTGGTCCCGGTGAAACTACTGTAATCCTTCGGGTTTTTATATCTGTTAAAGGTATCGTAATATGATTATCTACCGCACGAAAGGAAACGGTATAAGGCTGAGTGGCAATATGTGAACAATTTGTTTGCCAAGTAAACTGTCCTACAACTGTTGTAGGTGCTTGAACACCCTGTGTAAATTGAGCAGGGCTACTTGGCACTAAATATGGACCACCTGTTGAAGTAAGCGTTACAATATTACCAACATTGGGGTCTGTAGCACTCACAATAAAGGAAACAAAATCACCTGCAGTAACGCAAGTGTCGGGCAAATCTACAATCACAGGTGGGTCATTCGGACAGTTGCCCGACACCGTAACCTGTAAGTCGCGCACCACAAAACCAATTAATACACCTTGCCTATACTCTTTAATTTTAATTGCAAAATTATATTCTCCAGCGCCATATAAGTTACCTTGCATTTGTCCGGGACAATCCCAAACAAAATCCCCTGTAAGCACATTCAAAGTTACATTTCCAGGAGGAATTAAAAAACCTGCACACATGATTCCAATGCCTGATTGGCAACTCACCAATTCATAAGCAAGGCTATCTCCATCGGGATCATAAGCATTTGGGTTGTGCACGAAACGCTTACAATAACATGCATTATCGATAGGTGGATATAATAACTCAGGGGAACTGTTACAACCTAGAAATGGACTAATTACAACCATAGAGGTAACACTAAAAGGCGTCTCAACAGAATTGTCCATATTTTTTACCCCTGCATTGCGATTAGGATCAACTATGCCAACAACCCAAGTGCCGGGACCATTGAAGGTATAAACACCATAATAAATATTCTTTTTAATATCATTACCCAAGGAAACCCCCATTTTTATGTTATTAGGACAAGTTCCTGTTGGTCCGTTTATTCTAGGGAATTCTATGCTATCTACCGGTATTACTTGACCGCTAACCATTACGTACAACATTTGATTGCACCTATCAGCATTACTCGATTCTTTGGTATAAGTAGTGATGGTGATTTCGTAACTGTTTGCTCCTTGACAAACGGGATAACCAACTCTTTTCATTGTTATTTCTCCAGCTCTGTTATGCGTAGCATAAGCAGCAATGGAACACAACATAAAAAAAAGAATGGTTATTTTTTTCATTTATTGAAAACAACTAACTAATAGACACCTAAGGTACTAAATTATTTTAGAATAACCTTTTAAAGATGAAAATATTGTGAAATTAATACCTAAAAACTTAAGTGTGTTTTATTTTTTGCTCAATGTTCGAGGTTGAAAAACCTTCTAAGTAGGCTATTGTTTTAACTTCGCCATCTTGCTGCCGAACAAAATCGGAACCAACAATGTATTTTTTGCTTTGCGGGTTTGTTTCAGTCGAATCATAATCTGCGCCTTTTACTAACACATCAGGTTCAATATGCTGGATTAATTCTAAGGGAGTATCTTCATTAAAAATAATTACTGCCGAAACAAAATGCAAGGATGCCATTATTATAGTCCTGCTGTTTTCATCTTGTATAGGCCTGTTTTCTCCTTTATTTAAACGCTTTACCGAATCATCCGAATTTACGGCAACAACTAAATAATCTCCGCAATCGGCAGCTTTCGTCAAATAGTCAATGTGCCCTCTATGCACTAAATCGAAACAACCATTTGTAAAAACAATTTTTTTACTGTGCAGTCGCCAAATAGCTATCTGTCGTTGTAAGGATTGCAGTGTATGTATTTTTGATTGTATTACCTCTTCGTGTGTCATTTTGATACAGTATTTGTACGGTTAACCAAAGGTAAAAGTAATAAGGACAAAAAGCCCAACAAAATCATTTCCACCGCTTGGGCACTCCAAGCTATCCATCCATAAGCAAATCCAACAGCAGTAGACACTCCGTATAGCTTCAACGTTTCCATAATGATAAGCGGATAAGCCCCAATTCCACCTTGAACAACAATCATTCCCACGCTACCAAAAACCAAGGTCGAGAAGCCTGCACTTAAACTTAAATTTGCAGTTTCCGAAAAAGCCCAGAAACCAACATAGTTCATCAAAAAATACATTACCCAAATAAACACGGAATGAAACACAAACAAAAAGGGTTTGTCAATGTTTTTAATTGAAACCATCCCGTTTAGAAATCCTTTTAACGCATTACTAAATTTTGAAATGATACCAGTATTGGCTCTACGAATAAAGCGAATCAATAACCAAACAGCTAACAGGAATAAAACAAACAAAACAATCACAATAATTTTATTGGCAAACAATGGGGCTAGTTTATTCCAAAGTGGCAAAAACAATTTTTGTTCCGTATAATTATATATCAATGAGTACTGAGCAAACAAGGTATAAAAGAAAATCAGTATCAAACACAACATATCAATAGCTCTTTCTGCCAATACAGTTCCTAATAATTCATTCATAGGCACTTTGTCGTACCTGTTTAATATTCCGCAACGCGTAACCTCTCCTAAGCGTGGCAATGCATAATTGGCCATATAGCCAATAAATATTGCATAAACAGTATTGTCTAATCGGGGCGAATGCCCCAAAGGCTTCATCAACATTTTCCAGCGGATTGCCCTGCTTACATTGCTTAAAAAACCAAGAAGTATTGTGACAATTATCCACCAATAATTTGCTTCGCGAAATGACTTGTATATCTCTTCCTTGTCTTTCTCCGTTAAATCCTTAACCACAAGCCAAATTAAACCAATCCCTATTCCCAAAAAGAACAAGAACTTAGCTGTGTTAAGTATTTTGTCTTTCAATTGTTAGAGCCGATTATTTTCTGAAGGAAAAATCACTTTTGGAACAAAGGATGCAGCCTTGTCAAAATCCATCGTTGCATAGGACACTATAATTACAAAGTCGCCCAATGTTACTTTTAATGCAGCCGGGCCATTTAAACATATAACACCCGACCCCCTTTCGCCTTTTATTACATAGGTAATCAGTCTTTCGCCATTATTATAATTTAACACGTGTACCTGTTCGTTTTCAATTAAACCAACAGCATCCATTAAATCTTCGTCAATGGTTACACTGCCAATGTAATTTAAATCGGCCTGAGTGACTTTAACCCTGTGTATTTTCGATTTTAAAACTTGTATTTGCATATTAAGAGCGCAAAATTAAAAAAATTAATTGTTCAATACCTTATAAAACAATATTATCTATCAAACGTATTTCACCAACAAATACAGCCACAAAAAGTCTTCGTGACGAACTTTGTTGCCATTCATCAATGCTTAAAAGAGTAGCTGAATCGGCTACCTCAACATACTCAACCCTTAAAAAAGTGTTGGTATTCAATACTTCTGTTACCCATTTTTTTAATTCCTCCACAGTCGTTTTTTGAACATTTTGTTTTGCCACCAACAGCGTTTTATATATTAGAGCTGCATTTTCTCGCTCTTTCTCACTTAAACGCGCATTTCTGGAACTCATCGCCAAACCATCAAATTCTCTTACAATAGCACAACCTATTATTTTAACAGGCAAATTTAGCGATTGCACCATTCGCCTAATTATTGCCAACTGTTGGTAATCCTTCTCACCAAAATAGGCATTTGTTGGTATTACAATGTCAAAAAGTCGTTTTACTACTTGTACTACACCAGTAAAGTGACCCTTTCTGTATTTCCCTTCCATTACTGAATCAATTCCTTTAAAATCAATATTTTGAAAAGAAAAAACTTCATCTTTTGGATACATTTCGGCTACTGAAGGTGCAAATAATACATCGCAGGCTACAGTTTGAAGCAGAGTGGTATCTCTTTCTAAAGTGCGCGGGTAATTAGCTAAATCGGAAGGGTTATTAAATTGAGTAGGGTTTACAAAAATGCTACATACCGTTATATCATTTTCTGATGATGATTTTTCAATTAGAGATAGGTGTCCACTGTGCAAAGCTCCCATAGTTGGTACAAAACCAATCCTTTTCTCGGCTTTCATTAGGGTATCTAAGAATTCGGTTAGCTCTCTTACCGTTGAAAATACTTGCATTACAGCATTATTTATTACTAAAGGCTGCCAAAACTAACACATTAACTTTGATTTATGCGATTTTTTTTTATTATCTTTGCACCCTCATTCACTAATCCAAATAGTAATAACTATGAAAAAAGCCAAAGTTCTTTTTGTGTCTCAAGAAATATTCCCATATATGGAAGACAGTCCTATGGCAAATATTGGAAGATATTTACCCCAAGGTATTCAGGAAAAAGGTCGTGAAATACGTACCTTTATGCCACGATACGGCTGTGTAAATGAACGAAGAAACCAGTTGCACGAAGTAATTCGTTTATCCGGAATGAATTTGATTATCAATGACACCGATCATCCACTTATCATAAAAGTTGCATCCATCACCACTGCACGCTTACAAGTTTACTTCATTGATAATGAAGAGTATTTTTCTCGTAAAACAATGTTTGCTGACCCGAAAGGAGTGGCACACGTTGACAATGACGAACGCTCTTTCTTCTTCTGCAGAGGTGTACTTGAAACTGTAAAAAAACTGGGATGGTCGCCCGACATTATTCATTGCCAAGGTTGGTTTACAGCAGCAATGCCATTGTTGGTTAGAAACGCATACAAAGACGACCCATTATTTGCTGATACAAAAATTGTGTACTCTGTTTACAATGATGATTTCGAGAAACCATTGGATAAAAACTATGTCGAAAAGTTGAAACAAATGGACGGTTTTGAAGGTGCTGATCTTAAAAAATTAAAAGACCCAACTTTTGTAAACATTACAAAAACGGCTATCGATTTAAGTGACGCTGTTATAAAAGCCAGTGAAACAATTAATCCTGATATTGAAAAATACATCAAAAACATAAACAAGCCAACATTAACCTCCTTCCTTCAAACAAAAGCGGAATATGTTGAAGCTTATGATGCGCTTTACAACGAAGTATTAGCAGAACAAGAAGTGTTAGTTGATTAATATTTTAGATGAATAAACAACATCGTTTACAATCTTTTTTGCGGGTATCTATTCAGTTATCCGGAAAAATTTTTTTTAAACAAACCGCATTCTTCTTTCTCGCCTTTTTATTTACTATCTTTTTACAATCTTGTAAAGAACCAGATGGAATTGGACTAGACATACAACCCGTTAACGATAAGTTTATTCCCTTAACCAACAATACCCAACAAGTTACTTCCTACTCTGTTGCAGAAGTTCCTTTGCGGACAGATGAAACCGTAAATAATTTATTGGGTAGCTATGTCGACCCTTTGTTTGGCAAAACAGAATGCAGCTTTTTTACTCAGGTATTATTATCAGCAGATGCTCCAGACTTTACAGGTGCTGTGCTCGACTCCTCTGTTTTGTCTATGACCTATAATGCAAATTATGCCGATCCAGCACAAATAAGTTCATTACAACATTTAAAAGTGTTTGAATTAACCACTTCGGTTGAAAAGGATGCTGAATACTATTCGAATGCAAATATAAATAGTTATTATAACCCTTCATCCCCATTGGCTGATATGTATATTTCACCTCAACCTACTACAGGTGTGTTGGTGGGTTCGGAAGTACAGGTTCCCCAATTACGCATTAATTTTTCTGCAGCTTTTGGTCAGCACTTTCTTGATTTACAAAATGCCGCATCATTGGCTAACAACACTGCTTTTTTACAATTTTTTAAGGGCTTTTATGTAAGCGTTGAAAACCCAGCTCAAACAATGGGACAGGGTGCTATTTTATCTTTCAATATGCTCAGTGCAACTTCAAAATTTACAATTTACTATAAAATAAATAATGTATCAGAACATTTTGATTTTGTAATTGATAATACCTGTGCAAGAGCCAATCTTTTTAAACACGATTACAGTTCTTCAACTGCCATAAATAATCAGTTAGCCGACCCCACATTAGGACAAACAGTTAGCTATATACAGCCAATGGCAGGAATTAAAACAAAATTGGAAATGCCCTTTTTGAAAAAATGGAGTACATCCGACTCTTCTTTGGTCGTTATAAATAAAGCCGAAATCGTTATTAAAGTGGATGAGTCTACCACTAGTCTATTTAAACCATCAAATAAATTAATATTGGTTGCATTAGATGCTGATGGCAACAATGTTTTTTTACCCGACCAATTTGAAGGAGATGACTATTTTGGCGGTGTTTACAATGCAACCACAAAAGAGTACAAATTTAACATTGCACGTTATGTGCAGCAAGTAATTAATAAACAAACCACAGATTACGGATTTTATTTGATGTGTGCTGGAGCCTCGGTGGTTGCTAATAGAACCGTTATAAAAGGTGGACAAAACATTGTAGTAAATATAAGTTATACCAAACTTTAAAAACAAATTATATGTGTGGAATTGTTGCATACATCGGTAAAAAAGAAGCCTATCCAATTCTTATAAAAGGTCTTCACCGACTAGAATACAGAGGTTATGATAGTGCGGGAGTTGCATTGTTAAATGAGGGTGAATTAACAGTTTATAAATGCAAAGGCAAAGTTTCTGATCTTGAAAAATTTACAGAAGGAAAATCGAAAGCGGGAACCATAGCAATCGGACATACCCGTTGGGCTACACACGGTGTACCTAACGATGTGAATGCTCACCCACATTATTCGGAGTCGAAAAACATGGTTATCATCCACAACGGAATTATTGAAAACTATGCCTCCATTAAAGCACAATTAATAAAAAGCGGACATACATTTTTAAGCGATACAGATACTGAAGTTCTTATCCATTTAATTGAGAATATACAATTGGTGGAAAATGTAAAATTAGGAGATGCGGTTAGATTGGCACTAAATCAGGTAATTGGAGCCTATGCTATTGTAATTCTGTCAAAAACAAATCCTGATGAATTAATTGTTGCGAAGAAGGGAAGCCCCTTGGTAATTGGGATTGGTGTTGATGAGTACTTTGTTGCATCGGATGCTACGCCTATTGTTGAGTACACAAAAAACGTTGTTTACTTGGAGGACGAAGAAATTGCTTTTATTCCTCGTAAAGGCGATTTAAAAATAAAAACAATAAAAAATCGCCCAAAAACCCCTTATATTCAGGAGTTGGAAATTCAATTGGAAGCCATTGAAAAAGGAGGATTTCCACATTTTATGCTCAAGGAAATTTACGAACAACCTCGGTCTATAAAGGACAGTATGAGGGGGCGATTAAATGCAGGTAAAGGTGTTGTTAAATTAGGCGGAATTGCTGAATACGAACAAAAATTTTTAAATGCAAAACGCATTATTTTTATAGCTTGTGGAACCTCTTGGCACGCAGGATTGGTTGGAGAGTATTTGTTTGAAGACCTTACCCGTATACCAGTTGAGGTAGAATACGCTTCGGAGTTTCGTTACAGAAATCCGATTATTTATGAGGACGATGTAGTTATTGCTATTTCTCAATCGGGCGAAACAGCAGATACCCTAGCTGCCATTGAATTAGCTAAATCAAAAGGCGCGACAATAATTGGAATATGTAACGTAGTAGGTTCGTCCATTGCACGAGCAACGCACGCAGGTTCGTATACCCACGCAGGACCCGAAATTGGTGTAGCGTCTACAAAAGCATTTACAGCACAAGTAACGGTGTTAACATTAATGGCATTACACATTGCTAATTTAAAAGGAACTATTCCGGCTTCTCGCTTCCACCAACTGGTTAGTGAAATTGAAGCCATCCCTAAAAAAGTTGAAAAAGTGTTGGCTACAAACGACCAAATAAAATACATTGCAGGTATTTACAAAGATGCAACCAATGCATTGTATTTAGGGCGAGGTTACACATTTCCGGTGGCCTTAGAAGGTGCATTAAAATTAAAAGAAATATCCTACATACACGCAGAGGGATACCCTGCAGCCGAAATGAAACACGGCCCCATTGCATTGATTGATGAGGAAATGCCAGTGTTTGTTATTGCTACGAAAGGAGCATCCTACGAAAAAGTAGTTAGCAATATTCAAGAAGTAAAAGCCCGAAAAGGTAAAATAATTGCCATTGTTACAGAAGGCGATGAGCAGGTAAAAGAAATGGCCGATTATACTATTGAAATACCGGAAACAGATGAAATATTGGTTCCGCTAGTTTCTGCTATACCATTACAATTATTATCCTATCATATAGCCGTAATGAGGGGGTGTAATATCGATCAGCCACGTAATCTTGCTAAATCGGTTACAGTAGAGTAAAAAGCCTGCTTTTTTGATTGGGAATTTAAATTCTAAACAATTTATTGTTAAAAATTTGGAAATATTATTTTTATTCCCTTATTTAGCACTTTATATACATTAGTTAAGATAAGTTAAAACAATAATAAAAAAAGCAAATAACCAGTAAAATCAATACTTTCAATATGAAAAAAATCATTACTTCAGCATCTTTGGTCGTGTTTAGCGTTGTTGCATTTGCACAACAAGATGCACAATTTACCCAAAACTTTATGAATCGTTTAGCTGTTAACCCAGGTTACGCAGGTATAAATGGTTCAATCTGTGCATTTACATTATACCGTACCCAATGGGTTGGTTTTGATGGACAACCTCAAACAGGTTTGTTGAGTCTTGATGCTCCAATTGGTGCTAAAAAAAATATGGGCTTAGGCTTAACCATTCAAACGGATAAATTGGGTTACATGAATAATTTTTACGGTAAATTAGCGTATTCATATCATTTGAATTTAGGACCTGAAGGTGCTAAATTAGGTTTAGGTCTTGAAGTTGGTGCAATCAACAATACAATTAGCGGCACTTGGTTGGCTCCTGACGGAACTGATGGAAGTGGAGGTACTGGTGGTCAAGTAGATGCTCTAATCCCGCAAGGAAACAAAGCTGGCACAACATACGATGTTGGTTTTGGTGCATACTATAATATACCCGATAAATTATATGTTGGTTTGGCTTCATCTCACTTACCTGCTAACCCTAACGGTGCATATTATGATTTAGCTCGTCACTATTATATTACTGCAGGTTATGATTACGCTGTTACTGATATGATAACCCTTAAGCCATCTATTTTTGTTAAATCGGATGCTGCCTCAACAGCATTGGACATTAACTTAGTAGCAATGTACAACCAATTGGTTTGGGCAGGTGTTTCTTATCGTTTAAAAGACGCTATTGCTCCAATGGTTGGTGTTCAAATAAATAAACTTGGTCCAGGCACATTAAAATTTGGTTACTCGTATGATGTTACAACATCAGCTCTTAAAACATACAGTTCTGGTTCGCACGAAATTATGCTAGGCTATTGCTTTAACGTAACTCCTAAACCAAAAGTAATTACCAAGTTCTACAACGTACGTTTTTTATAAGAATTTACATTTTTTGTAACCTTTTATAAAACTATGCGTTAAAGGTAGTCTGTTTTCAAAACAAAAATCATCACACCCTATACATCCGTGTGGTGATTTTATGTCAAAAGACAGATAAAAAAGAAAAAACAAATGAAAAACAATATGAAAAAGTTCCTTCTTTACGTTTTGGTTGTTGCCGGCTTAGCTGGTTGTAAATCTGGCGATAATGGTCAACTTATTGGTGTTAAGGATAGAGGTCAATGGTTCGACTTCGACCCTTATGGAATGGCATACATTGGAATGGGTAGTTATCAAATGGGTCCAAGTGATCAGGATGTTTTCTACGGATTGACTACACAAGCAAAAACTGTTTCGGTTCAAGCTTTCTACATTGATGATCAAGAGATTTCAAACAACGAATACCGCCAGTTTGTTATGTGGGTTCGTGACTCTATTGCACGTAGAAAGGTAGTTGAAGGAGGTAATGAAGAATTGCTATATCCTGAAAATGAAGACGATCCTGATTACCGTCAATTAAATTGGGAAGAGAAATTAGTTTGGGAAGACCCAAATAACAAAGAAGCATTAAATGATATGTATCTTCCTTTGGGTGAGCGTTTTTATCACCGTAAAGATATTGATGCACGTAAATTAATGTTTGAATACTGGTGGGTTGACCTTAGAGAAGCTGCTAAACGTGTTAACCGTCCGCAAGGATTAACCGACCGTTCAGTGTTTATTAAGAAAGACATTATCAATGTTTATCCGGATACATTGGCTTGGATACACGATTTTACTTACTCGTTTAACGAACCAATGACCAATATGTATTTTTGGCACATTGCTTACGATGATTATCCTGTAGTAGGTGTAACTTGGAAACAAGCAAAAGCATTTTGTATTTGGAGAACACAATTGTTGAACAACTTTTTTGCAATGACAGGAAATACTTACGTACAAGATTTCCGTTTACCAACAGAATCTGAGTGGGAATATGCATCACGCGGTGGTTTAGCAATGTCTCCATACCCTTGGGGTGGTCCTTATGTACGTAACTCTGCAGGTTGTTTCTTGGGTAACTTTAAACCAATGAGAGGTAACTATGTTGTTGACGGTGGATTTCATACTGTAAAGACAAACTCATATAACCCTAACGAATATGGTTTATATTGTATGGCAGGTAACGTTGCTGAGTGGACAAACAATGCTTTTGATGAGTCGGCATACAACTTTTCTCACGACTTAAATATGGATTACCAATACGATGCAAAAGACAATGATCCTCCTGCATTAAAACGTAAAGTATTAAGAGGTGGTTCTTGGAAAGATATTTCTTGGTACTTACAAACCGGTACAAGAACATACGAATACCAAGATACTGCTAAATGTTATATTGGTTTCCGTTGTGTAATGAGCTACTTAGGTCGTGCAAAAGGAGATGATTTGTAAGAATTTAAATAAAGTTAATAAACCAAAAATCAATTAAATTAATCACTAACCTCTAAACAAATTAAAAATTAAAATTTTATGGGATTTATAGAAACACTTCAAACAAAGAAAGGTAAAATTTTCATGGGCTATTTATATGGATGGGGAGCCTCAATTGTAATTGTTGGTGCGATGTTTAAGATTCAACACTGGCCGGGTGCTGGTCCGATGTTGGTTTGTGGACTTTCTATTGAAGCAGTAATTTTCTTCTTCTCGGCTTTTGAGCCTATTCACGATCACGATGATTGGAGTTTAGTATATCCTGAATTAAGAGGTGCACACGGACATGGTGCTGAAGTTAAAGCTAAAAAAGATCCTATTGCTCAGGAATTAGACAGATTGTTACAAGACGCTAAAATTGGTCCTGAATTAATTGAAAGTCTTGGAGCGGGAATGAAAAGCCTTGGTGACCAAGCAGGTAAATTATCTGATATTACAGATGCAACTGTTGCTACTGAAGGATATGTTAAAAATGTAAAAGGTGCTAGCGACTCAATTGAGAAGTTAGGTGATACATATAACAAAGCTTCTGATGCATTAAGCAGTTTAGCGAATGCAAATGTTGATGGTGCTGCTTACGGTGAAGAATTGCAAAAAGTATCTAAAAATTTAGGAGCATTAAATGCAGTATATGAACTACAATTGCAAGGTTCAAGCGAGCATATGAAAGCTACCAATAAATTATACGATGGTATTGCTAGATCGGAAGAGCGTCGTGTA
>CAIMGI010000035.1 GCA_903840505.1 uncultured Bacteroidota bacterium
CGAAGCTAATCCTTCTTAATTTATTTGAAATTTGTGAAATAAACAGGCACAAGATGCGTAGCATCTAAGGTTTTGATCCAATCGCGGAAGAGGAAGGATCAACGATTAAACCCTTCGGACTCACAAATGATTAAAACTTATAAAATCCTGATAGCATTGGAACAGGAAATGATATTGACCTGCCAGATTCTGGAATAATAGTAACTCCCGCCAAAGATACTTGCACTGCCGATCGGGCTGAACTCTGGAAACGCATTCCCGGCATAATCATTATTGCAGCAGACATTAAGTTTTTCTTGGTATTGATAGTAGTATATTCAATAACAGCCGGCACACTTGGTGTTATTTCACGGTAAATATTATTTGCGTCATAACCATAAGTTGCTGGTATATAAGGGGAAATTTCACGCTGTGTTGTTTCACTTGTAGTAGTTTCCTGAACTAAGGATCCAAACATTGAATCGAAAATTAAACTAGCTTTTGCGCCAACTTTGAATATTCCGGCAACGGAAGCGATAGGTCCTTGCATAAGGGCTGCTGGTCCTGTATGAGAATGAGAATTGTAACCATAATTATTCGATGAAAGGTCGGTATAAGTTCCTTCATTGTAAATAGTAATATTTCGTCCTGTTTTAAAATAAGTATAACCACCCGAAAAAGTGATGTTGCTTTTTCGGCTACCATAAGTAATATTTGCAAAGTGCAAGCCCATAAAACCTCTAAAACCAAATAGATATCCAGATGAGCCCATTAAAGTACCAACTGAATAGTTTACTTTTTCATTTTTAGTTTTGAAGGAATATTTTGCTGCAAGCATTAAAGGGCTACCAATCCAGGTTGACATAAAGCCCAATGAAAAATTATCAGTAAGTGCAAAATGTACCTCGGGTCCATACACACTAATTTTTGTGTAATTTTCTCCTTTCTTAATTGATAGGGCATTGGTAGTGAAACAATATCGAGTTGTAAATGGACCCTCAACCACGTATTCTCCTGCAACAATTTTCGACTTATCCTGGATTTTAATCATACTTTTTATATCCGACTTTGCAATATAAATTTTACCCAGTGTTTCGGTTTCTATTAGCACTTCACGACCATCATCTTTTAGTATTTTACCAATATACTCAGTGTTATCGTTTTTTTTAATCGAATAAAGTTGTGAGCTAGATGAGTCTTTTACCTGCTCTTGGGCAATTGCAATATTGGGAAGTGACATAAATAAAATAGAACCAAAAAGTAGAAGTGCTTTCATATTGAAAATTTAAGTTGGTTATGTATCAAATGTAATGATAATTTTTTGCAGTTAAGCTTTAATATTTCTATGAAACTTAATTGTGAAAATTGAAATAATTAAAAACGGAATTGTTGAAAATAGAATTTTACTATTTAAGCTGATTACACCTATAAAAAACATAAACGTCAATAGGATTCCTAATCCACCCATGCCTATATATGTTAATGTTTTATTTGGTTTTTTTTGAAATAATGTAATCAATAATATTATTTGTCCTATCATTGGTAGAACTGTAAATGGATGAATTACAGAAGTTGGGTGAGTAAACAATTTTAAAATGATTTCACCTTCAGCTTGAAACAAAAACATATGACTATTACCACTCCACTCTAAGTATCCAAAGAGTGACGTAATTATTAATAGAAAATTCAAAATTTTGCTTTTCATATTGTCTGTCGTTTAATGTTTACTATGTCTTTTTAAGTTGACTGCTAACATAAATATAGATGCAATAATAGAGAAGTATAAAATATTAGCAAAACGGAACTTCGCAACACTGAAATGAATCGTTGCATTTTTAGCTAAAAAATAAATAAGATGATATTTTGAGGGAATAAAGTTGCAAATATTACAAATGGAAACTTGTTTAGTTGCAAATTTTACTAAAAGTGTACCTGTCTAAAATTGATTTTTACTAAAAAATAAGCACAAAAAAGGAGGGGTTAATGATTTAACCCCTCCGAGAAAGCTCAGGCTAATATATAATATTGTAATTACTTTACTGCCAACAACTCCGATTCCACCAATCTTACATTGCTTTGAATTTGCGTAAGCGCATCCAATACCACTATTAACTGGTAAGCTCCAAATGTGCGTTGCTCCCAAGTTATTTTACCATCTTCGGTATCTTTATCGCTCACATCAAATATAGTACTACTTAACTCACTTAGTTCGGGACTTATCTTTTCGGATGCCAAAACGGATTCGCGGTAGCTATTAATTTTTGATTTAAGCTCTTCCATTTTATTGTTAGAATCATCGCCTAATAATATATGCACTGGAATATTTGAATTTTCCATATTTGCCATCTGCGTTATATCAAGTGACGCTTTACCACCCAAAGTATTATCAGATGCAATTAATAAATGGTCTTTCAAAGCTTCTATATAAACACATAGTTTATCGGATTCCTCTAAAATTGGATTTTGTTTATCGGCTACTTTTATGGTTGCCATATTAAAGGCTGCAGCCTCATTATTAATCCTTAAGTTCGTTCCGATTTTTAAGATTATACCTTTGCTCACGTTAAGTGCTAATAATACACTAAATACAGCAAGGAAGGTTAATCCAAACATAATGGCTGAAAAGTTTACGTTGTCCTTGTTTTTTTCATTCCTGGTTTGATAGAGGTAAACCGGAAGAAATAGAATGAATGGTAAGGTTATACCAAACGGCAAGAATATACCTGCTCCCGGCCAGTGTTGGACTTTGAAAATTACCCCCATCATACTTATAAAAAATACTATGAAGGTGACTATGTGTAATGCCTTGTATTTTTGTCCACCTTCATTATAACTGTTCATCAATGCCATTGGTAAAAAAGCAAAGCAAAAAAGGAACACGGCAAGCACCAGCATCACTGATGCTCCCGGCCAATGCTGAATTTTAAAGAGGGAACCAAACAACATTAGGTTAGCACAAGCTATTCCTAAATAATAAATTGACTTTTTCATAGTTTCTATTTTTATTGGTTAATTCTATTGATTAATATATTGAATAGCTGAGGATTCGACCATACTTACATTTCTTTCAAGGGCTGTTAACAGGGCCATAGTACTGATTAGAGGATTGTGTTTAAAATTAGCTTCTTCCCAACTAACCATACTATCGTAATTCTTTTTAGAGGAAGTATCCAGTATCTTGGAAATATTTTCGGACAGCTCCTTATTAGAAGAAGTTACTTTTAAGATTTGCTCTAAGTAAACATCCAATTTTCCTTTTAACGAATTTGCTAAACCGTTTCCATCCTGATCAAAAAGCATATGGTCAATTTGGTCATAATTGTCCTTCTTATTTATTTTGATAGATTCCGATATAGCTGCAAGTGCTGCTTGTTTATCAACTTGCTCTATTTCCTGAACAAGATTCAGTCTAAGGCTCTGTATCTCATTTTTTACCTTGGCGGCTTCCTCTGAAACGAACTTTATCTTTTCGGCATTCATCATTGCAACACTATCCGTACCTACTGCTGCGGCAAAATGGCTTTCCTTTTGTTCAAAATAATGATTAATAGCGGTGCCATTATCTTGCTCTCTAACAAAGCAGCCAAGTATATCCTTTGATACATTCATTGCTAGCAATGCTGTAAGCACCACTGCATACATTGATATAGTGATAAGGTAAATAAACTGCCCCGCTTTTAATTCGGCATTTTTAAACCTCATATTGGTATAAAGAGGAAGAAATACTGCAACCAATAATAGAGAGCCCAATATCATTAATGGTCCCGCACCTGGCCAGTGCATCATTTTAAACATCGTTGCCAATTCAAAAATAATTAAGGCAACTACTCCCAGCACATACACGCGTTTTTCAAAACCACTTTTCGCATCCTTTAACTTTGCATAAAGCAAGGTGGGAAGGAAGAGAAATAAAACAAAGAACCAACCTCCCTGCAGTAGCAAGTTTGCTATCGGCCAATGCATTACCTTAAAAAGGATTCCCATCATAAGTAAAATTCCTCCAATAAGTATAGAAAGATTCAATAGCATGGGACTTTTACTTCCTTCCTCTCTTCTATTAATATAAATAACAGCCGGGAAAAAGAAAAAACAGACTAGTACAAAGCCCACTACAAGTAATGGCCCTGCACCAGGCCAGTGAAAAATTTTGAATAGCGTTCCCAAAGCCAATAGGGCGAGAGATACATTTCCGGTAATTTTCATCGTTGTTTTCATAAGTCTGTATTTTTTATCGGTTAGGTAAAGGGTATTTTCTTGTATGCTCTGCAGTACTTTTATTCCTGTTTGTTCTTTTAAAAGTGAATAGGCTTCATCAAAACTTTTTCCATTTCTCATCTGGTCTTCTATGGCACAACATATATGATCTACCAACTCATCCGAAAGGTTGTACAAGGTGATGCGGGCGCTTTCAACGTCCGATTCAATAAGTTGTATTTGAGAAGTATCAAGCATAGCTAAACTTTAGTCCGAAATTAGGTTTAAAGAAAATTTTCAATGTCTTTACAAATTCTTCCAACTCCGCAATTTTTTCTTGCGCTAAACTGTTTCCTTTTGGAGTAATGGAATAATAAATTCGGTTTCGGTTGTTGATTACTTCCGATTCGGTTTGAACAATTCCCTCTTGCTCCAGTTTATGCAAAATAGGATACAGCGCTCCGAATGTAAGTTCTATTTCACCTGCCGAAATTTCTTTCACCAGTTGTGTTATCTCGTAACCGTACATTGGTCCTTTTTCAAATAAAAGTTTCAATATAATTGGTTTGAGCATTCCTTTAAGTAAATCGTTTGATGCCATAATGATTGTTTTAGACTATATAACGTAATTAATAATATAAGGTTACAAATATATATAAGTATCTTATATATAAACAAATAAAATTATATTGTGTGCTGATAATCAGTTATTTATTTTTTTGAAAGCAGATTAGCCGTTAACTAATAAACGTGGAACAGTTTAAACCATTGGCTAATTAAAATGTAACAGGATGCATTTTAATATTCAGTAAACATTAAAATCAGCAAATCAGTTTGTACTCTTGTTACAGAAATTAATACAATATCCTATGAGAAAGTTATACATATCAATCGCAGAGCTAATAAAATCAATTTTTTCAAATCTAAGGATGAACAATCAAAAACATCCTATTGGTCTTGATTGTTCAGATACAAATAGCGTAGAAATTCTCGTTCCTATAAAAAACATTCGACAATCGTTTAACGAATTAGGTACTTCGTTCCTGAATAATAAGACATTCGTTTTTTGATAACCGAGTCAGTTTTATTTTAACTCCTTTAGATTTGTTGCAGCATCTGTAGCTTTACGTCCTTTAAAGTCGATTAATTGTTGTAACAATTTTTTCGCTTCTTTCGCCTGTCCCGGCTAAGGGTTATTCTGGCTCTGCTTTAAAGTTAAAGCTTAATGACTTTAACTGTTTGCTGTTTGCTTCCTGAAATTGCTTTTATAAAATAAATGCCATTTGCTTCATTTTTCAAATCAATAGAGTGGTTGCCAGCTAATAAACTTTTGTTTGAAAGTACCTGGTCTAATGTATTGGTGATTATTATTTGAGCATTTTCAGTAAGTTCAATGTTAAAAAGGCCGTTACTTGGGTTGGGATAGCATCCTGCTAAACTACTATTTAACGCGGCACCATCTATTCCTAAATAGTACGAACTAACTTTATCAATAAAAATATCATACTCCCCAGCAGAAGTCAGATTAAATACGCTTGGGTCAGGGTCAAAATCCATAGTTTCATTAAAGTAGCCTGTACAATAAATATTCCCAAAGGGATCCAAACACATCAAATTTCCAACATCTTGACCAACTCCTCCAATGCTTTTTGCACCAAGAAAATTACCTGACGGATCTAACTTGGAAATAAATATGTCTTGTAATCCCGCTGAAGTAATATAATATTGTCCAAGGCCTGGATCAAAATCTGCTTTCCCCCCAAAATGACCCATAGAGTAAATATTCCCTAAGGCATCAAGTTCAATGGAATTTCCGTAGTCGTATCCGGTTCCATGAAAGCTCTTGACCCAATCCAAATTACCCATTGGATCTAATTTTAAAATAAAAATATCATCTCCTTGAAACGGAGTTAAATAATAAGTACCTCCCCCTGGATCAAAATCTGATTGAGCCCTAAAGTAACCTGTTGTATATGTGTTTCCATTTTCATCTGGAATTATGGAAAGTCCGGCCCCTCCCTCATCAGGATCAAATGAATCTATGTTTTTAGCCCAAACAAAATTACCTGCTGAGTCTAATTTTGAAATAAAAATATTTTTTGGTCCCAATGATGTAATATTGAATTGTGATAAGCCTGGGTCAAAATCTGTTGTTCCAGAAAAGAGTCCTGTTGCATAGATGCCCCCTAGTTTATCTAAAGAGATTGAATTACCCATACAAACATCCGTGCTGGAAAAACCTCTTGCCCACATAAAACTTCCTAATGGATTTAATTTTTCAATAAACATTGCTATTGATGGTGATGATAAATTAAAAATCCCAATCCCAGAATCAAAATCAACCACTCCTTCAAAATAGCCAACTATATATATATATCCTTTGTTATCTAAAGTTAAACTAGTTGTTCGATTTAATCTTTCATTTGCGTAAATAGGGGTACAACCACCTGTATTCACAGCCCAAAGAAAACTACCAAGGGAATCTAATTTTAAAATGAAAATTTCTCCAATGGAACCATCTAAGTTACAAACCCCTGGTCCCGTATTAAAATCGCCTACTCCAGAAAATCTTCCAACAATACAAACATTACCTAACGAATCTACCTTGATACTATTGCCTTCAACTGCATTAGCTGAAATACTTGTAGCCCACTTAAAATTTCCAAACCGGTCCAGTTTAAAAACAAATGCATCGTAACATCCATATGAAACTCTGTTAAAGAGACCAGGCCCGGGATCAAAATCAACCGTTCCCGTAAAAGATCCAGTTGTGTACACATTTCCATAGGCATCGCAAGTTACCGAATTACCATAATCAGAATGAGTGCTTCCTGCCCTTTTTCCCCACTGAAATGAAGGGTTTTGGGCTTGCGTTAAAAGTATAAATAAAAGAAATCCTATTGTAACAAATAGTTTTTTCATTGTAAGGATGAACTATTTTGATACCAAAGTTATTAAAATAAAGACAAAAAAAAGGGTTATTACTTCAAATCTTGCAGCTTGGTTGCAGCATCTCCAGCTTTACGTCCTTTTAAATCGATTAGTTGTTGCAACAATTTTTTTGCCTCCTTCACTTTCTTCTGATTGATTAATGC
>CAIMGI010000036.1 GCA_903840505.1 uncultured Bacteroidota bacterium
ATTATTCCATAAAATCGTGTAAAATATCTTGCAATGAAACATTCTTTCTACTAAAAAATAAGTGTCGTAAATTTTAGTTAACAGAAAATATTATTCATTAAGAATTAGAAGCATAAAAAAAGCCCCCCGAATATTCGGGGGGCTTTTTCTATTTATTTTGTTTGGTAATTATTTCACCAAAGTTTGGTTATCATATTTTTCTTGCAATTGAACCGCTCCTGTTTTCTCATCATACCAAGTCCACTGACCGTGTCTCTTACCCATTTTGTAGTTACCAACATAGTTCACTTTTCCTGATTTGTACCATCCTGTCCATTGACCATCATATTTAAATCCAGGATACATATTACCTCCACAAAGTTTTTCACCATCTATGAAATAAAACATTGCTGTATGGGTATCATAATTAATATCATAATTTAATTTGCCATTTTGGAAATATGATTTCCAATGACCTGACATAACGCCTTTAGTAAATTGCATTTCGGTCATTACTTTTCCATCTTCAAACCATTCAGTCCATTTACCATCACGATTAGCATAATCGTTCATAGTTAAACTTTCTAATTTAAAGTTTGGATCCATAATTGAACCTTCAGACTTCTTTTTTGTCTTAGCAGCATCATAATATTCTGTTTTCAATTGAGATTGAGCTGAAGCAGCTGCAAAAATGAAAAGTGATGCGCAAATTGTAATTATTTTTTTCATAGCAAGATTTTTAAATTTTGATACGCAAATGTAGTAATAATTTTAGTGACCGAAAAATTATTTTAGTTTAATATTTGATTTTGGTTACAATTTATTTAGTTAACGGTATAATTCGTAAAAAATGCCCCTTATTTGGGGTATTCTATACGTAAATGGTACATATTTAATAACTTTTTCTTGAATATTTTCTTTATATTACTGATGTTCTTGAAGGTAATATCGGAATTAATAAACTGGTTTTCCTTAATCTGAGCATCAATAATTCTCTCTACAAGGCTATCAATGGTCTCTACATCGTATTTTTTCAGACTTCGAGAAGCAGCCTCAACAGTATCTGCCATCATTAACACAGCTGTTTCTTTTGAAAACGGTATTGGACCGGGATACTGAAATACATCTTCCTGAATCTCTTCACCGGGAAAATTTTTCAAAAACGATTGGTAAAAAAATTGTGTTTTGGTGGTACCGTGGTGTGTCCTAATAAAATCGATTATTATATCCGGTAAATTGTTTTCTTTCGCTATTTCTACCCCCTTACTTACGTGACCTGTTATGATTGAAGCACTCTCTTCGTAACCTAATTCATCGTGGGGATTTACTCCCGTAAATTGATTTTCACTAAAATACATTGGCATTTCCATTTTACCTATATCGTGATACAATGCACCTGCTCTAACCAACAAAGGCATCCCACCAATTTTCAGAATGGCTTCTTCTGCCAAACTTGCAACTTGTAAGGAATGCTGAAATGTACCAGGGGCTTTTAGTGCTAATTCTCTTAATAAAGGAGAGTTTATATCAGAAAGCTCCATTAACGACACATCAGAAATAAATCCAAACAATTTTTCAAATACATAAATCAGTGGGTAAGCAAACAAAGTAAGCACAGAGCTAATCGCGAACCAAGCTATATGCTGCCATTCTATATTTCGCAAAGAACCTTCTTGGATGGCTGAAATCCCAACATATGCTATACTATATGCCGAAAATATAATCGCTACAGAAAAGAACAACTGCGACCTGTTTTGCATATTGATAATGCTAAATATGGCAAAAATCCCTCCTATGATTTGAATAAAAACAAACTCGAAAGGATTGGCAACTATCAAGGATAATATAAGTACTGAAGTTAAATGCGTAAAAAGTGCAATTCGTGTGTCAAAAAAAGATCTTACCAAAACAGGGAAAATACAAAAAGGAAGGATATAGATGCTTTCAATTTTAAGCTTGATACTCAAAGAACACATTACCGAAACAAGAAATAGAATAACCATCATAAAGAAAATTTTCTGGTTATCCGCAATGATATCTTTACGAAATAAAAACAAAAATGTCATCAACATCGAAATACATAAAGCAACGAGAACAAATTGCCCTCCTCTGATAAAAAAGTAATTGGTATTATTCCCCAATTGGTTAATATACTCTGTCTTCAAGGACTGAAGCATATTGAATTTATCTTCATCGATTAGGTCGCCACGCGAAATAATTCTTTCACCTTTTTGCTTCATATCAAGCGTAAGTGAAATATTATTTAACTGTTCGCTCTTGAATTTTTCGGTGGTCTCTTCGTCATAAAAAATATTTTGCCTTAATACATTTTGAATAAGAAGAGCCTTATTAATATTTCCTTGAATTGTATCTTCCTTTAATTCTTTTACCACATATTTATAGGCGGTTTGAATGGTATATACATCAGATAAATCAGCCTCTACTGCCAGGTTATCAATTAATATATAAATAGAGTAATCGGGTCCTTTATTTTCTATTTTATCATTTACTTGAACAATACCTTTTTTGTAAATTTCGTTTAAAATTTTCAAGCCCTTTTCGATACTCTTTTCTTTCGAATCATTTTTTCCTATTGCCTTATTTATATTCAAAACACTATCGAATTTACTCTTCAATTCCTTTTCTACTTCTCTAAGGACAGCATTGTTTGATTTGAAATACAATTTAGAATTTTGTTGAATTTGATTCTGCTCCAATTGAATTTCCGCGATTTTTTTATTGATTGCAAAATCAAAAGGTGCTATCAAATCAGGTGAAAGCCAAGGTTTCCCTTTTTGAAACTCATACTTAAACTTTCCCTCGCGTGGAAAAAAATACACAATGGCAGATATACAAAGAAGTACTAAACCTATTTTATATATCTCGGAATGTTTGTCTCTAAAAAAAGAAAAAAATTGTGCTATTTTTTTTTTCATTTAGCAAATAGCCTTTATAATATCATACTTTGTAATGATGTGCATATTTCCACCATTATCACGAAGCATTACTGCACCGCTTTCCTTGGTAATTTTGGAAGACACTTCTTCTACTGTCATATCGATTGTTACCATTGAAAAAGGCTTATCCATAACGGTTTCAATTGTTTGGGTTTTAAGTGCAGGGTTCTCCAATAACTTCATCAACAAAGAACTTTCATTAATGGCACCAACAATTTCATTGTTTTTCATTACAGGCATTTGAGATATATCATTGGTGGTGATCAACTTCAAAGCATCCTCAACTTTTTGGTCGACTTTAACAGATATTAAATTATAATTCTTCCGACTGTCCACAATGGTTCTAACGGAAGGCTTACTTACATCTAGGAAACCTCTATCACGCATCCAATCATCATTAAACATCTTACCCAAATAACGTGTTCCGTGATCGTGGAAAATAACGACTACCGTTTCACCTTCTTTAAAATTATCCTTTAACTGCATCAACCCGGCCATTGCCGAACCTGCAGAATTTCCAACAAAAATGCCTTCCTTTTTAGCAATTTCTCGGGTCATTATTGCGGCATCCTTGTCGGTCACTTTTTCAAAGTGGTCAATGATACTAAAATCAACGTTGGCAGGTAAAAAGTCTTCGCCTATTCCTTCTGTAATATATGGGTAAATCTCATTTTTATCTAGAATCCCAGTTTCCTTGTATTTTTTAAAAACCGAACCATAGGTATCAATTCCCCATACTTTTATGTTTGGATTTTTTTCCTTTAAGTATTTACCTGTACCACAAATTGTTCCACCTGTACCAACACCAACTACCAAGTGATCTACCTTACCCTCTGTTTGTGACCATATTTCCGGTCCGGTTTGCTCATAATGAGCAACTGAATTTGATGGATTATCATATTGATTCGGTTTCCAAGAGTTTGGTATTTCGTTCACTAAACGAGATGAAACCGAGTAATAAGAACGAGGATCTTCAGGGTCTACATTGGTAGGGCAAACAATTACTTCAGCACCAAATGCCCTTAAAGCATCGACTTTTTCTTTCGACTGTTTATCGGTAGTTGTAAAAATACATTTATAGCCCTTTATAATAGCAGCAATTGCCAAGCCCATTCCGGTATTACCTGATGTTCCCTCTATAATAGTACCACCCGGCTTAAGCTTTCCGCTTCGCTCAGCATCTTCAATCATTTTTAATGCCATACGGTCTTTTATGGAATTACCCGGATTGGTAGTTTCTACCTTAGCAAGTACAATAGCTTTTATCCCTTTTGTAATGGTATTTATTTTTACAAGCGGTGTATTTCCAATAGTTTCAAGAATATTATTATAATACATATCTGTTTTTTATAAAAACCAAAGGTAGTTAAATACCCAAAAGTGCTCGATTGAAAATATCAACAGCTATTAACAATGTTTTTGAGTAAGGGGAATCTAGTCTTGGTTATTGGTATGATATAAAAGTAACCCAGCGATAGGTGATTCTAGAATTTTATCAATTACAAGTCCTTTTTCCTCAGCTACCAAACGCAAAACATTGCTGTAATAAAATGCTACTGAGCCAACACAACTAATTTTAACCTGTTTGTCATTTGAGTATTTACAAATATGCTTATCAAAAAATTGCCTGAAACAATCGGCAACCAAATCAAAAACCACTTGCTCTTTTAGCTGTTGAAAAATAAATTGACTAAAGGATGCTAAATAACGGTTGGGCATAGGCTTCTTGTAAATATTTTCAAGAATAATTTCTTTTGATAGTGAAAACCTCTCTTGAAATCGTGCGGAAAGTTCTTGGGGCAATTCTTTATTTAAATAGGCAGCCACAAATGTTTTTCCAATATGTGCTCCACTTCCTTCATCGCCTAATATAAATCCTAATGAATCAATGTTTTGTACAATTTTTTCCCCATCATAATAACACGTGTTAGAGCCGGTACCCAAAATAGTTGCAATCCCACTATTTTTTCCACATAAAGCACGTGCAGCAGCCAATAAGTCGTGTTCAACTTCAATAATTGCTTGTGGGAAGTTTTCCAGAAGTGCATCCTTTATTATTTCCTTTTTATTTGTACTGGAACATCCCGCGCCATAATAAAAAATTGTCAAAGGAGCACCTAAATTTATACTACAAACAGGAACTAATTTAGTTTTTATTTCAGCCGAAATTTCTTCTTTGCTTTGAAAATAAGGATTGAATCCCTGTGTACTAAATTGATGTATTTTACTTTCGGAATCAACAAGCCGCCAATCTGTTTTTGTAGAACCACTATCTGCAATCAATATCATACTTTGGAATTGTATTCAAAAGTAGATATATTATTAAACAGTAAGAAATATTTTATCCTTTATTGTTGTCGAAAAGTTTAACCATTTTTAATTTTAGAATGATGCACCGATGCTCACAAAAACAGTTCTGCCATTGCCCGGCATAATGCCAGGTCCAGGGTAACCGCCAGCCCTGCGGGTTGCATATTTTTGGTCTGCAATGTTGTTTACACCGGCTTTAAAATTATAATATTCCATAAATTTGTAAGAAAGGGATGCATCCATTACTTGATATCCTGAAAGTTTTCCAATAGTTCCTGTCGCATTTGGTGTCTCAGTATTTACTGCATCGGTAAATACATCTCCAACACTGCTTAATTGAAATGTCGCAGAAAATCCATTCAGAAAATACGTTGCTCCAAAGCGATGAATGTATTGTGGCGCATTTTCAACTCGTTTATTTTCAATTGATTTTGCTTGGTCATTTGTAATCGCAGGATTATTCCACTTTACATATTTTGCATCAATAAAGGAATTAGATGCAAAAACACTGATGCTTCCAACCTTTGATTTCTCTGTAAATATTTTCACAACATCTATTTCAATATATGATTCAACGCCTTGACTTACTGATGTGCCAATGTTCGTTTTGAAAGGCGCTCCGTTTTGAGTAAGCGTCCCTATACGATTATCGTAGTGCAAATAAAACACGCCCACATCAAAACTTAAATAGTTTTTTACAGTACCTCTATAACCAAAATCAGCATTGAAACCACTCGCATCTTTTAAATTCGGATCAATGATTTCGGTAGTGGCGGAAGGAGTAAGTTCTGAAAAAGTAACGGGGCGATAAGCTAGAGAGTAATTACCGTAAAGGTTTGTTTTTTCAGTAACCATAAATTCGCTTCCTATTCCATATAGTAGAATTTGGCGTACTCTTTTTTCAGGATTTAATGTGCCTAATTTTGTAGTATTAATGTACCCTTCGCTTTGATTTTCAATATAATCAAAACGTATGCCTGGCACTACTTTAAGCCGTTTTCCAATTTTAAAAATATTTTCAGCAAAGGCTGCATAGTTAGTTGTTCCAAAATCCAACGAACGTCCGTACTGCGGATCGGTGAGCGTTAAATCAAAATTATGGCCCATTGTTCCTTTTCCAAGTTGATTTCTTTTTGTGCTTCCGCTGTAAGCTCTAATGCCCCCAGCAAAAATATTTTCTTTACTAAATAATTTATATTTAACCGATAGACGTACTTCCGTTCCGTAATTTTCGTAATTATCTCTGTCTACTTGCCTTGCATTGTATTGAAGTGTGGTAGGATTTATACTATCTTTTGTTGTAATAGATTTAGTGAAACCAACACTGTTTCGCTCTGCAATAGTAGCAAATGATTTGATTTGTAAATTTACTGCCGTTGAAATATCATATTTAACTGTGAGCGAAGCGACATTAAACGGAGCACTAAACCAATTTCTTTCTCTGAAGGATTGGCGATGATTTTCATCAAACTGAACATCGGTAAGTCCTCCAGGTTGCTGACTTTTATAATTCATACTAGTATATTCTCCGGCAATATTTATTTTTTTTGTTAGCTGATAGCTTGCAGAAAAATACCCTGTGTAAATGTTGTACTGGCTGTTATTACGCCACCCTTCAGCAGTACGATGATGTAAGAATCCATAATATGAAAACTTTTTGTGCGTTCCGCCAATGGCATTGTATGTATTAAATAAACCGTAAGAGCCAACGGTTTGTTGCGTTTCAAATGATATTGGCTTGTTTGGATTTCCTTTTTTAATTTTATAATTAAGTAATCCACCAAATTGCGGACCATATTGCAAAGATGCTGCCCCCCTTATCACTTCAATTTTTTCCAGCGCTTCCATTGGTGGAGTATAATAGGTTTCAGGGTATCCAAAAACCTCTGAACTAATATCATAGCCATTTTGCCTAACATTAAATTCCCAGGAACGATTCGGACTTAACCCTCGTGTTGCTACTCCCGCCTGAATACCTGAACCATCATTTTCCCAAATACTCATTCCCGGAACTTTTGCAAAAACCTGACGTGTATTATTAGTACTTAAGTCTGCATTTATTTTATTCAACTGTATGACTTCCGTTTTTTTTCCTGCATAAATAACATTCTCTTTCAAATCCGGCATCCTTTCCATTTCGCCCAATGATTTACTTACACGTATTGTAACTTCTTTTAGGGTTATTGTCTTTGCTGTATCGGTTTGTTGTGAGTAAGCTATCGAATTTGCTACAATACTAACATAAATAAGTATAAGTGATTTTTTCATAATGAATTTATATAAACAGATTAATGGGACAAAACTATTGTTTAGAATAATTCTAAGCAATACCTAAAAGAAGGTATTTTAGAATGATTCTAAATAATGATTATCAATTAGTTAACAAAACTAATTGGGGGAAGAGAAAAGATATTTGTTAGGAGATATCAGATTTTCTTTCACTGCAAAAAATACTAAACCGGCAGCATTGTTTACACCTACTTTTGCCATAATGTTCTTACGATGTGTATTCACAGTATGGGTACTTAAAAATAAAATATCTGCGATTTGCTTATTGGAGTTTCCTTCGGCTAGTAGTTTAATTATTTCTATCTCTCTTTCTGTTATATTAAAACCTTCGCAAGATGTTTCGCTTGAATTTTCACCGGTAATAGCTGCAACTATTTTACCACACATAAATTTATTACCCTCAGCTGTTTTGTAAATAGCCTCTGTAATTTCATCTTTATCACAATCCTTCAATAAAAAACTATGTATACCAATATCCACAGAGCGTGCAACAGAAAATTTATCTTGATAAGAACAAACAGAAAGAACTTTTATATTCTTATATTTATTTAGTAAAACTTTAATATTTTCCGTTGAAAAATTTTCTGAATTACTATCAATGATTAACAAAGTTGGTTGGCAAAAAATAAGCTTTTCACCCAGTTCTAATGAATCGCTAACCTCACCTAAAAAAACAAAATCACTATTATCCGCCAATAAAGCCTTCAATCCTGCACGAACAAGATAGCTATTATCGGCAATTAATATATGGATAGTTGAACTCACTTTTTATTTAGAATGACTTTAAACAACGCAAATGTACTAGAAATTATTCCACTACAAAACACTAGACTGAAAAATTATTATCTACGTGCTTCTTTATTTCATTTCTGATAGCATCTACTGTAAGAAAATCGGTATTTGTTCCTGAATTATATTTAAAACCCGGCTCAACCATTTTCCCTTTAAATTTTTCAATAAAATCTGACGTTTTCCACGTTGGAGTTGTTGGTGTTATTACATAATACTTATCCAATTCAACAGTATATAATGAATCAGTTTCTGTAATCATTTCTTCGTGCAATTTTTCACCTGGACGTATGCCCACAATTTCTTGTTTACAATTAGGACCAATGGCTGTTGCTACATCTGTTATTTTGTAGGAAGGTATTTTTGGAACAAATATCTCACCACCCCAAGCGTGTTCAATAGCATATAATACCAAATCAACACCTTCTTCCAATGAAATATTAAAACGGGTCATTTGCGGATGTGTAATTGGTAATACACCTTCTTTTCTTTTCTCCATAAAAAACGGAACAACAGAACCTCTTGAACCAATCACATTTCCATAGCGAACAACGGAAAAAGATAAATCTTTAAATCCTCTGATGTTATTCGCTGCAACAAATAATTTATCTGAACAAAGCTTTGTGGCTCCATACAAATTAATTGGGGCTGCTGCTTTATCTGTTGATAATGCCACCACCTTTTTTACCCCGGAATCTAAGGCAGCATTGATCACATTCTCTGCACCAAAAATATTGGTTTTAATGCACTCCATTGGATTATATTCAGCCGCAGGCACTTGCTTTAATGCGGCAGCGTGTACAATAATATCAATGCCTTCACAAGCTCTTTTAAATCTTTCCGCATCACGCACATCACCAATAAAATAACGGATAAAATTATGCTTTGAATGCGGAAACTGTTGAGCCATTTCATATTGCTTCAACTCATCTCTGGAATAAATTACTAACCTTTTTATGGCAGGGAAACGATGTATTATTGTTTCAACAAACTTCTTACCAAACGAGCCTGTACCACCCGTAATTAAAATCGACTTTCCGTTTAAATCAAGCATTATTTAAATCTTTTAAAATCCAAAAGTATGTATTTGCTTTAACATTTCCATTATAACTGATATTTTTCCAAAACATACCGTTAAATAAATAAATTGTAACAATAAGTGAAATAGTTTGGCAAACAGGATACACATAATACAACTTAGCAATACCTTTACATTACAAAATTTATTTGAAACCACTATACACTAAATAAACACTATGAACAAGTATTACAAATCAATCGCCTTAACAACTCTAGCGGTTGTTTCTGTTTTATGGGTAAGTGCTCAGGCACCTCAAAAAGCAAACCAGCACAAGCAACACAGTGCAGAAGATGTGCTATTGTTAAAAGGCTTTAACGCTCAACCTCATATTGACTGGTGTAAAAATAATAATATTCCGGCTTGGGAAATGGAAGGCTATTTGGAATTAAAACAAGAAGCATTTTTAGACAGTGCTAAAGGTGCAAAATGGCAAAAGAAATTATTGCCTCCAAACCCAACTCCTCAATCACCGGGTCAACCTTGTGATAACGTAGATTTTGAATATGGAGCTTTAATTAATTGGGATTGTTTTGTAGGTTCATATTCCCCTTGTAGTGTCAATCTGGGAAATGGAAATGCAGTAGTTAACGGTCGTCATACGATTATGACAGGTAATGGATTTGATCCCCAAGTAGGAAATAACTTATTGCCGGAAGTTGACCCTCAAGGCGGAACATTCTCTTGCCGATTAGGTAATAATATAAATGGCGCAGAATCAGAACGAATAGAGCAAACTTTTATGGTTACTAACAATACCACCAGTTTTACTTATCGATATGCCGTAGTTATGGAGGATCCTGGACACAATGCTTGCACCCAACCACGATTTATGATTGATATGTTAGATGCCAATGGTCAGCCTGTTAACTGTGCTGCATATGACGTTTCTGCGGGTCAAGGAATACCGGGATTTATCAATTATGCAAATAACTCAGGCGTTTGGAAAAACTGGACTACCGTAAATATCGACTTAACTGGTTATGTTGGTCAAAATGTTATGATTCGCTTTACAACTTGTGATTGTGCTGCAACTGGCCACTACGGCTATGCTTACTTAGACGGATCATGTTTGCCGTTTTACATAGTAGCGAGTGATACTTTGTGTGATGGCGAGTGTGTAAACTTAATAGCCCCTCCGGGAGCTCAATCCTATACCTGGTCAGGTCCGGGAGCAGCTCAAGGAGCAAACACCCAAATCATCAACACCTGTTTACC
>CAIMGI010000037.1 GCA_903840505.1 uncultured Bacteroidota bacterium
ACCTTCTTTTAATTTTAATTTTTCCCAATTTTCTTTTACTTGCTCTTCGTTTTCTACAATAACATCACCATATATGTGTGGGTGTCGGTGTATTAATTTGTCGCACAATGAATTGATTACATCGGCAATATTAAAATCATTTGTCTCAGAAGCAATGCGGGCATAAAATACAATATGCAATAGTACGTCACCCAATTCTTTTTGTATGCTTTTTAGATCTTTTTCAAGTATGGCATCGGTAAGTTCGTAGCATTCTTCAATGGTTAAATGCCTAAGCGATTCCATTGTTTGCTTTTTATCCCAAGGACATTTTTCGCGTAACTCATCCATAATAACAAGCAAACGTTCGAAGGCTTTTAATTTTTGTTCCATAAACCAAATGTAATTATTTAAAACTACTCGTTAAAGTTTCTTTAAAATAGGAGGTGGGGCAAAGGTAAAGTTAGATGAACTACAATTTTATTTCATCATCATTACCATTCAAAAAGCGGTATTCAAGGATTTGATATGAGCTAACGGGATTTATTTTAATCCATTTTTTATACTTTATCCACCAACGCATTTGAATGGAGTTAAACCAACCTTTGGTTAAATAAGCAGCTAAATAAGGATGTATGGAAAGTGATACTTTTTGTTCGTTTTGTTCTTTTAAAATATAACGCAGATTGTTCTCAATTTCATCTACCAATAAAATGCTCGCTTGAATTTCGCCACTTCCGCCACAAGTAGGACATTTTTCAACCGTAATCACATTCATTTCGGGACGTACACGTTGACGAGTTATTTGTATAAGTCCAAATTTACTAGGTGGCAGAATGTTGTGTTTTGCTCTGTCACTTTTCATTTCGTCACGCAATTTTTCGAATAATATTTTTCGATTTTCTTGATCGTGTAAATCAATAAAATCTACTACAATAATACCACCCATATCTCGCAAGCGAAGTTGGCGTGCTACTTCCACGGCAGCGTCAATATTTACCTCAAGCGCATTTTTTTCTTGGGTATTTTCTGATTTTGCTCTGTGACCGCTATTCACGTCAATAACGTGCATTGCCTCTGTATGCTCAATAATAAGATAGGCACCACTTTTAAAAGTTACTATTTTACCGAAAGATGCTTTTATTTGCTTATCAACCCCGAAGAAATCAAAAATCGGTTCTTTGCCTTTGTATAGCTTTAAAATATTTTCTTTGTCTGGGGCATTTGTATGAAGGTAAGTCTTCATTTCTTCCATCAATCCATCTTCATTTACTGTGATGCTGCTGAATGTAGAGTTAAGTATATCTCTTAATATGGCAGATGTTCTATCTAACTCACCCAATATTTTTTTAGGAGGTGTTGCTACTTTTAATTCTTTGTAACAATCAGCCCATTTGCTAAGCAGGTCGTTTAAATCTGCTTCTAACTCAGCTACTTTTTTGTTTTCAGCTACAGTACGTATAATAACGCCCATATTTTTTGGACGTATACTTTGAATAAGTTTCTTTAGTCTGTCTCGTTCTTCAGAAGTTTTTATTTTTTGCGAAACAGATACTTTATCATTGAATGGTACAAGTACTAAATACCTTCCTGCCATTGATATTTCGGCAGTAATACGCGGTCCTTTTGTAGAGATTGGTTCTTTTGCAATTTGAACCATTACCGTTTGACCCGATTGTATGATATTATTTATTTTTCCGTTTTTGTCAATCTCGGCTTCAAGATGAAATTGCGCTAGGGAACTATCGGTTTGCTTGTTTGCGATAGTTCTTTTAACATAACTCATCAACGAGTTAAAGTGGGGACCTAAATCTAGATAATGTAAAAATGCATCTTTTTCATAGCCTACATCTACAAATGCAGCATTAAGACCGGGCATTACTTTTTTGATTTTTGCTACATAGATATCTCCTACGGAAAAATTGTTATTTCTTTTTTCTCGGTGAAGTTCAATAAGTCGCCTATCTTTCAACAAGGCAATTACAACCTCTGAAGGCGTAGAGTCTATTACTAATTCGTAGTTCAACGTAAAATGTATTACACGGTGAGTTGTTTGGGTGGTAAACGAATACCTACTCAAATGTAAGAGTGTAGCCATATACTATGCACATATAGCTATATGCATAGTGTATGGTTCAAACTCCCATAAAAGAATTACTTCTTTTTGTGTCTGTTTTTTCTAAGACGTTTCTTACGCTTGTGCGTTGCAATCTTATGTCTTTTTCTTTTTTTACCGCTTGGCATAATGTTTTTTTTTAACTGTTTTTTAATTCGTTTATATATCCTTGTACTTCTGTATTTATACTCTCGTCTGTGTTAACTTTTTTATATTTTTCTAAAATTTCAATCGCTGTTTTCTTATCACCCTTGCTTGCATATGTTTGTCCCAAATAAAGGTAAGCTTCAATATAGTCCGGATGCATCAACAGTATTTTGCTAAATCGGTCAATGGCTTTGTCGTATTGTCCTGATTGTACTGCAAACATTCCCAAATTAAGTTGTGCACTAATATTTGTTGAATCCAATTGAATTACTTCTCTTAATAGTCCAATTCCTTTCATCGGGTCCTGTGTTCCTTCAACATAGCAAACTCCCAAACTTACTTTTGCTTCCAAATTGTTCGGCTCAAGTTCTGTTACTTTTGTATAACACTCTATCGCCTTAGTCATCCAAACAACTTTATATTGGTTGGTTCCAAACTTTGATGAGCCGTAGTATTTGTTTCCTGCATTATTCCAATCTGCTCCATTGTTATTGATAAGTGCTTTTTGCTCTAAATAATATCCTGCAACGGATAATTGTTTACTTGCATTCCACAACTTGGAAAGTGAATCTAACAATGATAATTTTTGTTGAGGGTTTCTTGCCGATTGTAGCAATTGTTCCTGTACAGCAATATTATCCGTTTGATTTTTCGGTAATGTTTTTTTCAATGAATCGATATACGTTTGCATTGAAAATTCATTTTCACCATCCTTTCCTTTCGCTTCTTTCGCTTCTGGATTGCCTATTTTAGGCGCAATAAATAAAAGAACTATTAATAATACTGCTCCAATAATAGCTCCAATTTGGAATTTATTAATGGAAGTCATATTTTTTACTTAAGGTTTTTCTTTACCTTTTCCACAAATGTTTTTGCTGGTTTAAAAGCCGGTATTTTGTGAGCAGGAATAATAATCGTTGTGTTTTTTGAAATATTTCTTCCTGTTTTTTCTGCTCTTTGTTTCACTATGAAACTTCCAAAGCCCCTTAAATATACATTTTTACCTTCTGAAAGTGTGTTTTTTACACTTTTCATAAACGCTTCAACTGTAGCTTGTACGGCAATTTTCTCAATTCCTGTTCTTTCGGCAATTTGATTTACTATATCGTTCTTAGTCATTGTTTGTGAATGCTTTATGTTTTTTTAGGGTTGCGAATATACTACATTATTATGGATTAG
>CAIMGI010000038.1 GCA_903840505.1 uncultured Bacteroidota bacterium
TTGTAATTTATGGTATTGCCAATTGTTCCATACCTTAAATTGTTTGGTGGTACAAATACTCCAAAAATGTTTATTACTCCCGAAAATGTTTTAATAAAACCAACATTGCTTCCAAAAACAGTTAAATTGTTATAGCTAAATGGTTGAATTGTTTGATTTTGATTGGAATGATAATCTATTGTACTTCCCGTAACAGTATATGAATTTGCACCAGGTGTAAACACACCATAAATACGAATTGTACCACTCGAGGCCAAGGTTCTAGCCCCTGTACTTGATGAGGTTAAATTATTATAATAAAAAACCGGTATGGTTTGAGGACCCGAACCACTAAAATCAATAGTAGAAGGGTTGCATCCAGTACAATACTGTAAATTTGATGGTGGAGTAAACACACCATCTATTTGCATGCTACCGAAAAAATTTTTATAGCCTGGAGCTGAACTGTTTAAAACAGTAATATTATTATAATGAAAAGGCTGAATAGTTTGCACAATGTTACTAACATTAGTATAACGTATGGTACTTCCCACAATTGTATGAGCAATTGCAGCACCAGGAGTAAAAAGATTGTTTATATTAATATTGCCTGCCGCTGCCAACACCTTATTAAAATTACTAAAGGTTAAATTACCATAACTACCAGCCAATACATTTTGACCATTAGATGCTTGATTGTAGGTTACCGTTCCTGTTGATGAAGAAGTTATCGTTCCACCTAATCCTGTAACAGTACTATTCAATGTAAGCGTTTGCGCACCTACTGAAACACTTCCGGTAGCACCCAAAATAAAAATATTTATATCAACAGGAGTCGCAAGTGTCATTGCGTGATTTACAGTAACGTCATCTCCGGTAGTTGGTCTGCCAACCGGCAACCAATTACCTGGGGTATCCCAAGAACCTGCCACCGCAGAAACATAAACGATAGCATTTGAATTTGCCAATAAAAACAAGTTTAAAGCAAGTGTGAGTATATATCTTTTCATAGCGTTCAAATTTTAGTGTAAAAATACAAATAAATTACCTATATACATCAAATTTACTCCATAAATATGCAAAAAAAAAGAGCAATCGATACAAATTGCAAATTAATCGATGGATTGACATAAAAGCCAAACAAAGTTGAAAATAAATATTATTATCTTTGCCCTCCAATTAATTTGTGAATGCCTGCAAAAAACAATTCCATTGTTGATCTTAACGACTTAAAAATTGTTTGGAGAATTTTTTCAAAAAACTGGATTATTCTTGTTGTTGCCGTAATTATCTCGGCAGTAATTGCTAATATTTATATTCATAAACAAACAAGTGTATTTGCCGCACAAACACAACTCTTATTAAAATCAGCCGAACCCTACAGAACAACGAGTGTAATTTATGAAAGCAGTTTCAATTATGGTAGTTTCGAAAAAACGGCCAATGAAATGCGGGTTATTAAGTCCTACAACTTAATTGATAGGGCCATTTCTAAACTTAACCTTAACGTATCATACTTTATAGCAGGACACTTAAAAACAACAGAAGTGTATGATGCAGTTCCATTTCTAGTACTTCCGGGAACAATAAACCCTAATTTGTATGAACAACCAATAAAGGTAAAAATACTGGATGAATATAGGTATTCATTATCCTACGATAAAGGAGATGAAACAGTAACCCAAGAATTTTATTTTAACAAACAGAATATTACAAGTGATTTTATTTTTGAAATCAGGAAAAATCAAAATTTAAATCCAACAACCATAGCCAGCTTAAAGGAAATAAAGTATCAATTTGTTGTACACAACAAAGCAACTTTAATTTCAAAGTATCAAAATAGCTTAACAGTAGAAAACGAAGATTTCACCGCAATTTTAAAAATTAAAGTACAGGATGAAATTGCAGAAAGAGCGGTTATTTTTTTGGACACCCTTTCAGTTGTTTATTTAGAAAACACAATAAAATCTCAAATTGATATCAACGAAAA
>CAIMGI010000039.1 GCA_903840505.1 uncultured Bacteroidota bacterium
AATATTGATGCTGAAAAAATGCTTTTATGTAAAAAAATAGAGAACAAAAGTGTAGAAGAATACATTCATCAATACAACTACGCTCCTTTATATTTAGATCATTATGAGGCGATAGAAAATATAGCAAAAAAGACCGAAAAATTGCCGGCACAAGAAACCATAATTAAAGCACTTACAGACGAGTATTGGAATATTCGTTGTTTGGCAATCAAAAATATTGATGATCTAGCAAAAACAAATGAAAATATTATAAAACCAATATTGATTAAGTTGGTGAAAGAGGACGAAGAGGCAAATGTGCGCGATGCAGCACTCAATGCGCTTTCTAAATATTATTCCGGAGACGATATTACAGAATTGTATAAAATGGCGGTGAATGATAAAGCCTACTCTGTGCAAGCAAAAGCACTGATGATTTTAAAAGAAAAAAATCCAAGTATTGCATTTGATGCTGCCAAAACATTAGAAAACGACAGCAATTCAACCATACTTGTAACCATTGCCTATATATATGCAGAAGCTGCTTCGGAAGCCGAAAATGCATTTTTTATCAGAGCATTTAATTATGTAAAGGGATTTGAGAGAAATGCGCTTTCTACTTATTACGTTAAATACATTGTAAGTAAAAAGGATGAAACGATAAATGCTTCTTTACCTACATTTGAGGAAATAGCACGTAATGGTGGGGTTTGGTGGATGCGTTATTCCGGATACGATGCTTTGTTTTCAATAAAGAATATGTATGCTGATAGAGAAAAAGAAAGCAGCAGTAAACTAAAAGCAAATCCTGCTTTAGCAGAAGGGCTTCAAAAAATAATTGATGTGAGCAAAGCGCAACAAATCAAAATAACATCAATAATTGAAACGCTCAAAAAGGAAGAAAAAAGCAAAGATATTTTAAAGTATATAGGGAATTAAAACACCCCATTAGGTTTTAATCGCACAAAAAAAGAGCTCTCTATTTCTAGAGAACTCTTTTTAATCTGAAACATATAAGAATTACTTCTTCTCTTCAGTTGCCGGAGCAGCCTCAGTTACAGTAGCAGCACTATCAACAGTAGTAGTTTCTTCTGTTGCAGTTTGTTCCATTGCAGCATTTGCTGCGTTCGTAATTGAATCAGCAGCAGCAGTAGCAGCAGCTTCCAATTTAGCTTTTTCTTCAGCGCTTGGACCACAAGATACCAATGCAACTAAACTCACAGCCATAAAAAGAATAGATAATTTTTTCATTGTGTTGGTTTAAATTTTTAATTATTTAGTTAATAATGGGACAAAAGTAGTTTTTTTTATTGGTAATCAAAACCTTATGATAAAATAAATTGTTTTTCGAGCCTGTTTAAGTTTTATATCAAAAGAATTATATGCGTGAATTTTCCTTTCAGACGAGGCGTTTTCGGCAGCAAATAGCGGACCGGCCTCTTTGCAAAGAAAATAACGAAGTATGAATGGAAAAGGTACTGTAACAAAAATTTGAGATAAGTTTTAAACAGGCTCTTAATAGGTGTATAATAATTTCTACCTTTGAAAAACAATAATTACTAACCTTTAAAAACTAAATTTATATGGCATTTGAACTTCCTAAAATACCTTATGCATACACTGCATTAGAACCTCATATTGATTCTAAAACAATGGAGATTCATCATAGTAAACACCACAATGCTTATGTAACCAATTTGAATGCAGCTATTGCCAATACGGATACAGAAAAATTGAGCATCGAAGATATTTGTAAAAACATCTCGAAATATCCAATGCCTGTGCGTAATAATGGTGGCGGGCATTTTAATCATTCGTTGTTTTGGAGCGTTATGGCGCCAAATGCAGGAGGGGCTCCAACGGGCGATTTAGCAGCAGCGATTAATACAGCATTTACATCGTTCGATAAATTCAAAGAAGAATTTAACAAGGCTGCAACTACTCGTTTTGGTTCTGGTTGGGCTTGGTTATCGGTACACGACAATAAGTTGGTAGTGAGTTCCACTCCTAATCAAGATAATCCATTGATGGATGTTGCCGAAGTAAAGGGAACACCCATTCTTGGTTTGGATGTGTGGGAACACGCTTATTATTTAAATTATCAAAATCGCAGACCGGATTACGCAGCAGCATTTTGGAATGTTGTAAATTGGAATGAGGTAGCGCGTAGGTTTAAAGAAGCGAAATAAAATTCTTTACCCTAATCAAAGCAAAAAGTAACAATGCAAAAAACAGGAATTATACTTGTTGTTATACTACTTTTTTGCGGCAGTTTTTTTAGTAAAGCGGAGCAGATCGAAAAGCAAGTAGATGGCTCCGCTTTTTCTATTCCTGAAATTAATTTTACTACAATCAACGATTCTGTATTGTGTGTTGATGCACAACAAATACAAAATATATTGTTGAAACATCCTGCATTAAATACCTACATAAAAAACCACAGTGAAAATAAAAAGTTGATAGCATTGGTGCTTACTGCAACACTCGGCATGTTGGGTGTACACAGGTTGTATTTAGGCACTAAACCCTGGATTCCTGCTGTTTATTTATTTACTTTCGGGGGCTGTTTTTTTATCCTGCCTTTTATCGATTTTGTTGTTCTTCTTATTTCAAACGACATTTCAAAATTTGAAAATAACAACAGGGTATTTATGTGGACAAATTAGCTCCTTGAACAACAAAGCAATTTCTTAAAGGAGATTAAAAATCGAATTTATAACCAATTCCTTTTACCGTTTTTATGTAGCTGTCACCCACTTTTTCGCGTAACCTTCTTACGTGTACATCAATCGTCCTGTCATCTACAACTACTTGTCCCGACCAAACACGGTCGAGTATCTCATTACGGGTAAAAACTTTTTTTGGCTTAGAAGCTAATAGTGATAATAGCTCAAACTCTTTTTTTGGTAGATATAATTCGGAACCATTTTTAATAACGATGTATTTTTCACGATCTATTTTTAGACCCCCTACGTAAAGATTATCTGTTTCCTTTGTTTCAGTCTGAGAAAGTCTGCGAAGCATAGCAGCAATACGGTATAGCAATACTCTCGGCTTAATTGGTTTGTTAATATAATCATCTGCTCCCGCATCAAATCCTGCAATTTGCGAATAGTCTTCGTGACGGGCTGTAAGAAAAGTGATCAACACATTTCGCAGCTCTTCGGTGTTTCTTATTTCGCGACAAGTTTCAATTCCATCCTGTCCGGGCATCATAACATCCAGTATCACCAAGTGTGGCAACACCTTTTTTGCCATAGCAACCCCATCTTTTCCATTCCCTGTAGAATAAACTTGGTAGCCTTCTTTGCTAAGATTGTAACCTAGAAATTCTATTATATCCGGCTCATCGTCTACCAACAGTATTTTATACTCACTGTTATTCATTGTAATTTTTTTTGTAAAGGTAAGTTCGTTGTTATGTTGCGAACATTAAACCCTTGTTAATTAAACATTACGAAATAGCCTGTTCGTTCATTTCGATTTAATGTTAGCATAAAAATGAGTTAACCCAATTGCAAAGGCTTCAAAATAGCTTTGTCAAAAAAAAATATGAGATTAATATTCTATTTTATTACAGCGTTGTCATTGTGTGTTTCATTTTCGCTTGCACAAAATAAATCAGCCATAAAAGGAAAAATTGTAGATAAAGTAACGGGAGAAACATTGCCGGGAGCTACAGTAAGTATAGATGGCACAACCAAAGCTGCAGCCTGTGATTTAGATGGAAATTTTTCCCTCAATGATATTGCCCCTGGGACATATAAAATCAATGTTAAATTAATTTCTTATTCACCAAAAGTGATTAGCGATGTGGTTGTGATTGAAAACAAGGTATCACTATTAAATGTTTCTTTAGAGTCTTCTTCCAACGGTCTAAAAGAGGTAACAATTGAGGCGACAGCAAAAAGAGAATCACAAAACGCCTTGCTTATTGCTCAAAAAAATGCAGTCAGTGTTTCTGATGGAATATCGGCAGAATTTATCAAAAAGTCGCCCGATAAGAATACGG
>CAIMGI010000040.1 GCA_903840505.1 uncultured Bacteroidota bacterium
CTGTGATAGCAAGGTCTTTCGGATTGCAGGAAGTACAAACCCATCGGAAGGGTCCAAATCCATAATCAAAACACATTGGACCCAAAATATCTTGAACATAGGATTTATATATAAATGTTCCATCTTTATTTACAATATCTGCTCCTGCTCGAGATGCTTCCAATAAAAAGGCATTTCCATAATCAAAAAAATACATCCCCTGCTTTGCTAATGTATTCACTGCATTTACGTGACGAATTATTGTTTTTTGAACCTCTATTTTAAATTGCTCAGGATTTTTTGCCATCATTTCATTCGATTGTTCTAACGAATGACCGGCAGGGTAATAGCCACCCGACCAAGGATTGTGAAGTGATGATTGGTCGGTGCCGATATCTACTTTCATTTTTTCAGCAACTAACCTTTCCCATAAGTCCACAACATTTCCTTGGTAAGCTATAGAAACAGCTTCTTTTGATGTTTGTGCCTTTTTTATTCGTTCAATTAATTGTGTTAAATCATCGTATACTTCATCCACCCATCCTTGTGAATGGCGTGTTTTTGTTGCTTTAGGATTTATTTCAGCAACCACCGTAATTAGTCCTGCAATTTTTCCCGCTTTGGGTTGTGCTCCACTCATACCACCTAAGCCACAAGTAACAAGCAACTTGCCTTTTCTACCTTCTTCCGAATTGGAAATTTTACGTGCTGCATTCATAACAGTTATAGTGGTTCCGTGTACAATTCCTTGTGGACCAATGTACATATAAGAGCCAGCTGTCATTTGTCCGTATTGCGTAACACCCATTGCATTAAATTTTTCCAAATCATCTGGTTTACTATAGTTTGGTATCATCATCCCATTTGTAATTACCACACGCGGAGCATCTTTATGCGATGGAAATAAGCCCATCGGATGACCGGAATACATAACCAATGTTTGTTCATTGGTCATCTCGGCTAAATATTTTACTGTTAAAAGGTATTGCGCCCAATTTTGAAAAACCGAACCATTACCACCATAGGTAATAAGTTCGTGAGGATGTTGTGCTACGGCATCGTCTAAATTGTTTTGCAACATTAACATAATAGCTGCAGCTTGATTTGACTTAAAAGGATAATCGTTTATTGGTCGGGCGTATATTTTATAATTTGGACGAAAACGATACATATAAATTCGTCCGTATTCCTTTAATTCCTCTGCAAATTCTTTAGATAAAACAGGATGGTGTTTTTTGTCGAAATAACGCAAGGCATTTCTGATGGCTAATTTTTTTTCTGCTGCACTTAAAATATCTTTTCGTTTGGGAGCGTGATTAATATTAACATCATAAGGCTTAATAGGCGGTAGCTCAGTTGGAATGCCTTGTGAAATTTGTTTTTTAAATTCTTCGTTAATCATATTCATTTATTTCTTTTGTGAGTCAATGTTTCCTGTTTTTTTGTTGTACCCATAAGGGCAATGTTTACATCCACTTTTACAACAATAGCCTCTTTTTAAATGATACTTTTCTGTAAATACTATATAGCCATCTTCACTGTAATAGAAATCTTCAGGATCCAATTGTTTTTTATTAGAGAACTCTTCCATCACAGCAAATTTAAGTATTTTTACCATATGGGTATAGTCATAAGAAAACCGTTGATACAAGAAATACAAGATGATAGTTTTAAAAACAAAAAACTGCAATTGTTTGTATTGCGATTGGATTTATTGCACGAGTATATTTCAGGAAATAAATGGTACAAATTGAAGTACAATTTAGAAGAAGCTCAAAAGCAAGGAAAGAGGACCTTGTTAACTTTTGGTGGTGCCTATTCCAATCATATTATTGCAACCGCTGCTGCGGCAAAAGAATTCGGGTTTTCTGCCATTGGTATTATTCGCGGTGATGAATTAAAAGAGCCGAATGAACGATTGCTATTTGCTCAAGAAATGGGAATGAAATTACTTTATGTCTCAAGAGAATTGTACAGAGAGAAGGAAAAGTTGATGAAATATGTAAATGAAGCTGTGGATATAAATGAAATCTATATTTTGCCCGAAGGTGGTTCTAATGATTTGGCAGTAAAAGGATGTCGGGAAATTTTAAATAATATAGATATCAATTATGATATTGTTTGTTGTGCTTGTGGTACCGGTACAACTCTTGCCGGAATAGCACTTTCACTGAAACGTGATCGTGCGGTTATAGGTTTTTCGAGTTTAAAAGGTGGAGCTTTTTTGGAAAAGGAGGTTCAGAATTATGTTGGAATGGAAATGCACAATTGGAGTGTAGAAACAAATTATCATTTTGGCGGATATGCAAAAAGCACTTCTGAGTTATTGGATTTCATAAAGGGTTTTAATCAAAAACATAATATTGAATTGGATTATGTATACACGGGAAAAATGATGTATGGCATTTTTGACCTTGCGAAAAAAAATCGGTTTATTCCGGGTTCAAGAATATTGGCGATTCATACAGGCGGACTATACAAGAATAAATAAGAAGAAGAAAGCGTGTAGTATTATGGTGAAATTCTAATATTTTATTCTATTAAACTAATATATAAAAATAGTTCAAGTTATATGCGAATAGAAAATCGTATTTTTGAGCTAATATTATAAAATAGGCAATACAATTAACCAAAATGAAAAAATCCATACTAGTAATAGCTTTGATGTTCACAGTTGTGATTTCCAAGGCACAAAATGTAATGCAGTTAAATGGGCCTGATTGTAATGGAAATATGCACGACTTGTATTCCGACTTAAATGCCGGAAAAGCCGTAATACTTCACTTTTTTATGCCAAATTGTGGTTCTTGTCCACCACCGGCACAAAAAATTCAGGCAATGGCAAACACAATATTAGCTTCACATCCGGGCAAAATTACTGCCTATGCTATGCCTTTCAATAATACTACAACCTGTGCGGCTACCGCATCTTGGGTTTCTTCATACGGACTTTCTTTATATATGCCATACGACAGTGGTGCTGTGCAAGTAGCCAATTACGGAGGTTTTGGTATGCCTACAGTTGTTTTATTGGGAGGGACAAATCACCGCGTAATGTTTGTTACTCAAAGTTTTTCAACAGGAGACACACTTATTATGAGAGATTCTATCTTAAACTTGTTATATGGTCCGGCAGGAGTTGGGAAAGAGCAAGATTTTATTTCGAATGTTTCTGTATATCCAAATCCTGCAAACGATAAGTTACAATTGGAGTTAAATGTAGTTCAATCTTCATATATAAAAATTGAAGTTGTGAATTTGTTAGGAGAGATAGTTGCAAACATATATGAAAGTAAAATTACGGAAGGTGTTTTTAGAAAGGAAATTCCAACAGCAGCCTTGGGCAATGGTACGTATTTTATACGTGTGAATGATGGAAATAAATTGCAGAACTATAAATTTACCGTACTTCATTAAATAGAAAATGAAGCAGGATTTTATATGTAAAATAAGGGTAGGGGTGGCAACTGTATTTATCGTTGTCACATCCTTTGTATATTCACAAAACCCACTTTTTATTCCGCCTACACTTACAGGATTAAATTTTAATTTGGATATTCAAAACGGAACAACACAATTTTATCCCGGAATTAACACACCTACCTATGGTATCAATGGTGCCTTACTCGCACCAACATTAATAGTAAATAAGGGAGATGTGGTAACGCTGAATGTTACAAATAATTTGAGCGGATTCGGAAATTCAACTACTATGCATTGGCACGGTTTACACGTACCTGCAATGGACGATGGTGGACCACATCAGGTAATTCCTCAAGGAAGTACTTGGAGTCCTAATTTTCAAATATTGAATAATGCAGGTACGTTTTGGTATCATCCGCACGGTGATAATAAAACCGATTTACACGTTTCAAAAGGGATTGCAGGAATGATTATTGTGAAAGACCCAACCGAGGCCGCACTTACTTTACCTCGTACTTATGGGGTCGATGATTTTCCAATCATAGTCCAGTCAAAAGCATTTGATGTGTTAAATCAAATTGCAATTGCTACAGAGGAAGATACCGCTATTTGTGTTAACGGTACTATGTTTCCTTATTTAGATGCACCATCACAAGTTGTTCGTTTGCGCTTACTCAATGGGTCATCTACAAGGGCGTATAATTTTGGATTTACGGCAAATAAGTCATTTAAAATGATTGCGACAGATGCGGGACTTCTGGATAGTGCAATTACACTTACAAGAATTTTATTGAGTCCAGGTGAAAGAGCCGAAATACTGTTAGATTTACAAGGGATGCAAGGCCAAACAATTTTTTTAAATAGCTTTAGTTCGGAATTACCCAATGGTATATACGGTGCTGCAACTGTTACAGGTATGATGGGAGGAACAATTCCCGATTACAACTTGAATCCGTTGAATGGTGCCGATTTTGGAATTCTGAAAATTAATGTTGTTGCTCAAGTTGCTAATCCTATCCTTACTTTACCTACAACATTAACAACGAATGCTCTTTGGGGAGCTTATACTGTTTCTCGAAATTTTTTCCTTCGCCCTGATACGATGATGAATGCTCAAGCGCAAGTAGCTGGCCCATTCAATATCAATGGATTTCATTTTGATATGATGGTTGTGAATGATACGGTTCATTTGAACGATATTGAGAAATGGAGAGTAACCAACAATACGGGCATTGCACATCCATTTCATATTCACGATATGCATTTTTATTTATTGAATAAAAATGGAGCAGCAGTTCCTAAAAGTGAGATGGGAAAGAAAGATGTTGTATTGGTACTGCCGAATCAATATGTTGAGTTTGTAACAAAGTTTGAAGATTTTGCTAATGATACAGTACCTTATATGTATCACTGCCACTTACTTCATCACGAGGACGATGGTATGATGGGTTCCTTTATTGTGATTGATACAACATTATCGGCTATTTCAAAAAATAGTTGGGAAGAAAATATTACATTGTTTCCTAATCCTGCATCATCAACAATTACCTTGAAGTCAACCATTGATTTAAAAAATGCAGAAATAAAAATAATCAATGTGTTCGGACAAGTTGTTTTTAATCAAAACAGAAGCAATTCAGTAAATTCTATCACATTTGATTTAAGGCAACTTAATAGTGGCATTTATGTTTTTCAGTTAAAAGAAAACAATAAGTTGTTCACTCAAAAATTTATTAAGCAGTAAAATTTTTAAACATTTATTTTTCTAAAATAACAGCTATATGATAAAGAAGATAGGTCTTGTTTTATTAAGTTTGCTATCGGCAATTTTTATCAAGAAGGATTGTTGTAAATAGTTTTAAGTCTACTTATAATGTGTTCAATGGTTTTAGCGTTTTAATATCCAGTTTTTTGTATTCGCCCATAGACAAACCTGTAATGGATTTAAACTGATTTGAAAGGTGCTGAGGGTTTTTGTATCCTAACATAAAAGCAATCTCTGCAAAAGAGTTTTCGTTGTATTCAATTAGCTCTTTTGTTCTTTCAATACGTTGAAGGATTGCATATTTTTCAATAGTAATTCTTGTGTTTTTTGAAAAAATAGTACTTACTTGATTATATGATTTCCCAGTTATATTGGTAATATGTTTTGAAAAAGAAAAATCTGAGCTATTTGTTTTATCCTTGTATATAAGCTCAGTAATTGCGCTCTTGATTTTTTCAACCATCTTTTCTTCATTGCTCAAAAGTATCTCAAAACCGCTTTTATACAGTGAATTCTCTATCGATTCAACGGATATACTCTTATTGGAAACAAAGGTGGCATTTCCTAAATTTATGGATACAACATTTAGTCCAAGCGCTTTTAACTCATCATTCACTACTTTAATGCAGCGATCGCAAACCATATTTTTTATTTGTATGGTAGTAGTTTCAATTGACATTTTAGTTTATTTAAGTATTTTGTACATATATATTTGTAATGCCTAATCAAATATAATTAGAAAATACATATACTTACAACAAAATGGAGCAAAAAAAGATGGATGTAAAAATAGTGATACTTGGTGGTGGAGCAGCAGGTTTTTTCGCTGCTGTTAATGCTGCCTTTATTCATAAAAATGCGAAAGTTATTTTACTCGAAAAAAGTAATAAATTACTCAGCAAAGTAAGAGTTTCAGGAGGTGGAAGGTGCAATGTTACGCACGCTTGTTTTGATAATAATGTATTGGTTAAAAATTATCCACGTGGTGAAAAGCAACTAAAGAGCGCTTTTAGTCGTTTTTCTGTAAAGGAAACTATTGAGTGGTTTGAGAGTAGGGGAGTTAATTTAAAAGTAGAGGCAGATGGAAGAATGTTTCCGGAAAGTGATAACTCGGAATCAATAATTGCTTGTTTGTTGGAAGAGGCTAAAAAATGCGGAGTGGAAATTAAAATAGGTACAGAGGTTACTCGAATAGAAAAGCTTGACAATGGTTTTAGTTTATACTTAAATAATGGAAATAGTCTTGAGACAGATAAATTAATAATTGCAACCGGTGGCAGTCCAAAGGAAGAAAGTTATAATTGGTTAAAACGCTTGGGGCATATTATTGTAAAACCGGTTCCTTCCTTGTTTACTTTTAATGTGCCTAATTCTGAAGTAATAAAACTGATGGGGCTTTCAGTATCCAATGTGAAAGTGAAAATTGTTGGAACAAAATTGGAGCAGGAAGGTCCAATTCTAATAACGCATTGGGGCTTTAGTGGCCCTGCAGTTTTAAAATTATCAGCCTGGGGAGCACGTGAATTGAATGAATTGAATTATGATTTTCAACTGGTTGTAAATTGGCTTCCAAATTATACTCAAATGGAGTTAAAAGAAAAATTATTGAATACTAAAAATGAGTCAGGAGCTAAGCTAGTCATAAATTCCAAACCAACGGAAACTCCTTCACGTTTATGGAGCTACTTTTTAGCTAAAGTTCAAATTAATGAAAACACTCGTTGGGCCGACCTTTCAAATACTAAATTAAACTTGTTGCTTAATTGTTTACAGCAAGATGAGTATAATGTAAAGGGCAAAACAACTTTTAAGGAAGAGTTTGTTACTTGCGGTGGAATTAATTTAAGTGAAGTAGATTTTAAAACAATGCAAAGTAAAATAGTACCAAACTTATTTTTTACAGGTGAAGTGTTGGATATAGATGGTGTAACCGGTGGCTTTAATTTTCAAAACGCCTGGACAACCGCTTGGATTGCCGCCAATGCAGTTTGCTAAAAACGAATCGCTAACTAATTTACTTATTTGTTAATAACCAATTTAGTATTCAATTCTTGATGATCTACCTTAAGTTTTACAAGGTAAATACCCGAATTCAATGATTCTGTTGACACATTAAAAGTTTGTAATCCTCCTTGCAAAATGCCATTGTGCAAACTTTTAATTTCTTTTCCTAGCATATCGTATACGACTAAACTAACATTTGCTTCCTTTAATAAATTAAAAGAGATGCTCGTGTTTTCTGTTGCTGGATTTGGCATTAAAGAAAAATGTAGTTTGGTTGAAAGTTCATCAATACCTGTTGGGTTCCAGATATTAATATCATCCAAGTAAATATTATTACCTCCCTGATTTGTAAACTTAAACATAATCCGTACATTATTATTTCCTGCATATCCTGATAATGGAATATAGTCTTCACGCCATTCAAAAATACCTGATGGTACAAATGCAAAATCTTGGGCGATACTTGTAGCAAGTGTGTTTCCGCTGCGTGTACTTTTTAATGCCCAGGTTTTTCCGCAATTGGTACTCACATATATTTGTAATTTATTTTGATTTGAAAGGGAGCTAGTTTTTTGTACATAAGCAACTTTCCAATACAATATGGGATTTGGTATGGTTGTAAAATTATAGGAAGGACTTATAAGCATATCGGTTGAATTTAAATCTCCAACCATATTGTCCAACTTAGCACAAGCTTCTCCGTTATAATAAGCAGATGTAGTTTGTTTCCAAGTATTATTGTCGGATGTTTCATCATTTACAAGCCAATTGCTATTTGGAATAGCACCACTTTCAAATGGTTCATAATAGTGCCAATCGCTGTACATTGCCGCAGCGGAGCTCACAAACACCAAACCATTTTTTGTTTCTGTGGAAGTTCCAGCAGCATTCGTAACTGTCAAGCTTACATTGTGCAATCCTGCAGTATTGTATTGAATAGTTGGGTTTTGTAAGTTGGATGTAGCAGGGGTTCCTCCTTGAAATGTCCAGCTCCAAGTAGCCGGAAGTCCATTATACGAACCATCTATAAAATTAATAGAGTTGCCAGCGCATATGTAAAGTAATTCTTGAGGCGCGAAATCAGCAACTGGGGCACACAAAACTGGTGGGGCACCATTTGTTCCTGTGGCGGCTAAATTCCCTGCCGAAATAATATTTGTTCTGACAACACTAAATACGAAATCCATCTGAGCTTTCTGCCCAATTGTAAACATATTCTGGCAAGCACCATCTGTATAGTCCATATAGTTGGTGAACATTTCACCATTAGCACCTGCTCCACAAACATTATTTGGATTATGTGGGAAAGGAGGGCAACCGTTATTTGCCCCAACGTGAATGGGGGTATCGTTGATATTATCATTGCCACATTGAGCATCTCCCCAAATATGTCGCAAACCAAGCCAATGACCTACTTCGTGTGTTAGTGTGCGACCTTTGTAATTAAAAGGGTCTGGACCTAAGCAACCTACTACATCCGAACGAAGCACTACGCCATCTGTTGAAGCCGGACCAAATCCGGGAAATTGTGCATATCCTAATATTACTCCTGGTGCTCCTTGAGGGTCAATATCTTTCACCACCCAAATATTTAAATATTTATTGCTTGGCCAATAGCTCAATGCTTTTGTATCATCGTGAGCCAAGTTTGTTTCGGTTGAAAAAACACGTACTATACCATCGGTACAATTTCCATTTGGATCTAATTGAGCTAAACGGAATTCTATGTTGCAGTCAGCAGATAAAGGCTTAAATGGAGAAGGTGTATTTACTGTGTCAGCATTTAATCTTCTGTAATCTTTATTCAATGAATCAATCTGATTTTTTGCCCAAGATGCAGGAATATTTTCGGGACCACCTTCGTGAATAATATGAAAAACCACAGGTATAACGCGCACTGCCATTTGAACTTGCAGGTCGGATTTAGGTTTTGGTAAACTCGAAAGCCATTCATTAAAATGCTCTTTTCGATATTGTAAAGTAGGGTCTTTATCAATTTGTTTTTGCATCATCTCATTCGTGTAACAAGGAATAACTTGTTGCGCTTTTGTTACAGTAACAAAAAGTGACAATATAAAACTGAAGGCAATTATTTTTTTCATATCAAGTGCTTAACTCCAATAAATTTACAATAAAAAATCAGTAACGCAAAATTCTTTAGCTCAATGCTTGTTTTAGGTCTTCCAATAAATCATCAATGTGTTCAATGCCAACACTAAAACGTAACAATGAATCAACAACTCCAACTCGTTCTCTCTCTTCTTTTGGTATTGACGCGTGTGTCATTGTAGCAGGATGATTTACTAAAGATTCTACTCCTCCCAATGATTCTGCCAAAGAGAATACTTGAAAATTAGATGCGATACGAAATGTTTCTTCCTTATCTCCTTTTATCACTACAGAAACCATTCCTCCAAAATCATGCATTTGTTTTTTTGCTATTTCGTGATTGGGATGATCAGTAAATCCAGGCCAATATATTTTTTCAATTTTAGGATGTGATTTTAAATACTCGGCTACTTTTCTGCCATTGTAACAATGACGTTCCATGCGGATGTGTAATGTTTTTAACCCACGAATTACTAAAAAGCTGTCCATTGGTCCGGGTGTTGCACCGCAAGAATTATGTATAAATGCTAATTGTTCGTATAAACTATCGCTATTCAAACACAAGGCTCCCATAATAACATCGCTGTGTCCACCTAAATATTTTGTTACCGAGTGCATAATAATATCTGCTCCTAATGCAAGTGGATTTTGTAAAAAGGGTGACGCAAAGGTATTGTCGACTGCCAATATCAAATTGTTTTTTTTAGCAATTACCGAACAAGCTTCAATATCTATTATCTGCATTGTTGGATTGGTAGGTGTTTCAATCCACAACAGTTTGGTGTTTTTATTTATGTAAGCCGTAATATTTTCAGGATTTTTTAAATCTACAAAATGAAATTTTATGCCAAAGGGTTCAAATACTTTTGTGAACATTCTATATGTTCCTCCATACAAATCATCTCCCGTAATAACCTCATCACCCGGTCGCAATAATTTAGCAACTGCATCAACAGCACCCATTCCACTGCTAAAGCATAAACAATGTTTAGCGTCTTCCAATGCAGCAATATTTTTTTCCAATGCGGTACGTGTTGGGTTTTTTCCACGAGCATAAGCATAGCCTTTATGGTTACCTGGACTTTTTTGTACATACGTTGATGTTTGAAAGATGGGCGTCATAATTGCGCCTGTAGTAGGGTCGGGTTCTTGCCCTGCGTGAATTGCTTTTGTTCCGAATTTAAATTTTGTTGCGTCTTTCATACTTGTTTTATTTTTAATGGGTGTTTTTCAATTCTGTTTTTGTGAAAACTCTTTTTATCCAACGAGGCAATACAATTGCACCGATGAACAAATATGGATAATAACTTATTAATCTCCAAAGTACTGCCAAAGAAACTGTAAGTCCGGCATTGTCAATAAACTCACCTAAAAAATTCGAGAACATAATTTCTGCTACACCAGTTCCTCCAGGCGTGGGACTTCCAATCATTAAAATGCCCATTACAATTTGTCGACCATAAAGCAAATAATGGTCTAAGTTGTTACTGCTAAATGCTGCAATTATAAAGTTGATTATTAAAAAACGTGCGCTCCAACTAACACAAGTTGCAACAAAAGATTGTAACCAGTATTTTCCATTTTTGTTTTGTAGTTCTATTGCTGCCATTACCATTTCATCTCCGGTTTGTTCAGCTTTGTGTCGCCATTTTTTTAGAAAGCCGATAGAAAATAATTTTATGAAAAACTGTTTAACGGCTTTGGCATTAATAAACAAGGCATATGCTACCAGTAATTTATAAGCCAACACTACAAAATAGATAAACCAAAAGGTATAATACAATTCTTTTCCGTGGGCTATTTGTTGTATAGAAGTGCTGTCGATGGTCGAAAAGAGAGATGTTTGTCCTATAGTGTAATATATCAGCGGAGCAAATAGCGCAAAGAACATTCCGTCTAAAAAGGAAGTAAACATAATCACAGATATACTTTTCCCCATTGAAATCTTTTCACGGTTTAGCACTAAAATGGCAAAGGCAAATCCTCCCCCTAAAATCATCGGAACGATAGCAGATGCAAATTCCCAAATCATAATCACATCAAAGCTTTTTCGCCAACTAAGCGCATTGCTCGTGAGTACTCTGATACGGATCATATAGGCTAAATCGCGCACTATTACCATACAAAATGCTCCTAGTATGCAAAGAGAAGAAAACCAAGTCCATTGTATGTTTACAAATGCTTTCGTATCTACATTTGTTAGTAGTAAATAGAGTGCAACGCCAAGTCCAATAACTATTGGTAAGGCTATTTTAGCCGGATTTAAAAAATTAGCAATATCTTTTTCTTGTTTTGACATACCACAAATGCTATTACAAAGTAAACAATTTGATTTTGAAATGTGTTTTACAATAACATAAATTTATACTTACTTTTAACCTCAAATTATTCTATGAAAAAATTGTATTACTTAGGAAATTGTTCTACGTGCATTCGCATTATTAAAGAACTCGGATTAGGCAAAGAGGTGGTGCTGCAAGAAATGAAAACCGAAAAAATAACTCCTAATCAGTTGGATGATATGGCTAAGATGGCCGGTAGTTATGAAGCATTGTTTAGTCGTGTTGCTATTAAGTACCGTTCATTGGAGTTAAATAAACAAAAATTGGAAGAAAAGGATTACCGCAAGTATATTTTGGAAGAATATACTTTTCTGAAACGTCCGGTTTTGATTTATGATAAGGAAATATTTATTGGTAATTCAAAAAACACTATCGCTGCGGCTAAGTCAGCAATTGCAGCCTCCTAATGAATAAAATAACGCAATCCCATTGTGCTCTTTTTGCCGCAAATCTTATTTATGCGGCAAATTTTACAATTGCCAAGGATGTGATGCCCAATTATATTCAGCCATTTGGTTTTATTTTATTGCGTGTTTCAGGAGCCTTGTTACTTTATTGGTTGGTAGCTGCTGTCATAAAAAATGAGAAAGTCGACAAAAAAGATTTTCCTCGTTTATTTTTGTGTGGCTTATTTGGTATTGCTATTAATCAGCTATTGTTTTTTAAAGGATTAAATACCACTTCGCCAATAAATGCTGCAATAATGATGGTTTGTACACCCATACTTGTTGTAATTATTTCTTCTTTTTTAATAAAGGATAAAATTAAAATTGTAAAAATTGTTGGCGTAGTGCTTGGTTTAGCTGGTGCTATAGCACTTATCGTAACCAGTCATGCTTCATCATCAAAAATAGGGGAAGCTACTTTTTCGGGCGATATGTGTGTGTTAATTAATGCTACTTCGTGGGCTATTTATTTGGTAATTGTAAAGCCGCTGATGTTAAAATACAATACTTTAACAGTTATAAAGTGGGCTTTTCTTTTTGGCTTTATTCTTGTGTTTCCGTTTGGCTTTGAAGAATTACAAGCTGTTAAATGGGCTACAATGTCTAGCTTTATAGTATGGGAAGTTATTTTTGTTGTAGTGGCAACTACATTTTTTGCTTACCTTTTTAATACCTTTGCTTTGAAACACCTTAGTGCATCTGTAGTTAGCATTTATATTTATTTACAACCTCTATTGGCTGCACTTATCGCAGTAAGTTTGGGTAAAGATGAGTTGACTTTTGTAAAAGTAGTTTGTACCATACTTATTTTTGTGGGAGTGTATTTAGTGAGTAACAGCCGTTTCGATAGTGTAAAAAAATGAACTACTACATAATTTTCAAGCCGTATAAAATGATTTCGCAGTTTACTTCTTCGCACAAAAAAAAGTGTTTGGACGAACTGCCTTTTGTATTTCCAAAAGATGTGTATCCTGTCGGTAGATTGGATGAAAATAGCGAAGGATTATTAATACTCACTAACGACAAAAAGTTAAATCATAAGTTGTTGAATCCGCAATTTGAACATAAGCGTATTTATTGGGCACACCTTCAAGGGAAAATTACAAGCGAAGCAATAAAAAAACTTGAAGAGGGTGTAGCCATCAGTGTGGAAAGCGAACCTTATTTTACGAAGCCTGCAAAAGTAAAACGTATTAACCCACCCGAAAATTTGCCGTTAAGAGGTCATCCAGTAAAGGATACCCTACCTACAAGTTGGATAGAACTTGTTTTAACAGAAGGTAAAAATAGGCAGGTAAGAAGAATGACATCAGGTGTTGGTTTTCCTACAGTAAGACTTATTCGTGTGGCAATTGAAGATATACGGTTAGAGAATATGCAACCCGGTGATGTACGTGAACTGAAGAAAGAAGTGGTATATAAAAAATTAAAAATTAGTAACGAAGACTAATTTATTCTTTGAACCAACCCGAGTACATTATGTAATTGTTTGCAATGCGATTAATTTCTCCTTGTACTAATTCTTGAGAAATATCTTTTACTTTTTTTGCAGGAACACCCGCATATATACTACCTGGTTCCACAACTGTTTTCTCTAGTAACACAGCACCTGCGGCAATAATTGAATTGCTCCCGATGATACAGTCATCCATTACAATAGCACCCATACCGATTAAAACATTGTCATAAATGGTACAACCATGCACTATGGCATTGTGCCCAATAGACACATTGTCGCCAATAACAACTTTTGTTTTTTGATAGGTGCAGTGAATTACTGCACCATCTTGTATGTTTACTTTATTGCCAATACGTATTGAGTTTACATCCCCTCTTACCACAGTATTAAACCAAATACTGCAGTTATTGCCCATCACAACATCGCCAACTACAGTAGAGTTTTCGGCTAAATAACAGTCGTTCCCAAATAATGGTTCAATTCCGTTAACCGATTTTATTAATGCCAAAATCTTAAAATTTAAATCCTATAGTAGCTTGAATGCTTCCTGAAGTAAAATAGTTTCCGGTTGCATTTACTAATTTGGAACTGTAAATGTAATATTTTTCGCTGTGTTGTGAATAAACATATGCAACATCAAAAAAGTAAGAGTCCCCTTTAAATCCAAATCCCCCAGTGTAGCTACTACGTGTTCCAAAATTAACACCTCCTTTATAGGGACTTCCATATAGTGCATAACCAACACGTAAGCTAATTGGACTTAATTTAACTTCAGCGCCAACTCTTAAATTACTGGTTGCCATATATTTCTTTTGAACTTGATCATTTTCATTGAAGAAAGAATAGTTTGATCCTCTTAATCTTCCAGATGAATAATCCACATACTCATAGTCGGCATCTATTATGGCAATCTTGCCAATTACAAACCCTAAGCTACCAATTGCTCTAAAGGGAGTTGACATTGTATAATTGTATTTTCCGTCAGGAGAATTAGCAGAGAAAGTTTGTCCATCGTCAAAATTTGCAGTAATACTTGAGTTGTATGTATCTGTAAGCGTGTAGTAGGTAGCTGAATGAATTGCAGCACCTATCCTTACAAAATCAAATGGTTTGTATATCATTCCAAATTTTACATTATAACCATTTCCCAATGTAGAAAGATCTTGACTTACCTTAAAACTTTTGATGTTTAGGATAGTATCCTTCTCATCAGTTTCTTCATAGGAAGAAGTTTCGTAATACCTTACTTTAGAAAAACCAACAGTACCACCTACAAAAAGTTGGTTTGAATAATTTCCTCCAAAGGATAGAACAGTTTCGCCCATTCCTCCACTATTTGTTACAGCTTTTCGTTGGTGCATTCCGGCAAAAGGTACTTGTGTAAAATACTTGTTATTGTATCCAGGAAATGTATCCAACAAATAAGTTTGAAAAGCCATTTGAGTTGAGAATGGATCCAAATTTTCCGGAATATTTCCATTTGCATTTCCTAAATATACGTCCAACAAAGAACTATTGTCGGTTCCCTGAATCAAAAAGCGGTTGTTAAAATCATTCGTTCTATTGTATCCAAAGCCAAAACTTAAACTTTTCCACTCCGGTAAATCATCGTCCTTTCCTATTTTTGTGTTAAAAACCATTCCCCAGTTCCCAAAATAAAAATTTGGTTTACTATCGTAATTGGTTTCACCATTATAAACGGATGTTGTTTTTTGAGTAAAAAAACCGGGAGTTAAAGAAACTTCTGATTTTCGGTACAAACCTATTCCTGCCGGGTTGATACTTAAGGATGAAAAGTCTGCGCCTAAGGCTCCAAAAGCTCCACCCATTGCAACTGAACGAGATGTTCCACCGAAAGTAAGTTGTGAATATCGCAACACATCTACTTCATTTTGAGCCATTGCTAAGTAAGGTATTAGAATAGCTGAACTTAATAGTATACAAAACTTTTTCATAATTTATATTTTACAAAATTTATTAATGAAACACGGTGGCATTTGATAAAAACACCACCGTGTTATTTGAATCATTTTTATCTGCCTCTTCCTACTGAACCGCCAGAACTTTTAGGGGAACTGCTGCTTCTGCTAACGCCACCACCACTTGATCTTGGTGTTGAACTGCCACCACCATTGCCTCCCGAATTTCGTGGGCTATATCCTCCACCGTTCGATTTTGGTGCTGTGTTTCCACCGCCATTGTTTCGCGGACTAACGTTTCCACCACCATTATTATTTCTTGGTTGCGAATTATTTTTTGGAGCACTTTCGTAAGACCTAGCAGGTTTATTATAATCCTTTGGTGCCGATTCATAATTTTTTGCAGGTCTATTACCATCATAATTATTATCATTCCCTCCGTTATTTTTTGGATTATTGTTATAAACCGGTGCATCATTTCCTTTTGGAGTAGCATAACCATTGTTGTTGCGATTCACATCGTTGTTATTATTTTCTCTTGGTGCATTGCTTACCCCATTATTATTTTCAGTACGCCCTCTTGGATTGGCAACATCAGTATTTCCTCCATTATTACTCGATCTGCCACCATTATTGTTGTTGTTTACATTACCTGCGTTACCATTATTGAAAAGTGCTCTTGAAGGGCTCTCAACACTAGTTGCAGTTTCATATCTTTGAGCAAATGTTGTCTGTCTGCTTTGATTTGGATTGGCTTTTCTTCCTCCTCCATCAGAGCTGTATGAATTTCTTGGTCCATAATAGTGAGATGTCCTGTCATAATTATTATGGTAATAATTGTTATTGTTGTCAGCAAAGCCATCATTGTAGCCATTGTTGTATCCATGATTGTACCCATGATTATAACTGTTCCATCCCCCTCCATAATTATTCCCCCAATAACCGCCTCCATAATATGGGTTATAACCCCAACTATTGTATCCCCAATATGAATAGTATGGATTATTCCATCCACATCCGTAACCATAGCTTGGGCCCCAATAGTTATAATATGATGGCCCCCAGAAACTATAACCTAAATAAATACTAGTACCCCAACAACCAGGGTTGTAGTTATACCAATAACTGTTTGTATAATAATTGTCGTAGTAACCCCATCCACTGTTGTAATTATGAAATCTTCTAATACGGGAAGAGTATGCATAATCATAATAATCATCGTAATCAAAATCATTATCATCGTAATAATTATTGGTTACATAAGTATTCCCATTTTCATCGGTACGTGTTTCAGAATTCGATTTGCGTGAAGATGAATTTGGATTTGCATAATCATTCTGACTTGCTGCATTTCCATCATTCCCTGTATTTTTGTTCAAGGTCTTTTCGGGCTCTCTGTATTCTTGAGGTTTTTCCTTTGGTGCATCTTTTGATGAATAGTAAACATCATCGTCTGAATTTTTACTTGCTTGTTTTGTAGTTGAACAAGATGCTGCGAGTAATGATACCGTTATCAATGCGGTATAGATTGAAGTTTTCATAACTATTTTGTTTTTATATATAAGACTGTTCATTTTGTTTATCGTTTAATTACTACTTTTGTTAGCTTAATTAATGTTAATTTCCGTTAAATTTACAAATACTATACCAAAATTCAAAAAATGAGTAAAGACCTTACTAAACGCAGCGAAAACTACTCTCAATGGTACAACGATTTAGTCTTAAAAGCCGACTTGGCAGAAAATTCTGCCGTAAGAGGGTGTATGGTAATTAAACCCTATGGATACTCAATTTGGGAAATGATGCAAGCTGCATTGGATAAACGTTTTAAAGAAACAGGGCATTCAAATGCTTATTTCCCTTTGTTTATACCCAAGTCATTTTTTACAAAAGAGGCAAGTCACGTTCAAGGTTTTGCAAAAGAATGCGCTGTGGTTACTCATTATAGACTAAAGAATGCAGAGGATGGAAGTGGAATCATTGTTGATGAAGATGCAAAATTGGAGGAAGAATTAATTGTTCGACCAACCTCCGAAACTATTATTTGGCATACATACAGAGGTTGGATACAATCCTATAGAGATTTACCCATATTGGTAAACCAATGGGCAAATGTTGTTCGTTGGGAAATGCGTACCCGATTATTTTTGCGTACAGCCGAATTTTTGTGGCAAGAGGGTCACACGGCACACGCTACAGCCGATGAGGCAATTGCCGAAACAGAGCAAATGTTAAATGTATATGCTGAGTTTGCCGAAAAATATATGGCCATACCTGTAATTAAAGGTATTAAAACAGCCAATGAGCGTTTTGCCGGTGCTATTGAAACTTATTGTATTGAGGCAATGATGCAGGATGGAAAGGCTTTACAGGCAGGCACATCACACTTTTTAGGACAAAATTTTGCAAAGGCTTTTGATGTGAAGTTTACAGGTAAAGATGGAGCCCAAGATTATGTTTGGGCGACTTCTTGGGGCGTTTCAACCCGTTTAATGGGTGCTTTAATTATGACACACAGTGATGATCAAGGTTTGGTGTTGCCACCCAAATTAGCACCTATACAAGTCGTAATTGTGCCTATTTATAAAGGAGAAGAACAGTTAGCTCAAATTAATGATATAGCTTTTAATTTAAAAGCAACTTTGCAAAATAAAGGAATAAGTGTTAAGTATGACAACAGAGACACCCAACGTCCGGGCTTTAAATTTGCTGAATACGAATTAAAAGGAGTGCCGGTTAGAATAGCCATTGGAGGTAGGGATTTGGAAAACGGAACCTTGGAAATTGCACGGAGAGATACAAAAGAAAAAGAAACAGTTTCTCAAGTAGGAATTGAGGAAAGGATAGAAAAATTATTAATTGAAATTCAGGAAACCCTTTATCAAAAAGCTCTTTTGCTTCAAACCAATATGACACATTCCGCTAATAGTTATGATGAGTTTAAAAGCATACTTGAAACCAAAGGAGGTTTTGTTTATGCACATTGGGATGGAACCACTGAAACCGAATTGAAAATAAAAGAGGAAACAAAAGCAACCATAAGATGTATCCCATTGGACAATAAAAAGGAAGATGGTAAATGTATTTACTCAGGGAAAATGTCAACACAGCGTGTATTATTTGCGAAATCTTACTAACTGTATTTTGAATAAATAATATTGTAGCTTTCACTATTTGCATTTGGCTTCAATTATTAGTAACTTAGTATTCTAAAAGGTTTAAAATTTGATTTATGAAAACAGCGAACTATATAAAATTTGGCTTAGTAACAGCAGTTGCAGGGTCTCTAATTTCAGCATATATACTTTTAGATAATACTGCAAAATATACTC
>CAIMGI010000041.1 GCA_903840505.1 uncultured Bacteroidota bacterium
GAAGTGAAAAAAATTCATCGTTTTCAATTTATTTATGCTTTTCTATTTTATGCAATAACTACGCTATATTGGGCCTTACTTAAGGATTTTGTTCAATATTATAAGTATACTAGAAATGGAGTAAATAGAGCCAACAGCTCCGAAAAAGCAAAACAATTTTCGATATTAATAATCTCCAAACTATTCTATTTCTTTTATCTATTTTTTGTTCCCGTAGTATTTTTCAATTTACATTTCGCTCACGTACTCATTGGTTTTTTAATTATGCATGCAATATCCGGAGTTATATTAACTACAATATTTCAATTAGCACATACAGTTGAAGGCACTACACATCCACTTCCCAATGATAAAAATGAAGTTGAAAATGAATGGGCAATTCACCAAATGAATACTACCGTTAATTTTGCAAGACACAACAGAATTATTAGTTGGTATGTAGGCGGATTAAATTTCCAAGTAGAGCATCACCTATTTCCCAATATTTGTCACGTGCATTATTATAAGATATCAGAAATAGTAAAAAAAACAGCGGAAGAATTTGGAGTACCTTATTTGGATAATGAAACTTTTGCAGACGCTTTTAATTCACATATAAGGCTATTGAAAAAATTGGGTGAATCACCTTCATCGATGAAAGTTGCTGCATAATTAATAACAATCTTGTTTATATGAAACGTAGCATTAAAAAAATAGCAGTGCTTGGTTCAGGGGTGATGGGCAGTCGAATAGCTTGTCATTTTGCAAACATTGGTGTTGAAGTAATTTTGTTAGATATTGTACCTAAAGATGCAGTTGATGGTATTAAATCTCGTAACAAAATTGTGGACGATGCCTTGGCATTTGCATTAAAATCAAACCCCTCACCCATTTACAAAAAAACATTCGCAAAACGAATTACTACAGGAAACTTCGATGACAATATGAAGGACATCGCTACTTGCGATTGGATTATTGAAGTTGTTGTGGAACGTTTGGATATAAAAAAACAGGTGTTTGAAAAAGTAGAGCTCTATCGAAAACCCGGAACACTTATTACTTCAAATACTTCAGGTATCCCTATTCACTTAATGAATGAAGGCAGAAGCGAGGATTTTCAAAAACACTTTTGTGGCACACATTTCTTTAATCCACCACGTTATTTAAAATTATTGGAAATTATTCCAACAACAAATACTTCTTCTGAAGTAATTGATTTTTTAATGCACTACGGTGAATTATATTTAGGAAAAACCACCGTACTTTGTAAAGATACACCTGCATTTATAGCAAATAGAATTGGCGTTTACGGTATAATGAGTTTATTTCATTTGGTAGAAAAAATGAACTTAAGCATCGATGAAGTAGATAAATTAACGGGTCCTGTTTTAGGAAGACCAAAATCGGCAACCTTTCGCACCTGTGATGTAGTAGGTTTAGACACATTGGTTCACGTAGCAAATGGCGTTTCAGCAAGTTGTCCGAAAGACGAAGCCATTGAAGTATTCAAAATACCTGAATACGTTGCAAAAATGGTAGCCAATAAATGGTTGGGAAGCAAAACCGAACAAGGTTTTTTCAAAAAAGTAAAAGGTGCAGATGGCAAATCGGAAATTCACTCATTGGATTTAAAAACGCTTGAATACAAAGCCTCCACAAAAGCAAAATTTGCTACTCTTGAAGCTACAAAATCAATTGACAATTTGCGTAACAGAATGAAGGTTTTGATTTCCGGAAAAGACAAAGCCGGTGAATTTTATCGCGCTTCATTTTTTGGACTATTTGCCTATGTAAGTAATCGTATTCCTGAAATTACGGAAGATTTATACAAAATTGATGCTGCAATGAATGCAGGTTTTGCTTGGGAATTAGGTCCATTTGAAGTTTGGGATGCATTGGGGGTTTCTGACACAGTTAAGGTGATGGAGTCAGTTGGAAATAAACCAGCACAGTGGATATACGATATGCTTTCATCGGGTGCAACCACTTTTTATAAAGTAGAAAATGGGAAGAGAAAATATTACGATATTCCTTCTAAATCATACAAAACAATTCCAGGTACAGAATCCTTTATTCAACTAGATGCCATCCGTGGAGAAAAAACCGTTTGGAAAAACAGTGGTGCAATACTAACCGATATTGGCGATGGTATATTAAATCTTGAATGGAATACTAAAATGAATGCGATTGGTGGAGAAGTTATTCAGGGAATAAACACAGCGATTGAAATTGCTGAAAAAGACTTTAGAGGATTGGTTATTTCGAATGAAGGTTCAAATTTCAGTGCAGGAGCGAATGTGGGAATGATATTTATGATGGCTGTTGAGCAAGAATATGATGAACTCAATTTTGCCATTAAGGCCTTCCAAAATGCAATGATGCGGGTTCGTTATTCAAATATTCCAGTAGTAGTAGCTCCTCATAATATGGCATTGGGCGGTGCTTGCGAAATGAGTATGCATTCCGACAGAGTTGTTGCACACGCAGAAACTTATATGGGATTGGTAGAATTTGGGGTTGGATTGATTCCTGGTGGCGGAGGTACAAAAGAATTTGCTGTTCGTTTATCAGACGGATTACAAGAAGGAGACATTGAATTAAATAATTTCCGTGATAGATTTTTAACCATAGGCCAAGCGAAAGTTTCAACATCTGCTTATGAAGCATTTGATTTAGGATATTTACGCAAAGGAAAAGATGTTGTTGTAATTTCACGCAACAGACTTTTAGGTGAAGCAAAATTGAATTGTATTGAATTAGCTGAGGCCGGTTACACCAAACCATTGCACCGAAAAGATATTCGTGTTCTTGGAAAACAAGCGCTTGGATTAGCTTACTTGGGAGCAAATTCAATGTTATCAGGACACTATATCAGCGAACACGATGCGAAAATTTCACAAAAATTGGCTTGGGTACTTTGCGGAGGTGATTTGTCTGCTCCCACTTTAGTTAGCGAACAATATTTACTTGACTTGGAACGCGAAGCCTTTTTAAGCTTGTGCGGTGAGAAAAAAACCTTAGAAAGGATACAGAGTATTTTAACGGGTGGTAAGATATTACGAAACTAGATATTAGATGTTGGATGTTAGTTACCAAATGCTTAAAGGCAATTCCAAAATCCAATAATCTAAAATCAAAAATCTTTAAATTATGAACGCATATATAGTAACAGGTTTCCGAAGCGCAGTTGGCAAAGCCACTAAAGGCGGATTTCGATTCACTCGTCCCGATGATTTAGCGGCTGATGTAATAAAACACTTGATGGCTTCAGTTCCAAATGTTGCACACGAACAAGTGGACGATTTAATTGTTGGAAATGCAATGCCTGAAGCCGAACAGGGTCTCAATATGGCTCGCCTAATTTCCCTTATGGCGTTTAATACAGATAAGGTTCCGGGAATGATTGTAAACCGATATTGCTCTTCAGGATTAGAAACAATCGCGATTGCCGCTGCAAAGATTAATGCCGGTATGGCTGATTGTATTGTTGCCGGTGGTGCTGAAAGTATGAGTTTAATCCCAATGGGCGGATGGAGAATTGTTCCTCACGCAGGTGTCGCTTTAGCACATCCCGACCATTATTGGGGAATGGGCTTAACAGCAGAAGCTGTTGCAAATGAATACAAAGTAAGCCGTGAAGACCAAGATTTATTTTCATTCAACTCACATCAAAAAGCAATAAAAGCTATTAAAGAAGGTAAGTTCAAAGATGAGATTGTCCCTATCACCATTTCTGAAAACTACATTGATGAAAACGAAAAAAAGAAAACACGTGATTATATAGTTGAAACAGATGAAGGCCCAAGAGCCGATACGACATTGGATGCCCTTGCAAAATTAAAACCGGTATTTGATTCAAAAGGAAGTGTAACTGCTGGCAACTCATCACAAACAAGTGATGGTGCTGCATTTGTGATGATCGTTAGCGAAAAGTTTTTAAAAGAAAACAACTTAACTCCCATCGCCCGTATGGTAAGTTATGCAGCAGCAGGTGTACCTCCTCGCATTATGGGAATTGGTCCAGTTGCCGCTATTCCTAAAGCACTAAAATTAGCAGGAATGAATCTAAATCAAATCGACCTGATTGAATTAAATGAAGCTTTTGCATCGCAATCATTGGCTGTGTGTAGAGAGTTAAATTTAAATCAAGATATAGTAAATGTGAATGGCGGAGCAATTGCATTAGGTCATCCATTGGGTTGTTCGGGTGCAAAACTTTCTGTACAGTTATTCAATGAACTTAAAAGAAGAAAACAAAAATATGGAATTGTAACTATGTGTGTAGGAACAGGACAAGGTGCTGCGGGGGTATTTGAGATGATATAGTTAGATGTTGGATGTTGGATAAAAAAATTAGTATGCATAATTTTAGAGAGTTAAAAATTTGGCAAGAAGCAATGGAAATCACAAAGCTTACATTTAAATTAAGCAAAAAATTTCCTTCTTCTGAAATGTATGGTTTAACTTCTCAAATAAATAGATCTGCCGTTTCGATTCCCTCAAACATAGCGGAAGGAGCTGGCAGAAATAGTAATAAAGAGTTTAGTCAATTTTTAAATATAGCAATGGGTTCCTGCTTTGAACTTGAAACACAGATTATTCTTTCATTTGAATTTAATTATATCAAAAAGGATGATTTAGAGTCTTTTGTTGTTAAATTAAATAAATTAGAGAAAATGATTAATTCATTAATATCAACTTTAAGAAAGCAAATCGCATAAAATCCAACATCTAAAATCCAACATCCAAAATGACCGCAACAAAAGGAGGAGAATTCCTAATCAAAGAAACAGAAGCCAAAGAAATCTTTATAACTGAAGAAAGTACTGAAGAACAACAAATGATTGTTCAAACTTGCGAAGATTTTTTAAAACAAGAAGTCCGCCCTGTATTGGATAGGCTCGATGAACAAGAAGAGGGACTCGCTGTAAAATTACTCAACAAAGCTGCTGAGCTTGGTTTATTGGGACTGAATGTACCTGAAGAATATGGCGGGTTTGAAAAAGATTTTGTTACGGGTATGTTGGCTACAGAAAGTTTAGGTGCCGGACATTCATTTTCTGTATCCATTGCAGCACATACAGGAATAGGAACATTGCCCATCTTGTATTATGGTAACGAGGAACAAAAGAAAAAGTATATTCCAAAATTAGCAAATGGTGAATGGAAAGCTTGTTATTGTCTAACAGAACCCAATGCAGGGTCGGATGCAAACTCAGGAAAAACAAAAGCTGTACTTACAGCCGATGGTAAACATTATTTGTTAAACGGACAAAAAATGTGGATTACCAATGGTGGATTTGCTGATATATTTACCGTATTCGCAAAAATTGACAACGATGAAACCCTCAGTGCATTTATCGTAGAAAAGAGTTTCGGAGGAATTACACTGAATCCAGAAGAACATAAAATGGGTATCAAAGGAAGCTCTACAAGACAAGTCTTTTTTAATGATTGCAAGGTTCCTGTTGAAAATTTATTATCCGAAAGACAAAATGGATTTAAAATAGCGGTAAACATTTTGAATATGGGCCGAATTAAGTTAGCTGCAGCTGCCTTGGGTGGATCGAAACAAGTTGCAAGCCAATCGGTGCAATATGCAAACGAACGTCAACAATTCGGCAGAGCCATTTCAAAATACGGAGCTATTCGTTACAAATTGGCAGAACAAGCAATACGTATTTATGCTTGTGAAGCAGCTTTATACAGAGCAACTCAGAATATTGAAGATGCTATTAGTACATTAATTACAGGTGGCTTAGACAAAGGAAAAGCTATTTTAAAAGGGGTAGAACAATTTGCTGTTGAAGCTGCTATTCTTAAAGTTCATGGCTCCGAAACATTGGATTATGTTGTAGATGAGGGGGTACAGATATATGGCGGAATGGGCTATTCGGCAGAAGCCCCTATGGAAAGGGCATACAGAGATTCACGTATAAACAGAATATTTGAAGGAACTAATGAAATAAACCGTATGCTTATTATGGATATGATGCTTAAACGCGCAATGAAAGGTGAACTCGACTTATTGGGTCCGGCTACTAAGGTTGCAGGGGAGCTAATGAGTATTCCTGATTTTGGAGCAGAAGATACTACCCTATTTACAGCAGAAAAAAAATACATAGCCAATTTCAAAAAAGCTACCTTAATGGTTGCAGGTTCGGCAGTACAAAAACTAATGATGCAATTATCAAAGGAACAAGAAATATTGATGAACATTGCCGATATGCTCATTGAATTATACGTTGCTGAATCCTTACAGTTAAGAGTAGAAAAATTAGTTAGTATACGTGGTGAAGAGAATTGCAAACAACAAATTGACATTATGCGTGTATGCATAAACGATGCTGCCGACTTAATAAACAAATACGGAAAGGATGCTATCAATTCCTTTGCTGAAGGTGATGAACAACGTATGATGCTGATGGGTTTGAAACGATTTACCAAAACAGAGCCTTTAAATACCAAAGAAGCACGAAGACGAATTGCCGACAAACTCATTAATGAAAATAAATACTGCTTTTAATAAAATGAAAAAAACAATCCTCCTGTTTACACTATTGCTTTTTAGCAAGGTGTATTCACAAAACACTCCGGCATACAATGAAAAACTCGCGAAACAATTAGGTGCCGATGAATACGGAATGAAATCTTATGTGATGGCCTTTTTAAAAAGAGGACCTACACCTTCAAAAGATTCCGCAACATCTGTGCAATTGCAAAAGGCACATATGAATAATATTCAGCGAATGGCCAATGAAGGAAAATTGTGCGTTGCAGGACCATTCTTAGAGAAAGGTGAGATTAGGGGTATTTATATTTTTAATGTTACAACCATTGAAGAAGCAAGAAAATTAACCGAAACCGACCCTTTAATTAAATCGGGAGGACTAATTATGGAATTACATCAATGGTATGGATCTGCTGCACTTCAACAAATAAACACGATTCATTCTACCATCACAAAAACCTCATTCTAAAAATAAAAAATGAATTTACCTTACCTAAAATACAAAACCTTGCTACTTACTATAGGGGTTCTTTTCATTATTTTACCAAACATACTCCTACTCTATTTGATGATGCCGATGCCCGGAAGTCAAGAGTTGAATTCTGCATCAGTAGCATATTTTATATACAATTTCAAACCCTTTTATATGCTATTGGGACTGTTACTTGTAATAATTCCAGTATTGAATATTGCTATTTATGGAAGTACAGGAAAAAAAGTATGGCTATTTTTCTTAACCCTCGTTTGTGTTTCAACAAGTGTTTTAAGTAGAAAATTTTCAGCTCCTACCCTCTTTAAAGAGCCTGTTGAGACTAATTTCTTAACACCCGACAAAAACCAATTACCTGCATCTACAATTGTACTGGGAATTGAAAGAAATGGTATTGCAAAAGCATATCCCGTTAAATTGTTAGCATATCACCATCAGGTAAAAGATAAAATTGGAGACGAGAATATCATTGCAACCTATTGTACAATGTGCCGAACAGGAAATGTATTCTCAACTACGTTAAACAATAAAAACCTGGAACTAGATCTTATCGGTGCACTACAATACAATGCGACTTTTCGGGAAAAGGAAACAGGCAGCTGGTGGTGCCAGGCAACAGGCGATTTTATTGCAGGTCCATTAAAAGGAGAAAAATTAAACGAAATCATATGTGAGCAAGTAACACTTTCTTCTTGGCTAAGTGCACACCCTAACAGTCTTATTATGCAGCCCGACCCAAATAGTGAGGAGGGTTATAAAATGTTTGGATTTGCACACTTTGATAAATACAGAGACAGAAAAAGAGAAAGTGCAGATAGAATTTTCCCACGCAATTGGGTAGTAGGAATTGAAGTTAACAATGAAGCAAAAGCCTATTTATGGTCGGATTTAGTGAAAGAAAGAAGCATAAACGATATAGTAAACAATACACCAATTGTACTTGCAATGGAAAGCGATACCCTTTCCTTTCATTCTTGGAACCGCAGCGTGAATGGAAAGACACTTAATTTTTCATTGGATAGCGCAAACAATTTGCTTGATGCAGAAACAAAATCAAACTGGAATTGGAAAGGCGAATGTACCGAAGGCGAACTGAAAGGGCAAAAACTACAAGCTATTATTGCATCACAGGAATATTACAATTCGTGGAAAACATTTCATCCAAATACCATATTTTACAAACAACAATAAATAGAATAGATGAAAAATATTTTCAGGATATTATTTTTCCTTGTACTTTCAAGCAGCAAGCTGTTGGCACAAATACCTACTGGTACCGAAATATGGCTGCTGGATATGGAAAACCAAAAGAATGAATACACTTTTAAAAATGGTATAAACATAACCAACCGTGATGGCTACGACAACCAACCTACCTTTTCACCCGATGGCACGTATATATTATATACTGCAATCTATGGAGACAAACAAGCCGACTTTTACAAATACAGCATTGCAACAAAAAAAACAGAAAAATATACACAAACGCCCGAAAGTGAATACTCACCTACATTTACCAGCGATGGGAAATTTATTTCAAGTGTACGTGTAGAAAGTGATTCTGCACAACGCTTGTGGAAATTTGATATCAAAACAAAAAAGCCTGTTTTAGTAAATAAGCACATCGACTCCATTGGATATCATTGTTGGATAAACGATACAAAAATTGCAGTGTTCCTGCTTACTAAACCTTTCACTTTACAATTAATGGATGTAGAAAGCGATAAAACCACCCTATTGGCAAAGGATATAGGTCGCGCAATTATAAAAGGCGCAGATGGACATTCTGTGATTTTTACACAGCTTATTGATTCCATGAGATGGATATGCTCAGTTGATATTGAAACCAAAGAGATACAAAAAATTGTAAAAACAATTGATAAAAGCGAAGACATTGCGATGCCCAACGACCATACTTTTTTTATGGCAAAAGGCGGTTGGTTGTTTATGTACGATATGCAAAAAGACAAACAATGGAAACCCATTGCCGACCTATATATTTACGGAATTAAAAACATTACTCGTTTAGCATTAAGCAAAGACGGAAAGCATATTGCTTTAGTGGATAATAAGTAAAAACTAATCGAAAGAAGTATTAGGCATTATACAACTCAAGCACCGTTATTTCAGGCAACATCCCTACTCTACCAGGATAACCTATAAATCCTAAACCTGTGTTTACATACAAATACTGTCCAGCTTGCTCGTATAAACCCGACCATTGTTTGTAAAAATATTTTACTGGACTCCACTTAAAATGAGGTAAATCAACACCAAACTGCATTCCGTGTGTATGCCCTGCAAATGTCAGGTCAATGTTTGGATACTCCTTTAACACTTGTGCTTCCCAATGTGAAGGGTCGTGCGACAAGAGTATTTTCACAGGAAAGTTTTCCGCTCCTTCATAGGCTTTTTTCAAATTTCCGTATTTGGTAAAACCCCTTGCTCCCCAATTTTCAATACCTATCAATGCAATTTTTTCGCCTCCACGCTCCAAGGCTACATTTTCATTGAGCAACAAACGCCAGCCCACTTTGGCGTGCACAGCCTTTAAATCTTCCAAATTTTTCGCCTTCGCTTCTTTGCTGTCCCAAGTAATATAGTCGGCATAATCGTGGTTACCCAAGGAGGAGTAAGTTCCCATAGGCGCCTTCATTTCACTAAAGGTCTCAATAAAATCGTCCGTTTCACTTGCAAGGTCATTTACCAAATCACCCGTAAAAAAGAGAATATCAGGTTTTTGCATTTCAATCAACTTCGCTGCATTTTCGAAATGGTCGGCACTGGTAAAGCTTCCACAGTGTATATCCGATATTTGCACTATGCGTAAACCGTTAAACGCATCTGGCAAGTTAGGCAACACAAGCCTTGTCTTTTTTACGCGTATATCAAAACCTCCTTTTATCATTCCATAAATTAAGGCTGTAAATGGCAAGGCCGCTACAAGCAAACCTATTTGGTTTACAAATTTCAGACGACTGATACTGTGCGACTTTTCAACTCCATCGGCTGAAGGGATATAACTAAAACCCCATCGGAACAATCGGATAAGGTCGTCTGCAAGTATAAATAAACAGCTCACAATTTTCACAAGCAGAATAACAAGCACAATTGCCCAACAATACACCCGAATAAACTTTGGAAAAGAGGTGTAATTAAAAAACACTGCAGATAAAATCAGCAAAGCAGAAAAGATAGAGAAACCCCAATAGAGATAAGCAGCAATATTCTTTTTGTTGTCGCTGCTATTTTTCATTACCGTTGAAATAGATTGATAGAAATACCAATCAATACACAATAAAACCCCTAAAACGATTAAAAACCTAACTTTCATATTTTATATAACACAGCAAAATTATTATTGTTTAGTATAGTAGACGAATAAGTCGGGTTAATATTTTAAAAATTTCAAAAAAGATTAAATATCTTTACGATAATTAAAAACTATGTTTCGGTATTTCCTACAACAATCCGTACTCTATTCATTTTTAAAGATTTTTATCGGTGAAATAACCCTTAAACTGTATTTTAAAAAAATACACCTTCACGGACTGGAAAATGTACCTTATAGCAAACCGGTAATACTTGCCTCTAATCATCCCAATTCTTTTATGGATGCATTGATAATAAAAGCCGCTGTCCCTAAACCTGTTTACTCTTTGGTTCGATCTGACGTATTTAATACTCCTTTTAAAATGTGGTTATTGGGCAAAATGAATATGATGCCCATTTATCGCATTCAAGAAGGTGCCGACAAGCTAAACAAAAACGAAGAGGTTTTTAAAAAGTGTTATAGAATGCTAGGGGAGAATAAAATAATTATCATTTTCTCTGAAGGTATCTGTGTATCGGAAAGGAGATTGAGAAAATTAAAAAAAGGTACTTCCCGTATCGTTTTTGGTGCGGAGGAATCAACCAACTTTGAAATGGACTTAAAGGTGGTTTGCGTAGGATTAAGTTACGAAAAGCCGGATCAGTTTCGCAGTGAAGTACATATAAGATTTGCACCGCCTATAAATGTTCAGGAATATAAAGCACTATATGAAAAAAATGTGGCTATAGCTACCAACGAATTAACAAAAAAAATAGAGTCAACCATTGCCAAACAAATGGTAATTATTGAAAACAAAGAAACCGACATACTTGTAAGCAATATTGAGGAGATATACAAAAAGCAATTACTTGTAGAATTTAAGGTTAGCAAAAACAGCCCTATCAGCGACTTTGATGTTACCGAAGGCATTGCAAAAGCTGTAAACCATTTTTACAAAAAAGATGCTGATACCCTTATGAAATTGGATGAAGATTTAAAAGGATACGTAAAGCAGCTTGCTAAAATGGGAGTAAGAGATCATGTGGTTCGGGATAAAAAAACAAGTTATTTTGTTGATGTAATTTTAATAGTATTGGGTTTCCCCTTTTATTTATTTGGACTCATAAACAACTACACTCCTTACATACTTCCTTATATGTTGGCAAAAAAAACGGTACGTAAAGTAGAATTCTTTGCATCCATTAATTATGGTGCAGGATTCTTTTTGTTTTTAATTTTTTACTCCCTTCAAATTAGCATTGTGGGTTTAATATTCGGCAAAACCATTTTGTTGTACTATACCATACTGTTGCCTTTATCAGCTTGGTTTGCACACAGCCTTACAGTTTTTATGAAAAAGACAAAAGGCAAAATGGCACTTGCTTCTTTTACTAAAAACAATCCTAACGAAGCAAAAGCACTTTTTGAATTAAGAGAAAAGTTGATTGCGGAACTTGAAAGTTATAAAAAAGAATATGTGAATTTATTTCCTTGTAGGTAAATAATAGATAATTGAAAACTACATCCCTAAGCCAATTACAAAAGGAACTTGCAACACTTGACAAAAAAGAAGTGTTGGAAATTTGTATAAAATTAGCCAAACACAAAAAAGAAAATAAAGAACTCCTCTCCTACTTGTTATTTGGTTCGGCTGATGAACAACAGTATTTGGAAGAATCAAAAGAAAAGCTAGATGACTTATTCCTTAGCATTAGCAGAAAAACCACCTATACTACTAAAAAAGGACTACAAAAAGTTGTGAGGCACTTAAACAAGCTAATTAAAACATCCAAGAACAAAAAAACAGAAGTGGAATTGAGAATTTATTTCTGCTCAAAGGTAAGAGCGGCAAGAATAAACCTAGATTCCAGCGGTATCATCAGCAATTTATACTACCGCGAAAAGGATAAAATTATTACAGTCCTATCCAAATTACACGAAGATGTACAGTTTGATTATAAAGCTGAGCTTGAGAAGATATAAAGCTTAGGTTTGTATCACACCTACATTATATGCCTTTGTAATGGGCGAATGATTGGCAGCTTCAATACCCATTGATATCCATTTGCGTGTATCTAAAGGATGAATAATTGCATCGAGCCACAAACGCGATGCTGCATAATACGGACTTGTTTGCGTATCGTAACGGTCTTTAATTTTGTTATACAGTTCGGCTTCCTTTTCGGGAGTAATTACTTCGCCTTTTGCCTTTAAGGATGCTACTTCAATTTGCACCAATACTTTTGCTGCTTGTGCTCCACCCATTACAGCTACTTGGGCTGTTGGCCAACCAACAATTAAACGCGGGTCGTATGCTTTTCCGCACATTGCATAATTGGCAGCACCATAAGAGTTACCAATTATTACTGTAAATTTAGGAACCACCGAATTTGCCATTGCATTTACCAATTTGGCTCCATCCTTTATTATACCTCCGTGTTCGGAACGTGAACCTACCATAAAACCTGTGGCATCTTGTAAAAACACAAGTGGTATTTTCTTTTGATTGCAATTCATTATAAAGCGCGCTGCTTTATCGGCACTGTCACTATATATTACACCACCAAACTGCATTTCACCTTTTTTGCTTTTCACCACTTTGCGCTGGTTGGCAACTATACCAACACTCCAACCATCGATACGTGCCAATCCACACAATATACTTTGCCCATATCCTTCTTTGTACTCTTCAAAATCCGACTCATCAACCAAACGATCTATCACTTCTTGCATATCGTACTGCTTGTCGCGCACATCGGGAATAATGCCAATTATATCTTTCGGATTTTTCTTCGGCTCTTTTGATTCGATTCGGTTGAAACCAGCTTTGTCAAAATCCCCAATTTTACTCATAATGTTTCGGATGCGTGTTAAGCAATCCTGATCGTCTTTGCATTTATAATCGGTAACACCCGATATTTCGCAATGTGTGGTTGCACCTCCCAACGTTTCATTGTCAATGGTTTCGCCAATTGCTGCTTTTACCAAATAAGAACCCGCAAGAAATATACTTCCTGTTTTGTCAACAATCATTGCTTCGTCACTCATAATGGGTAAATAAGCACCACCTGCAACACAACTTCCCATTACAGCAGATATTTGCAAAATACCCATACTGCTCATTACAGCATTGTTTCGGAATATTCGTCCGAAATGTTCCTTATCGGGAAAAATTTCATCTTGCATTGGCAAATACACACCTGCACTATCAACCAAATAAATAATGGGAAGGCGATTTTCCATCGCAATTTCTTGTGCACGCAAATTCTTTTTTCCGGTAATAGGAAACCAAGCACCCGCTTTTACGGTAGCATCGTTTGCTACAACAATACATTGCCTTCCACTTACGTAACCTATTACAATCACTACACCACCGGAAGGACAACCACCGTGTTCCTTGTACATACCATCGCCCACAAATGCTCCCACCTCAATGAACTTTGCATCTTTGTCTAACAAAAATTCAATTCGTTCACGCGCTGTAAGTTTGCCTTGCTCGTGTTGTTTATCAATTTTTGCCTTACCTCCACCTAAATATGTTTTTGCCAATTTTTGCTCCATTGCAGAAATTAGCATATTCATTCTGTCTTCGTTTTTATTAAACTCTATGTCCATATCTTGGGGTATTATACCAATTTAATTTTTGAAACAATATAATCGTACAATTTCTTTACAGATTGTTCACTTGATGTACCATTCGAATCAATTACCAATTCGGCTTGGTCGGGAATTTCAAAACCTGCATCCATTCCTGTAAAATTTTTAATCTCGCCAGTCCTAGCTTTTTTATACAAACCTTTCACATCGCGTTGCTCACATACTTCTATTGGACAATTTACAAATACCTCTACAAATTTATCTTCACCAATAATGCTACGTGCCATTTTACGCATACTGTTTAATGGTGTTATAAAACTCGAAATTACAATGAGTCCATTGTCACAAAACAGTTTTGCAACTTCTGCAATGCGCCTGATATTTTCAGTTCTGTCTTGCTCAGAAAAGGAAAGATTATTATTTAGTCCGCCCCTAATATTATCACCATCAAGCACAACCGATTTGTAATTGTGCTGATACAACAATTGTTCGAGTGCTTGTGCAATGGTTGTTTTCCCTGCACCTGAAAAGCCGGTAAGCCAAATAACAATAGGCTTTTGCTGCAACTGATTTTGTCGTTGTTGCAGTGTAACTTTACTGATAACAGGAGTTAAATTATTCACTACTTCTGCAATTCCTTACTTTTGTTTCTGTACAAAGATGAATCTACCTGGCTTAACATTTTATCAGTATCTAACTCATTATCGAAAAAGGAATTCAAATTTTCAATTTGCTCTTCCGGTGAGTTAATTACATCAGTATAATTTACATATATAAATGAAACGTTAGGCATACTTTTCAACCAAATATCTGCTTTCTCCAATTGCTTTTTAAATGCTTCAATTAAAGCTACCGGGTATGACGATTTTGAACCATCATCCAATTTTCCCAGCATTTTTTGTTGTGATCGAATCATCTCATCCATATCACGCAACATAAATACTATCTTGTAATTGTAATCATTCGACAAGCTCATAACCAAAGGAGCAACCACTTTTACCAATTTACCATCAGCTTCTTGTAACCAAGAATTATCCAAGTGCAACCTCTTTACCTTTTCAAATTCCAAATAACCTTTAGGGTTATTATCATCGTTTTGACGAACATTGTCTGTAAGAACCTCCAATCCACCTGCATTCAACATTTGCATCATCATAGAAGTTCCGCTCCTAGGCAAACCTGAAACAATAGTGATAGTTCCTTTAATGTTATTTTTAATAAAATTTTCGTGATAAATGGCTTTTTCAGGCGTACCTAAGTATTCTTTGTATAATTTGATAATCCATTGATGCGCCCTTTTATTGCCAGGCGATTGGGAAATAGATACTAAAAATGCCTGTTCTGCCATTTCGTAGTTACCATTCTTCATCAATGCCTCTCCTAAATGATAATGTCCTGCTGGAAAAAAATGTAAAAACCCCACTGCAGTTAAAAGTTCATCAATTGCCTCTTCATACTTATCCATCCTTAGGTAACAAACTCCCATGCCATGGTGCACATTTGGACTATCAGGATTTATTTGGAATGCTTTGCTATAAGCACCTAAAGCCAAATCGAATTTTTTAATTTTAAAATAAGTATTCGCTATTTGTAAGTGTAAATTCGGGAAATGTGGAACTGATTTTTCCGCACTCTTAAACATCTCTAAAGCTTTTCTAATTTTATTTTCCCCCAATAACAATGAACCCTCTAAAAAATCAAGATGTGGAATTGTTTTTGAGTCAAGTGTTCGAAGCTTTTCAATTGCCCTTCTACAAGCAATATTGTTACCCATATACTGATAGCAAGATGCTAACCTCATTAAAAAACGAATTGTCTCGGGATTTTCTGCAACTAACTTTTCCAATATTGGCAAGGCTAGATCATACTCCTTTTTGAAAGAATAAGTTAAAGCCAAATAATAATTCGACTCATTAACCACTCTTTTAATATTTTCCTTATTATCTTCCGTTGGAGCTTCTACATAACCTAATTCCACCAATTGATTCATAGCATCTACAGAAGCCCAAGGATTATCACGCATTTCAATAGGATGCATACCAAAATTACCTTCAACATCTTCCCAGCTATCAATAAATTCGGGCACCACCTTTTCATCAAAAGCATTTACCAATACTTTTCCATCCATATCCTTTCCTACAGGCAAACCAAACAATGATAAAATTGTTGGTGTTATGTCCAAAACTGAAGCACCATAAATTCTTTCATCTTTTAGAATACCGGGACCTTTCATTGCAATAATACCATATTGACTGTGTTCAAAAGCAGGAGAAGCGGGATCATTTGGCAGGGTCTTTGGCCGAAGCACACCTGAATGAAATCCATGATCTGAAACAATAATTATGGTAGCATCATCACCGGCAAGTTGCAAATATCTTTCCAGCATCATATCGTGATAACGATAAGCACTGTTCACAACATCATTCACAAAATCAAATTCTTCTTGATCTATACCATCCATTTTTGGTGGATGATACTTCATGAATGCGTGGCAAAAATGGTCTATTGTATCGAAATAAACACCTAAAAAATCCCATTCTTTATTTTCAAGTATCCAAGTAGCTGAGTTATGCACTGTGGCGCACTGACTCAATAAAGTAGAAATTGTTTGAATCCACTTGTGCTTTTCTTGATCTACTTTGTCGGCATTCGGAACAAAAGGAAAAATATGACTTCCGGTTATTTCAGATGGATGTACACGTAAATTATTGAAAGTATCATATAATTCTTGCGGGTGAATACAATCTTCATTGTATCTGAATGGACAAGATTCTTGCGATTTGTCCATTTTTGTAAACATATCGGATACAGCTATTCCATTAATTGGTTCGGCTGGATGACTCGGCCACCAACCTACGAGATGCGTTTTATAATTTTCGTGTGTTAAAATATTCCATATAGCTTTTACTTTTCGGGAAGTAACGGAAACAGGTCTGATAGTTTGGGTAGTTGCATTGGGCTCTGAAAAGCCTAGAATACCATGCTTTTCAGCAGTTTTACCGGTTCCAATAGAGGTCCACAACATTGGAGAAAGTGGTGGATCAAGAGTAGATATTTTCCCCATCACCCCTTGATTAATAAATTTCTCAAGTGTAGGCATAAGCCCTTTTTCCATTAATGGATTGATTATGTCCCAATCGGCAGCATCCCAACCAATCACCAATACTTTTTTAGCTAATCGCTTTCCCATCTTTTTCTGTATTTACAGTTGAATTACTTTCTTTCAGTTTCGACTCCTCTCTCTTTTTTTTCCATGCAATGTAGCCAATAGCACCCAATGCCAACAAACCCAATGATCCTTCAATTGGAATATTAAATTTTGGAATTTCACTTTTTTTATCTTCAGACATCTTTTTTCTATTTTATAATGCGAATTTAAGAAATATTTACTTGAATAGCACTTGAATTGGTTTTCCTGTACAGCCATTTGGAAATTGTATGTTTAACAACAACGCTAAGGTTGGGGCGATATCAGTAATATTTACAGGATCAACACTACTTCCGGGTTTAATTGAATAGCCGTACCAAAGTAATGGTACGTGTGTATCATAGCTGTAAGCCGAACCGTGTGTTGTACCCAAAGTAACATAATCCATCCAACCGGGTTCGTAATTTAACATTATATCACCTGACCTTTTCTGATTAAAGCCCTTTTGAATAAGCATTCGGGGCGCCTCATTAAATTCTGAATTACACAATGATGTTCGTGTTATACTTGCGGCAACACCTTTTGTTCCTATCACTTGGGATGCAATGTAATTTTCAATTTCAACCTTATTTAATTTTCTACGGTTTATTACTTTGTTGTTCAAATAAAACTGTTGATTGATGTATTTTTCAATGATAGAATCACCATACACATTTTTTAGCGTTTCATTAAATGATTTAAAAGTAGTTCCATCAATTGTACCTGCTCCTATGCCCAAACTTTTTAAATACACCGGATTTTCAGGTGCTGCGTGATCGGCAGTTAAAAAAACAAGAACATTGTTTTTACCCAAGTAAGTATCCAAAAACTTCAACAATTCGGCAATATCCTTATCTAACCTTAAATAGCAATCTTCCACCTCTACTGAGGTTGGTCCGAATTGATGACCTAAATAATCCGTTGATGAAAAACTAAGGGTTAAAAAATCACAAAAATTCCCTTTCCCCATTTGTTCGGCTTTCATAGCCTCAATGGCAAAGTCTTTTAAAATTGAATTCCCAAAAGGTGTTGCTTTGATAAGCTCATTCCCTTCTTTTTTTACAATTTCGGGTAAATTATGAGGAAAAATGGGCAATAATTCACCTTCATAAGGGCTTTCAAAGGCATTGGTATCGGATAAACTTTCGTAATATTGATTAATAGGTAACATAGTATTCCATACCTGTGAAAGGTATTTTTGCGTAAGCGATTTTGCATTGAAATCATTTACCCAAACCGGCAAATTTTTCATATAATACGAACTGCTTATCCACATCCCTTCAGAATTCATCCAATAAGCGGCATTTGCCATATGGCCTGCAGGCAAAACGGCACCTCTGTCTTTTAAAGAAATACCTATGACTTTCGACTTTTTGTTGTTAGACAATCTTAATTCGTCTGTAATGGTAGTGGTGAGCATTCTGTGTGGCGACATAGAACCCGAGCTATCCTTTTCGTTTAGTGTACCAATTGTTTTTTGAGATTTGTCTTTTACACAATAAACCCTCGATGCAACTTCTCTATCATACCAATCATTGCCAACAATACCGTGAATAGAGGGAGTGGTTCCAGTATAAATTGAAGCGTGTCCGGGACCGGTATAGGTTGGAACATAATTAAAATTGGTGTTTTTACAAGAGTAACCTTCATTTACCAAACGCTTAAAACCACCATTACCGTATTTTGACCAATACTTATAAATATAATCATAACGCATCTGGTCAATTACAATTCCTATGACCAACTTAGGGGAAAGAGAGTTAGAATTATTTGGAATTGGCGCTTTCTGGGAAAAACAACATTCAAAAAAAATTGTTTGAAAGGCAATAAAAAAAATAATTTTTTTCATATAAATCAGTTTGTGTTTTTTGAAATAAAATAAACCATAAACAAGCAAGTGATAACACTTATTAAAACATTGGTTATAGCAACAAATAAATTACCACTTTTGATTAATTCCACAGTTTCGTAACTAAATGTAGAGAATGTACTAAAGCCTCCACAAAAACCGGTAATTAATAATAGTTTCAGCATATTACTTTCCTCTCCTTTGGTAAATAAATAATTAAATACAAGCGAAAGTACAATACAACTTAAGGCATTCGAAATAAAAGTAGCCAAAGGAAAAACACCCTTAAAATTACTCTTTACCACTTCAGAGATAGCGAAACGAAAAACGCTTCCAAAACCTCCACCTATAAATACATATAGTATGTTCATTTTATATAAATGTACGATTTAACAACTGTATAAATACTAAAGGAAATTAATAAACCCAAAAGTGCTCCACCAATTATATCGAATGGATAATGCACACCATTGTATATTCTACTGTAAGAGACAAAAACTGCCCAAGAAAAAATGAGCGGTGGGAAATAATTGTATTTACGTCTCAATAAAAAACTTAAAAAAAGTGCTAAGGCAAAAGTATTTGCTGCGTGTGATGAAACAAAACCAAAATACCCACCACAATTGCCATTGATGTGAATTTGTTGGGCAAGCATTTCATTATGACAAGGACGTGGTCGTAACACCATATTTTTTATCATAACCGAAAATTGGTCGGAGAGTGCTATAATGAATACGATTGAAAGCACAATAATGATTGATTTTTTTTTAAAGGTTTTAATAATTAACCAAAGTAATAGTATATACAATGGTATCCAAGCAAATCTATTGCTTGCAAATTGCATTACAATATCAAAAAATGAATTGTGAAATCCATTCAATATTAAAAATAAGGCTTTATCAATTTCTCCCAAAGCTGTCATTTTTCAGAATATTTGTAGCCAATACCTCTTACTGTGTGAAAATAGACAGGAATTTTGGGGTCTTGCTCAAAATACCTTCTTATAGCCAAAATATAATTATCAATGGTTCTTGTTGTAGAAGTAACATCCTCGCCCCATATTTCCTCCATTATTTCATCTCTTGATACTACCTCATTTTTTCTTTCAATCAATAATTTAAGAAGCAATATCTCCTTCTTGTTGAGCATTGTTTTTTGTTGGTTTATGCCAATAATTTCAAAGGTGGAAAAATTTATTTCAAAGGCGCCAAAATGATAAATATTGGGAATTCGCATAGCTGCGTCAACTTGCCCCACTTTTGCTCTTCGCAATAAATTCTCTACCCTAAGTAGTAACTCTTCTAAATTAAAAGGTTTTGTTAAATAGTCATCCGCTCCACTGCGCAAACCCACTATCTTATCGGCATTGCTGTTATTGGCAGTTAAAAACAATACGGGTACATTTTTATTTATTTCTCTTATTTTTCTACATACCTCCACCCCACTTATATTTGGCATCATAATATCCAAAATAACACCATCTATTTTTTGAGATTGAAATAGTCTTATTGCTTCAATTCCATTACTTGCAGACAAAACTGTATAGCCCTCCAACTCAAAATTAAGTACTAACGTAGATAACAGATGCTCTTCATCGTCTACAATTAAAACGGTTGATTTCATATAGTTCGTAAAATTAATAGAAAAAACCAAGTATTACTTCATACACAATCGTTTAAAAGAATAAAAAAACGTGGAGTTTTGTTAAAAACTATTTAATCAATCATTTTGTAACATACAGCGAATCATATTTGCGATTTTAACATTTTTTATATTACTTTGGTATACTGAGTTCAACAATGAATTGATTGATCGAAATTAATTTTATGAAAAGAAAACTACTCTCATTGGCAATTATTGGAATAATCATTTCTTCTAATGTAATTGCTCAACAACATAATTCTGGAAAATGCGCAACAATGGAAGTAGATAAAAGAATGCGTGAAGAAAATCCGGAAATGGGTAGCTTAGACGAATTTGAAGAATGGATGGCAGCAAATATGGTAGACGAATCTTATAATGCAGGAAAAACAAATGCTGTAATATATAACATTCCGGTAATTGTACACGTAATTCATAATGGAGAGGCAATTGGAACCAATTCCAACATCAGTGATGCTCAAATTCAGTCACAAATTGTGGCACTTAATAAGGATTTCACAAAAACCAACTCTGATTGGAGCAATACACCTGCAGTGTGGACCAGCAGAGTAGCGGATTGCCAAATAAACTTCTTTTTAACCACTCTAGATCAATTCGGAAGTCCTATGCCAACACCGGGTATTGAGCGTATCAACAGAACCACAATGGGTTGGGTTGCGGCACCCTATTCAGAAACTTATGTTTCACAAACAATAAAACCAAACAGTATATGGAATCCAAAGTTATTTTTAAATATTTGGGTATGTAATTTAGGTGGTGTTCTGCTGGGTTATGCAACTTTTCCTCCTAACTCTACCCTTACAGGTTTATTTGGACCTTTCGGAACATCTATAACTGATGGGGTTGTTGTTAAATACAATTGTTTTGGCACAACAGGAAACCTACTTAATGGACAGGACTTAGGTAGAACTACCACACACGAAATAGGACATTATTTAGGTATAAGACACGTTTGGGGTGACGATACTTGTGCTTCTGATTATTGCAATGATACACCTACACAATTTCAGGAAAATTTTGGCAGCCCTAATTTTCCTAGTGTATCTAATTGCCCCGGGAATGCACCAAATGGTGATATGTTTATGAACTATATGGATTATTGTGACGATAATGTTGCAGTAATGTTTACCAACAACCAAAAAACAAGAATGCATACAGCATTAACAAAAAGTCCTTATCGATATTTATTAATTGCATCAACTGAAGAACAGGTAAATATTGAAAAAACCCTATCAATTTATCCAAACCCTTCAAATGGTTTTGCTTGGTCTGATTTAGTTTCATATGGTTCCAATTTTTCACCATTTGGTTCAATTGTTCCATCTGGATGTGTTCTAGAAGCCATTGCAATTCTATGTCCTCTATCAGGATGACCA
>CAIMGI010000042.1 GCA_903840505.1 uncultured Bacteroidota bacterium
CAAATAGCCGAAAAAAATGAGCGCGAAAGTATTTTTGCCGTTACCGCCTTTGCACAAAAATATTTTACTGAAAATTTATTGCAGCACGAGGAAGGGAAAGCCATAGGCTTAAGCTACTTTAAGGAAAGAGGATTTCGCGATGATATAGTTGAGAAATTTCAACTGGGTTATAGCTTAGAAAAAAGGAATGCTTTTACAGAAGCTGCTTTGGAAGCAGGCTTTAAATTAGAGTTTTTAGTAAAGGCAGGATTGAGCATATTACCGGAAAAAGAACAAGGAGCTGAACACATAGAAAACAAAGCCTTCGATCGCTTTTCGGGAAGGGTACTGTTCCCTATACACAATACCTCAGGAAGAGTTATTGCCTTTGGTGGACGCACCTTGCGCAGCGATAAAAAAGTTGCTAAATACATCAACTCACCCGAAACAGAAATATACCACAAAAGCAATGTATTGTACGGTGCCTTTTTTGCAAAAAGAAGCATTGTTGAAAAAGACACCTGTTATTTGGTGGAAGGCTATACCGATGTAACATCAATAGTTCAAGCGGGTATCGACAATGTGGTAGCCTCTTCCGGAACATCCCTTACCATTGAGCAAATACGATTAATACGCAGGTATACAAAAAACATCACCATTTTATACGATGGCGACAATGCGGGAATAAAAGCAAGTTTCAGGGGAATTGATTTGGTGTTGGAAGAAGGAATGAACGTAAAAGTATTGTTGTTTCCTGATGGTGACGACCCTGATTCCTATTCCAAAAAAGTAAGCAGCGAAGAGCTAAAGAATTTTCTTGCAACAAAAGCCGTTGATTTTATAACCTTCAAAACAGGATTGTTGGTGAATGAAACCAAAAATGATCCCATCAAAAAAGCAGAACTGATACGCAACATTGTAGAAACCATTGCGCTTATTCCCGACCCTATTTACCGTTCGGTATATGTAAAGGAATGCAGCACCATTATGGCAATGAACGAGCAGGTTTTGTTGAGTGAATTGAATAAAATACGCAGACAAAATTCAAAAAAAGATACAGGGGCTGAACAAAATTTTCAAACAGAGGAAGTGCTAGTTGAGCAATTCGAAAAAATTGAAAACAGCGATGATTCAGAATTTCAAGAACGCGACATTATTCGTTTGCTGATACAGTATGGCAAAGATGTTTTTACACTGAGCTATGTAGATGAAAATAAAAAAACAGTGAGCAATGAGGTAAAAGTAGCGGAATACATTTGCCACGAACTTACTGTGGATAGCATTCAACTGGAGAATGAAGTCTACAACATTATTTTAAATGAATTTGTTAGTGGTGTTGAAAAAGAGGATATACCTTACATCCCACACTTTACCAAACACCCAAATTCAGAAGTGCAAAAAGTAGTGATAGATATTATTGCACTACCCTACTCGCTTGCGAAATGGGAAGAAAAGAAAAAAATTGTAGTGCCCAAAGAAATTAGCTCAATTGCAGATGATGTTGTAAAAAGTGTGCTTTCCTTAAAGATAAAGCGCATACATAAAATGAGTGCCGACAATCAAAAAAAATTACAAGAGGTGAATGACGATCAACAACTGATTGAATTGCTCGAACACGAAATGAAGTTGCAAAAAATTAAAATGGAATTTGCCGCTAAATATGGTACGGCAGCAATCATAAAGTAATATGAAAAAACACTATTCCCTACAACTGATTTTTCTATTTATAGGCTTCACTAGCATTGCTCAAACAAAAGCTGTTGAAGAGGACTTGATTAAGCGCGTATTAAAAACAAATTTAGCAGCGCTGGAAAAGGAGGACGCTAAATTAGAGCAAAGCACCATACACAGCAAAAGTCCGTTTTATGCCTCTACCCCAGAACAAGCAAAACAGTTGTTTGAAAAATATGATTTGAAATACGACTTGCTGTCCTTTAAAATGGTACAACTCTACGAAGACAGTGCATCGGTAGAAATAACTCAATCAGTAAAAAAAATACAAGGGCCACCATTTCAAAATACTAAAATGACCATTCTTCAAATAATGAAAATGGAAAAAGGGGAATGGAAAATTTTGAATAGCAGAATAGATAAGGTAGAGAAAATCCCGTAGGGATTTTAGTTGTTTGTAGTTACCAAATTACTTTTTCAAAACACTTTCGTTTACAACAGATGCACTAACAGTCTTTGCAATTGCGGGAAAGGTTGCCTTAATAATTTCTTGAATATTACTTGTATTGCTTGAAAAAGAAGCAGAAGCAATGCCTCCCTTTATATTTTCACCTTGTCTGTTTACGATGGCATAATGTACTTTTATTTGTCTGCTATTTACTTCTGACGAATAATAATCCTGTACCACTTCAAATTGATTTACCAAGATAAAATAATCGCTGTTATAAATGCGGCACAACTTCGAAAACTGGTCTTTGTCGGCAACAGTTGCATTCATAAACTCGGGTGTAGTATTTTGTTTTACCACAATTTGTCCTCCCTTTATGGGCGTATTTTTATCGCCCTTTTCTTTCAAAACAGTATTTTCAACAGGAGTAAATTGATACTTAAAAGCATTGTAAGCATCATTCAGTTGCTTTAAATTTTCTGCAGATGGGTCGCCCGTATACTTATGCGATACATATAATTGCTTCAGTTCATTTGCCAAATAAATATCCAATTGCGCTCTAAAAGTATTCACAATATAATCGAAATTACAGTTGCTGCTGCTTTCACTGATTTTCTTATCAATGTCGCTCATATAACACGTTGGCTGAAAAGGCAAAAGTAAAACTTGTCGGGCTTTACTTTTTTCTTCACTTGGTTTTAATGCATTGTCTTGTGCATATCCTTGTAGCACAAACAACATAAAAAAAGGGACAATATATTTCATAGGCTATTAGTTATCTTTTTCAATACTGGTAACGGGCAATTTAACCAATCCTGCTATTTTTTGCAATTGAGGCTCCAACACCGTTTCATCGCCCACCATCACTAATTTATACGAATCAGGATTAAAATATTTCTTCACCGCCTTATTTACTTGTTCAATGGTAATTGCATCAAGTACTGCGAGTAATTCGTTGCGCTTGTTTACATCTTTGTACAATATTGGATTATAAAATTCAATAATAGATGCAGGATTCTCAATCGACAAACGACTATTTTTTATGGTTGCTTTTGCTTTGTCAAGCTCCTCCTGCGTTACTCCTTTATCGTAAAATTGTTTTAATACTCTATCAAAAGAAGTTGTTGTTGCATAGGCTACCTCGTTGCGCACTTGTGTGCTTACAGAATAAACACCATTGTTGTCTTGCTCACTCAATCCACTATAAATACCGTAGGTTTTACCCTCTTTGGCCCGTATCTCATCAAACAACAATACATTAAAAGAACTGTTCGCCAATTGAAACAACAGAGCTTCCTTTGAGCCGCCTTCGGGTGCTTTTTTATTCCATTGTAAGTAGGTTTGTGTAGCACGTTTTTTATTTACAAAAAAGTATTCCTTCTTTCCTATGTTCGTTACTTCATAGGCTGCTCCATTGTTTTCACCATAGGTGGCAGTCCAAGCACCGAATGAATTTTCCAACAATTCTTTCATCTTCACTTTATCAAACTTACCGGCAACTACTATTTTAGTATTTTTAGGAGTATAGTTGAACTTGTAAAATTCCGTTAGTAGTGCTGAAGTAACTTTGTTTAGTTGCGCAGCATAAAAATGCCTACCCAAAGGATGAGAAGTACCAAAACAAACATAATTGGAGAACATTCCGCCAATGTTTCCTATATCCATTTTATAGGGATTATTGTAATTCAGGGTTTGTTCTATTTCTTGTTTTATTTCATCGGCAGGAAAAGTGGGTGTAAGAATTACATTGGAAAAAAGATCCAGCGCTACAGTAATGTCCTTCGTCAAAAAACTCATTCCAAGCTCCGTATAATTATCATTGGTTGAAGAACTGATGCCCGAACCAAGTTTGGTTAGTAGATTATCTTGGCCGATACGATCATATTTAGCATTGCCCAATAATAAGGAACTAGAAGTCATTGAAGCCATATTTTGCTGACCTGGAGTTTCCGTTTTTTTACCCACATTTACGTAACAAGAAATACTGGCAGCGGGCAAACTTCCAAATTCAATAAACTTCACTTCAATGCCATTTTTTAATTTAAATTCTTCAACTGGCACTTGTTTTAGTTGAGCAAAAACAGTTATAGAACCTAACGATAAAGGAAGGATAAGTGTATATATATAAGATAATTTTTTCATACCGATAGAATTGGAACACATTATTATTACTCAGGTTTAATGTTTATGATTTGTATTTTATCCTCAGCAAGATACTTGGCAGCAACCCTTTTAATATCTTCCTGTGTAACCTTTTTATATTCGTCATTGATGATATAGGCTGCCGAATAATTATAAAAATAATACTCTGCCATACCCAATTCACCTGCAATGTTTGCACATTCGTAATTGCTCAGCTTGTTGGAATTTTCAGTTGCAGTTACATAATCGTTCAGCATTGTTTGCGGAATACCTTCTGCTGTTATTCGATTTATCTCTTCGCGAATAGCCCTCTTCACTTTTACGTTGCCGGGAGAAGCATTCATCACAACATCTATAATACCAAAATTATTAAATACACTCCAGGTATCATTCACTGTATTTAGGCCATAAGCCAAATGATCCTTTTTTACCAAACGGTTATTCAAAATGGAATTGCTACTTGAAAATAGAACATCCGACAAGAGTTGAAACGCAAAAAAATCATTGTTTGCAAGAGCTCGCACCGGTCGGGGAAATACATAGGTATATATTTGAATAGGAAAATTGATATTCATTTCTGCAACTCTAATTTTCGCTGTATCCAATCGTGGAATATTTGTTGGTTGTTTAATGACCAACTGCTTGGTAACGGCACCAAAATATTTCTCCGCCATTGCAAACACTTCTTCTGTTTTTACATTGCCCACAATAACAATAAATGCATTGTTCGGACTGTAATAATTATTGTAAAAATCCATACATTGCTCGGAAGTAAATTTTGTTATCTCGTCCAAAAAACCAATTACATCCACTTCGTAAGGGTGTCCTGCGGGATACAAATGAGGATATCTGTCGGCACTCATTTTCTGGTACCAATTGTTGGTGCCGTTTCTCAACTCCTCTCCCACTACTTCTCTTTCGGTATTCAAAATTTCTTGGGTCACAACCAAATTTGCCATTCTATCCGACTCAATGTCCATCATCTTTTCTAGCGCTGTAGCCGGCACATATTCGTGATATACTGTTCTGTCGAAAGTGGTATAGGCATTTACCTGACCTCCTACTTTTTCGACATTCTCAAAAACTGATTTTCCGGGATACTTGGCTGTACCTCTAAACATCATATGTTCGAAAAGATGTGCCATACCACGTATTCCGGCTTTTTCATCTTTACTGCCCGTGCGATACCACACTTCAAATTCCACAAAATTGTTATCGGCCTTTTCGCAGACGATAACCTTTAAGCCGTTTTTCAGCGTTACAGATTTACTTGGGTATTCAAGGGCGAATGCCGAAGTAAAAAGGCTTACAAAACAGACTGATAAAATGATTTTTTTGCACATCATTGTAATACAATTATTAATTTAATTTGACACCAATTCTAATTCCTGAACTAATCTTTTTATTGTTTGAAAATCCGGTTACAAAATCAAGCCTGAAATTCAAACGTTTTAAACCAAGCGATAACTCGGCATATTGATTCTTACCATCATTGGTTAAGATACTTGCCTTTCCAATTTCCTGCAGTTTCAATTTTTTTATCAAAGGTATTTTATTTAAAATAAATCCACCAAAATTATGTTCGTAATGCCCTTCCATAAACTGAGTTTTCGTACTATTAGTATAGTAACCCAACACTTGAAAGTCGAGCAAGGAAAACCCGGAAAACAAGGTCTGATTACCTTTGAAATGGTACCAATCGGCAAAATACATTTTTTTGTTGTTTAAAAATTTACCAACTGTGAAACTATAACTTGAATTGCCAAACAATTTAAAGTCGAGTTTATGTGTTATACCCAACACCAACAAATCAAAATTCACATCGCTGCCCAAGGCTTCTATCCCCTTTTTATAATCCATATATAAGCTGGGGTATTTTGACCCGGTTATAGTCTTAACATTGGGAGCCGTGTAATAACGTTGTTTGAATACATATGCTATTTTAATATCCACAACCAATGCTTGATTATTTGCAAAAGAATAACCATCGAAAGAAGCATCTTGTGGGTCGTTGGAAGTATAGGTATTTTTTGACTTTATCCACGACTCTCCTGTATTGTTTAAAACAGACAACCTATCTGCATATTCAAAGGATGGATTAAAATAAAGACCATTCACCAACTCTCTTAAATAAGTAACTTTAGTATAATACTTTAAATACAACTTCATATAATTTTGCTCATTAAGCAAAGAATAAAATGAATTGATAATAGGCAAAATAGGTTTGTTACCATTGAATTGAGCGTACTCTTTACCGATTGCAAATGTTACGCTTTCAAATTTTTTAGGGTTGTAATTATAATTTCCATAGAGCTTTCCATACACATCCTTATTTGAAAAACCGTAGCCTGCCGAAAGGCCTATACCGTAATTTTTATTATTCTCAAAAAACTTGGAATAATTCAAACGACTACCAATTACATATCCTTGAACCGTATTAAACTGAAAATCCTCCAAAGCGCCACCAATAGAAAAATATTGCTTTTTCATTCGATTACCATAAGTATAGCCAAACAAAATATCCTTTAACTTAAATTTATTTTCCTTCTTATCCAAAGAATCCAAATAGGCTTTCGAATTCCTTATTTTATATAGGCTGTCTCTTTTAACATAATCTATTTCCTCATCATAGGTCAGGGGAATTGGGCGTGAATCTTTCCAATAGGCACTATCCTTTTTATTGGCATCATCTTTTACATTCATTATTTCGTTTGTAAAAAAATGTTTCGGAAAATCAGGGTCAATGATGTAATTAGAATTAACACCTACAAACATACCACTCCCTTTAATTCCCAACACACCAAAATCAAAAACAAACTTATTGGATATAGGCATCCAAATATCTTTATCTACCGGAATAAAAACTTGATTCAAACGAAGTGTATCCACAAAATCAATTTGAGCATCCTTGGTAAGCATTAGCTGCAAACTGTGTATGCGCCAAGTACCGTCCATAATATTAATAATTCCTCTAAAAACAGGGTCGTTTTTACGTTTGGGTATTACTTGAATTTTATTGATCATTTTGCCCTCTTCAAAAAAGGTTCCAATCATTTTATACTTATAGCTAAGCATTGCGTTATTAGAAATGGGTGAAATAAACCCTCGCTCACTTAAACCTTCCACTTCCAAAATATTTTCGTAAAAATTAAACAGCATTTCCGATGCTTGATTGTAACTAAAAGCTTTGTTATCACCACTTACCTTCGAAGAAATCATTTCTTCCTTTATCTTGTCCTTTTGCTTAAAATTAAATTTGGATACCGATTCCGATAAGTATACAATGCCGGTAACGGTATCAATTTCCCCTTCAGCATCCACCTCGATACCCATTATTTTTTTTGGTTTTTTAGTAATTTTCTGCACCCCTTTAATGTATACATCACAGCTGTATGCATCGACTTGCTCTAAATAATACTTCCTTTTCTTTTGCGCTTGCCTTATTACGGCATAGGCAGGATCTTCCGCATCGGCACTTATAGTGGCTTCATTCAATTGAATATTTTCGGGAAATAACTTCACATCTACTTTTATATTACTGCCTATAACAGTTAAATTTTCAATATGGGGCTTATACCCAATAAGCTTAAAAACGAGCTCATACGTTCCGTCTTTCAATTCAATACTATAATTCCCTTGAATGTTAGAAGTAGTGCCCTTTGTTGTTCCTTTTATGTAAATAGTTGCAAATGGAACTGCTTGATTATGCTCATCGGTTACGGTACCTGAAATTGTTGCTGCAAATAGCTGGCAAAGAGAAAAAAAGGAGAAAAATACTATAAGTGTAACTTTTTGTTTCATAAATCGTGAATAGGACGAATATAGTATTGGTTTTGTTACACAATAGTATCAAATAATTGCAAACTAAATTTTGCTTTCCAAAAATTTTATGAAAAAATGACCCACATCATTTTAACAAGGACAATAAAAATAAAACTTTGTGATGAAAATTTTGTTTAAATAGTATATTTGTAACAGTTAAAGAAATTTAAATAAGACCATAAAATGGAAAACGCATTAAGCGAAAAAGCCTTTCAAGATAAAATAGATGCAGGAATATCTATAGAACCTAAGGATTGGATGCCCGAAACATATCGCAAACACCTAATCAGACAGATATCACAACACGCACATTCTGAAATAATAGGGATGCAACCAGAGGGTAATTGGATAACACGCGCCCCTAGTTTAAGAAGGAAAATGGTATTGTTAGCAAAGGTACAGGATGAGGCAGGACACGGATTGTATTTATACAGTGCAGCTGAATCGATGGGCATTTCACGTGATGAATTATTGGATCAATTGCATACCGGAAAAGCAAAATATTCGAGTATATTTAATTACCCTACCCTAACTTGGGCCGATATTGGCGCTGTGGGTTGGTTAGTAGATGGTGCCGCTATTATGAACCAAGTAATGTTGCAAAGAACATCCTATGGACCTTATGCAAGGGCAATGGTACGTATTTGTAAGGAAGAAAGTTTCCATCAACGCCAAGGTTTTGAAATTATGACCGTATTGGCTGAAGGGACACCCGAACAAAAAGAAATGGCACAAGATTCATTAAACCGTTGGTGGTGGCCATCATTGATGATGTTTGGTCCGCCCGATGAAGAATCGCCAAATTCGGCTAATGCTTTAAAATGGAAAATAAAACGTGAAGGCAACGATGAGTTACGTCAGCGCTTTGTAAACCAAACAGTGCCTCAAGCCGAAATATTGGGATTAACAATTCCCGACAAAGATTTAAAATGGAATGAGGCAAAAAAAGGATATGATTTTGGAACACCTGACTGGGCTGAGTTCAAAAATGTGATTAGTGGAAATGGCCCTTGTAACAAAGAAAGAATAACGAATAAAATACATTCTCACAAAGAGGGTGCTTGGGTAAGAGAAGCGGCTGAAGCATATGCTGCTAAGAAGAATAAGACACTCATTGCTGCGTAATAAAATAGAAACATAAAAATTAAAACAAATGTCAGATAATCAAGGAATACTTTGGGAGGTATTTGTGCAAACAAAACCAGGTTTACCACACAAACATTGCGGAAGCGTACATGGGCACGATAAAGAAATGGCGCTTCAAAATGCACGCGATCTATATACCCGAAGAAATGAAGGCACCAATTTATGGATAATCCCTGCATCGGAAATTGTGGCATCTTCTCCTGAGGATATTGGTTCATTTTTTGACCCTGCAAACGATAAAGTTTACAGGCATCCTACTTTTTATAAAATTGCCGATGGCATAACCCATATGTAAATTATGACTACTCAAGAAGCATTGTTTAATTACTGTTTACGTTTAGCAGATAATCATTTAATATTAGGTCATCGTTTGTCAGAATTAAGCAGCAAAGGTCCCCTTTTGGAAGAAGATATTGCCTGCACCAATATCTCACTCGATTTAATTGGTCAAGCAAATGCCTTGTTGCAATACGCTTCAAGCGTTGAAAACAAAGGAAGAAATGAAGATGACCTTGCATTTTTACGGCACGAAAGACATTTCTATAATTCATTGTTATCGGAACAACCTAACCACGATTTCGCATTTACAATGGTAAAGCAATTTCTAATTGACGCATTCAATTTCTATTTGTTTGATGAATTAAAAAAGAGCAAGGACCTAACCATTTCGGCACTTGCAACAAAAGGACACAAGGAGATAACCTATCATTTACGCCATTCTTCTACTTGGATTGACCGACTGGGATTGGGAACGGATGAAAGCAATAAACGAACTCAAAATGCCATTAATGAACTTTGGCGATTTACTGACGATATGTTTGTAATGGACGAAGCAGACAAAATATTAATTTCAGAAGCTATTGCCATTGATTTGAATACAATAAAACCAAAATGGCACAATACGGTAAACGCTGCTTTTGAAAAGGCTAATCTTAAAATACCTGAAAAAGTATGGATGCAATATGGGAGTAAGCAAGGAAAACATACCGAACACCTTGGCTTTTTACTTGCCGAAATGCAACACTTACATCGTGCCTATCCCGGTGTGAAATGGTAATTTGATGAATCAACTAAAAGAACTTTACAAAAAATACGCGACTTATTTTGTAGATATTTGGCAATATCTTATCATCATTGTTATTTTTATACTAGCAGCCATATTTATCCTATAAAACGTGAATCCAATTAGCCTCAGTACAACTGAAATACGAGATTTATTAAGTCAAATTCCAGACCCTGAGATTCCTGTTATTAGCATTACCGATTTGGGAATATTGCGCGAGATTACTATACAAGATAATATCTGTGTTATATCTATTACTCCTACTTATTCGGGCTGCCCCGCAATGAAAATGATTGAGGATGAAATCGTAAAAAAACTTCGTGAAAATGGTATTGAGAATGTTAAAATAAATATGATTTATCATCCTGCCTGGACCACCGACTGGATTAACGATGAAGCAAAAGAAAAATTACGCGCTTATGGAATTGCGCCACCCGAAAAAAGCACCGTAAATAAAAGTACCTTAATGGGCGAAACAAAAGAAATTGCCTGTCCACAATGCCGCTCAAAAAACACCGAAATGATCAGCCAATTTGGCTCAACAGCCTGCAAAGCACTATACCGATGCAAGGACTGCAAAGAAGCTTTTGACTATTTTAAGTGTATTTAACACCCTTTTTGCTTACTATATTCACAATCCATCGTTCTAAACTTTATTAAACAGCATACTATCCTATCTATATGCGCGTTATTTTTGTAGGAATAAGCTTATGCGAATAAAAAAGTTTTTCAAAGTATTTTTTATATCAACCCTATCCTTGTTACTTCTTTTAGTAACAACGGCAATAGTTATTACTTCATTTTACGAAACAGAGGTCATTCAATTTGTAAAAATTCAGCTCAACAAACAGCTGAAAAGCGAAATAAGTATTAAAGAGGTGAACTTATCCCTCTTTAAAAAATTCCCCTACGCTACATTGGAATTTACGGATGTGAGTGCAAAATCTGTTGCTATTGAAGGCAAAGAAAAAACACCCGAAGAATGGGCTAAACCCTTACTGAAAGCACATAAAGTGTATTTGCAGTTCAATATTTTCAACATTATTAATAAAAAATATATTATTAAAAAGATTGCCATTGAACAAGGCGAAAGCAACATTATAATTTCCCCCTCGGGAAGCGAAAATTTTCACTTTTGGAGAAACAGCAAGGGAGGAAATACTGATGATTTTAAAATCCAATTAACCAATGTTGCATTAAACAATATGCAGATTGTATATAGCGACCTTTCTTCCGACATAAAGGTAGATATAATGGCTCAGCGCCTTATTGCAGCAGGCAATTTTTCCGAAAAAGAATATGAGCTCGCCCTAAATGGGGATATGTATATTACAACTGTGAGCAATGGTAAAAACACCTTTGTAAAGGAGAAAAAAATAAACAGCGATATATTGCTACAGGTAACAAATAATAAAAAATTTAAATTTTTAAAAAGCACGGTTCAGGTTGCCGATTTAAACATCAGTTTAAACGGCACTATTGAAAATGTAGACTCAACGAATACAGCCCTTGATATTGTATTGAAAGGTGACGATATGAATATTCAATCGGTGTTATCATTGCTTCCAAAAGAATACAAAAAATACAGCGAAAGTTATGAGAGCACGGGAAATTTTACGGTTGAAGCAAGTATAAAAGGAAATGTAAATAAAACGGAAGACCCTACAGTAAATGCACTGTTTCAAATTCAAAATGGAAAAGTAACCGAAAAGGAGTCGGGAATTTATTTAACAGAAGTGAACTTAAAAGGCATATTTGACAACGGTGATAGCCGCTCTTTGAAATCGAGCAGTATTAAATTAGAGACATTCACAGCAAATTTAAAGGGAGGAAATTTGAGTGGCAATGTATTGATTCGCAATTTTAAAAATCCCAGCATTGAACTACAAACAAAAGCAAATTTAGCAC
>CAIMGI010000043.1 GCA_903840505.1 uncultured Bacteroidota bacterium
AAACTTATCCAGTTTAGGTTGTATTCCATAGGAGCAATAAGGCTGATCGCCATTTTGATTGTAATAATTTTGATGATAATCTTCCGCCTTGTAAAACTTAGTGGCTGCAGTAATTTCAGTCACAATGGTATTATCAAATGCCTTGGATGCATCCAATTCCTTTTTATATTTTTCGGCTAATTCCTTTTGTGAAGCATTGTGATAAAATACTGCCGAACGGTATTGTGTTCCCGCATCTGCACCTTGTCTGTTAAGCGTTGTTGGGTCGTGTGTTTTCCAAAAGACCTCCAATAATTCATCAAAGGAAATAAGCTTGGGGTCGTAGGTTAATTGTATTACTTCTGCATGACCTGTTAGTCCTGAACAAATTTCCTTGTAAGTAGGATTTTTAATGGTACCGCCAGTATAACCCGACTCTACTTTCAAAACACCTTTCAACTCTAAAAAAACAGCTTCAGTGCACCAAAAGCATCCTGATGCAAAGGTTGCCGTATCAATTCCATTGCTAGCTGTTTCTGTATGTTGTGTCATTGTGAATGATTTTAATTTTACTCCGTTGTTGTTATTGTTACTTGAATTTGCGCAAGATACCAAGGTGAAAATAAATGCGGCTAAAATGGATGGACTGTATTTTATTGCTTTCATATTGAATACGAATATAGATTGTTTTGTTCCATAAACGTAATATTTGCGAAAGGAGTTTTTTAAACAAAGTATTTTTAACAACATTTAACCAAGCTCAATGAGCAGCCATATACTCTGCAAGGCTATTTTAGTATCTTTGTTGCGTTAAATATGCAATACAAAAATAAATTCGCTTATTTTATTTTGGTTACCGTTTGTTTACTAAGCAGCATATGTACTGCACAACAAAATGGAATTCCAACTGATTCTATTATTACAAAACCTATCGTTTCTGTAAAAGGAGATAGCTTAAAAACAAAAGCTCAAGTTATTCACTCTACAAAAAAAGCTACATTATACTCAGCCATTTTACCCGGCTTAGGACAAGGCTACAATAAAAAATACTGGAAAATACCTGTCATTTATGCATTGGGAGGAACAACGGCTTATTTAATGGCATACAACAACATAAAATTTAAAACCTATCGTTCGGCCTTACGCTTGCGTTACGACAGCGATAACACAAACGATGAAATTGAATTACCCGAATATTCTGATAACGACTTATTGGTACAAATGGATAGTTACCATAAAAAAAGAGACTTATTTGCCCTTATAGGAGTTGGTATATATGTGTTGAATATTGTTGATGCAACAGTTGATGCCAATTTATTTTATTTTAATGTAAGCGATGATTTAACGTTGCACATAATACCCACAATTATGAATACAGCATACAACAATGCACAAACGGGATTGTGTATAGCATTAAAATTTTAACTTTGCCCAAACAAAATATGAAAATAGCATTAGTAGGATACGGGAAAATGGGCAAGGAAATAGAGCAAATTGCTATTTCCAGAGGACACGAAATTGTACTTAAAGTAAATTCATCCAATGCCGACACCTTCACTAACGAAGAATTAAAAATGGCAGATGTGGCAATAGAATTCAGCGTTCCACAAAGTGCTATAAACAATATTAATAGGTGTATTGATACAAATGTACCGGTGGTGGTAGGTACAACAGCTTGGCTCGACAAAAAAGAAGATGTTATTATCCGTTGCATCGATAACAATGGAGCACTATTGTACTCTTCCAACTTTAGCATTGGTGTTAATTTGTTTTTTCAACTCAATGAAAAATTGGCCGAACTGATGAAACCCTACAATGAGTATGAAGTTACAATGGAAGAAATTCACCACGTGCATAAATTGGATGCACCCAGCGGTACGGCTATTACCTTGGCAAATGAAATCATTGAACAATTGCCTCGAAAAAACAAATGGGTAGTGAATACGGGTGCAAAAGCAAATGAGATTGAAATACGTGCCATACGCACAAACAGCGTTCCCGGCACACACAGCATTACCTACAATTCAGAAATTGACAGCATAAGCATTGAACACATAGCGCATAACCGCAAAGGATTTGCATTGGGTGCCGTTATAGCGGCTGAATATTTAAAAGATAAAAAAGGCATATATACTATGCGAGATGTACTAAAATAATAAATCATCCACTATGGCAAGCAACAACAAAGCAGCATCCATTGCAATGAATATATTTCTAGGAGTAATAACCCTGGGCTTATATTTTTTACTTAGAAAAAGCGATACAAAAAAATCGAAATCACGCGAATGGATTGATGCCATTTTGTTTGCCGTAATTGCCGCAACCATTATTCGTACATTTTTAATGGAAGCATTTACCATTCCTACTTCCTCAATGGAAAAATCATTGCTCATTGGCGACTTCCTTTTTGTAAGTAAAGTAAGTTATGGTCCACGTATTCCAAACACTCCCCTATCCTTCCCATTTGCTCACCACACTATGCCATTAACAGATAGCGTTAAATCCTATTTGGAGTGGATTAAATTACCCTATTTGCGTTTACCTGGCTTAGGTAAAATAAAAAACAACGATGTAGTTGTATTCAATTATCCTATGGAAGATTTCAGACCAGTGGACAAACAAGAAAACTACATCAAGCGTTGCGTTGGAATACCCGGTGATGTGTTGGAGGTGAAGGAGGGTGTTTTATGGATAAACAATGTTGCCGCAGAAAAGCCCGAAAAAATACAACACAAATACCACGTTAAAACAGATGGAACCGACTTCAATGCGCAACGTTTAGAGGAAATGAACATCACAGAAGGTTCAAAAATATCGAACCAAGGAGATTATGAATTAACCCTTACTCCTGAAAATGCCGATAAAATAAAAGAGTTTGCCAATGTTACAAGCGTCACACAAGAAGTTGCAAAAGCTGAGGGTTACACCGGTTATTTATTTCCTGAAGATACAACCAACAAATGGAGCGTTGATAATTATGGACCTGTCTCAATTCCGAAAAGAGATGTTGCGATGCAATTAAATATGAGCAATATTGCTATCTACAAAAGAGCCATTGAGGTTTACGAACACAACAAAGTAGAAATTAAAGACAGCAGCATTTATATCAACGATCAAAAAGCCGATTCTTATACATTTAAAATGGACTACTACTGGATGATGGGCGACAACCGTCACAACTCAGCCGATTCACGCTTTTGGGGATTTGTTCCCGAAGACCACATTGTTGGAAAAGCCGTTTTTGTTTGGTTGTCGTTGAGCAATACAGCAAACAGTATTTTTAATAAAATTCGTTTCAACCGAATGTTCTCTTTCATAAATGACAAAGGTGTTTCTAAATCCTATTTGCCACACGGAATAGTATTAATCGGTTTAATTTGGGGAGCAAGTTATTTATACAGAAGAAGAAAAGGACAAAAGGCATAAATGTTTTGGAAATAATCCTATCAACAGCCTATGCTGCCCCCATAGAGTATTATAAGCTTTTAGCCAATGCACAAAAAGTGAGTATTGAAAAGTATGAGCATTTTGTAAAACAAAGTTACCGCAATCGCTGCTACATTTATGGAGCCAATGGTATACTTGCATTAAGCATACCACTTGCCGATAGAAAAGATAAAACACTTACAAAGGATATACGAATTGCCAACCATACCAATTGGCAAAAAACACATTGGAAATCCATTGAATCGGCCTACAGAACATCACCTTTTTACGAATATTTTTGCGATGACATTGCTCCTTTTTACGAACAACAATATACTTTCCTCATTGATTTTAACCGAGCACTGCAAGAATGCTTACTGGCTTTGGCAAAAATTGAAACGAACTTTCGGTATACCGAAAACTATATAGTAGAATACGATACTAACGTGTTGAATTACCGCAATACCCTATCTCCAAAAATTACAAGCAAAGCAAGCTTTAAAAACTACTATCAGGTATTCGATAGTAAGTTTGGTTTTATTCCCAATCTCAGTTTTTTCGATCTTTTATTTAATGAAGGCAATAAGAGCAAAGAGTATTTGTTAAATTCCCTTACTTTTGAGTAAAATTTTCAAATGAGACAGCTTTTTATTTTATTGCTTTTTTGTTGCTCAATCATTGCTTGTAAAAGCACAAAAACAACTAAAGACAATCCCGCTAACGCCAACAAAATAATTCCAAAGCAAGCAAAAGTAAAAGCTACGGTAGTAAATATGACAGGGCTAGACGGATGTGGCTATTTGCTTGAACTTGAAAATGGAGAGAAACTAATTCCCTTAAATTTGGAAGAAAAATACTTTAGCGATAAAATGAAAGTGTGGATAGCATACAGCATAACAAACTCTCCTACCATTTGTATGGCAGGAAAGGCAATTAATATTGAATCAATAGAAGAACGCAAAGAATAAAATGAACAAGCTGAGAGTTGTATTTATGGGAACGCCCGACTTTGCCGTTCCATCGCTAAACATACTGGTAGAGAATGGATACGATGTGGTGGGCGTTATTACCGTACCGGATAAACCTGCCGGCAGAGGACAACAAATACAAGAAAGCGCTGTAAAAAAATATGCACTATCAAAGGGCTTAACCTTATTGCAGCCCGACAAATTAAAAGCAGCCGAATTTTTACAACAACTAAAAACCCTGAATGCCGACATACAAGTGGTAGTGGCTTTTCGTATGCTGCCCGAAGCAGTTTGGAATATGCCACGCTTGGGGACAATTAACCTGCACGGTTCACTATTGCCACAATACCGCGGAGCTGCACCCATCAATTGGGCCATTATAAACGGTGAAAATGAAACAGGCGTAACTACCTTTTTATTACAACACGAAATAGATACAGGACAAATTATTTTCAATCACAAAATAGCTATTTCCGAAACCGATACTGCCGGAAGCATACACGACAAATTAATGGAAGTGGGCGCTAACTTAGTATTGAAAACAATACAAGCCATTGAAAAAAATGAGTATCCGCAAATAGACCAGGAACAATTGATGGTGGGCGATTTAAAAATTGCACCAAAAATATTTAAAGACGATTGTAAAATAGATTGGAACAACAGCTGCGAAATCATTTACAACAAAGTACGCGGACTATCGCCCTACCCCACTGCTTTTAGTACTATTAAAAATGAAAAAGGTATTTTGAACTTTAAAATTTTTGGCTGTACAAAAGAAGAAACTGCGCACACAAATACACCAGGAACAATTGATACCGACAATAAAACCTATTTTAAAGTTGCTACCAACAATGGTTATATTCAACTTAACGATATACAATTGGAAGGAAAAAAAAGAATGCCCATTGCCGATTTTTTACGCGGCTTTACTATTAACGCACACACACATTTTATATGAATAATAAAGAGGAAAAAATAAAACATTTTGATGCCAGCGGAATTGGCGCAACAGACAGCAATATCTTCGGATTGCCTTTTACGGTGGAAGAAGCCGAATTGGTTATTATTCCTTTCCCCTGGGAAGTTACCGTATCCTACAGTGCAGGAACAGCAAACGGTCCACAAGCCATTTTTGATGCTTCAAAACAAATTGATTTGTATGAGCCATTTATAAAAGATGCCTGGAAATTAGGTATTGCAATGGAAGAAGTATCACAAAGCTGGTTAAAAAAAAGCAATGAACTAAGAAGCAAAGCCGAAACATCCATTGAGATGTTTGCCAAGGGCGAAAAACCGGAAATAAATACGGTAATGAAAAGCATTCAGAATGAGATACACAATGGCTGTAACGATTTCCACACCTGGGTAAAGGAACGTTGCTTACAACATTTAAACAACAATAAATTGGTGGTAGGTTTGGGTGGCGACCATAGCACACCCTTGGGATTAATGCAAGCGCTTGCCGAAAAGCACGAGTCCTTTGCTATATTGCAATTGGATGCCCATTGCGATTTAAGAAATGCTTACGAAGGATTTGAATACTCGCACGCTTCCATAATGTACAATGCCTTAAAAATACCGGCCGTTTCAAAACTGGTACAAGTGGGCATACGCGATTATTGTGAAGATGAAGTGAAGTTAATTGAACAATCAAACGGACGTGTTACAACCTTCTTCGACCGACACATCAAAGGGTTGCTATACAAAGGAAATACGGTGGAGGAAATTTTTCAAAGCATACTCAAAGAGTTGCCTCAAAAGGTTTACCTAAGCTTTGATATTGATGCGCTTGACCCCAAACTTTGTCCCAATACAGGAACACCAGTTGCCGGTGGGCTGGAGTTTGAACAAGCTTTGTTTTTAGTTCAATTATTGGTTGAAAGCGGCCGACAAATAATAGGCTTTGATTTAAACGAAGTAGCGCCTGCCGAAAATAACGATTGGGATGCAAACGTTGGTGGACGATTGCTTTACCGCATTTGCAATTTGATGGCATTATCGAATGGGAAATTCAAAGACCATAAGTAAAAATCATTATATTTGCAGCACAAACAATAAACGAAAAAAATATCCATTATGGGAAAAGGTGATAAAAAAACAAAAAAAGGTAAAATTGCAATGGGCAGTTACGGTGTAACACGCCAAAGAAAAAAATCAAAAGGCACTGCAGCTCCTAAAAAAGCAGGCGCTAAAAAAGCAACAGCTCCTAAAGTTGAAAAAACAGAAGCTGCTCCAAAAAAAGTAGCAGCTAAAAAAGTGGCAGCACCTGCAGTTGAAAAAACTGAAGCAGCACCAAAAAAAGCGGCCGCTAAAAAAGTAGCAAAGAAAAAAGAAGACTAGTAATTTATATCCTTTTAAAAAGCCCTATTCATTATTTGAGTGGGGCTTTTTTGTTTTGTATTACTCAATTCCAGTAAACTTTTTGTTGGGGCTTTCCATAACCTTTGGAGCTTTTACTTTATATTTGTGGTTGAAGACAGTTTTGTGCATCTAAACGAACGCTAAATGGCTGTCAACCGTTAGTTTACATTGACTGAGTAACCGAACTTAAATGAGTGACAAATTAATAACAATATTTTTACTTCTAGTTACATTGACTTTTAGTTTAACACTAAAAGCGCAGGACAACGAAATTGACTCTTTAAAATTTGCATTGAAAAATGCAAAGCATGACACAATAAAAATTAATATCCTGTCAGAACTAAGCGGACTCTGTGAAGTTGAAGACATTTTATTATTTGCTGAACCTTGTTTGAAACTTTGCGAAAAGTGTTTGGCAAGTAAAGAAGCCATACCTTCCACCTCTAAACGTTTTTATTTAAAGAATCTTGCAGGCGCATTTAACAATATTGGCTTTCTTGCTTCACTAGAGGGCGACAACCCTAAGGCCCTTGAATACTACCAAAAGGGTTTAAAAACACATGAAGATATTAAGGACAAGATGGGAATATCAACCTCTTTAAGCAATATTGGGGGTATCTATAACAGGCAGGGAGATATACCTAAGGCCTTAGAATACTACCACAAAAGCTTAAAGATGAAAGATGAAATTGAGGATAAAATGGGAATGGCATACTGTTTAAACAACATTGGGTTTATCTATGACAATCTTGGAGACATACCTAAGGCATTAGAATACTACCACAAGAGTTTAAAAATTCAAGAAGAAATTAAGGACAAAATGGGAATTGCAAACTCTTTCAACAACATTGGCTTTATCTATAATAATCAGGGCGACATCCCTAAGGCTTTAGAATACTATCAAAAGAGTTTAAAAATTAAAGAAGAGATTAAGGACGAACAGGGAATAGCAAACTCCTTCAACAACATTGGGTCTATCTATATGAATCAGGGCGACTTCCCAAAAGCCTTGGAATACCACCGCAAGAGTTTAAAAATTAGAGAAGAGATTAAGGACGAACAGGGAATAGCAAACTCCTTCAACAACATTGGGTCTATATATATGAATCAGGGCGACTTCCCAAAAGCCTTGGAATACCAACACAAGAGTTTAAAGATTAGGGAAGAAATTAAGGACAAAATGGGAATTGCTTACTCCTTAAACAAAATTGCGGTAGCTATGCTGAAAATTGGGAGGTGGGACGGAGCCCTCGAATTTGCCACAAGAAGCCTTCAAACCGCAAAAGAATTAGCCTATCCTGAGAATATAAAGAATGCAGCTTCAACTTTAAAAAGTATTTACAATAAACAGAACAATTTTAAAGAGGCATTAGTTATGTACGAGTTAGAAATAAAGATGCGCGATAGTATTAACAATGCTGAAACTAAAAAGGCATCAGTTAGAAAACAATTTCAATACCTATACGAAAAGAAAGCTGCTGCAGACAGCGTTAAAAATGAAGAAGAACAAAAGGTAAAAAACGCACAGTTGACAGCCCAACAATCACAACTCAAACAAGAAAAAACACAGCGCCTAGCTTTGTATGGTGGCTTAGCATTAGTAATTGCATTTTTAGGATTTGTATATAATAGATTTAAAATAACCCAAAAACAAAAAGTAATTATTGAAAAGCAAAAAGTTTTAGTAGACGATGCCTATAAACATTTGGCTGAAAAAAATAAAGAAGTAATGGACTCCATACATTATGCCAAACACATACAAACTGCATTAATGAGTAATGAAAATTACATTAACAAACAACTTGAAAGACTTACCGGTAATAAAAAAACTTAATGTGGGTAACAATATACCTCTCTCTGGCGCGCACATCTTGTGCGTGACTTTGGTAAAGCAGCTAGAAAAAAAGTAAAGTATTATTATATCCTTTTAAAAAAAGCCCTATTCATTATTTGAGTGGGGCTTTTTTGTTTTACAATTATTTTAAATTTGCTATTTCATAAACCTTGCAATTTCTAATTTCTTACCCTTATATTAATTCCTTTTACCTAATCTATTAATACTTTTTTCAATATAATTTTCTCCATTCCTCAACTATGTTGACAATAGAAACAGCCATTCCTCTTAAATTGGCTTGAGCCTCATTTGCCTTATAACTATCTAAATGATATTCACAGATTTAATGTAATCTGATTTTCCATCGTATTGGGATCCCAATGTGCCGTTAGCAATAGCTATACCGCGCATCCATTTAAGTTTTGTGGCTAATTCCAACTGTATTTGGGCATATGCCAATCCTTCTTCAGACTTCATGTAAAGGTACTCCCAAGCAATATCATCTAACATTTTACTTTAAATGTATCTTCTTTGGTTGTTTTCAGTTGATCCAAAAGGGAATCAAGCTTGGTGTTGCCCTTTTGCTGCGAAGCGACTAGGACGGTATTCATTATGATCGCACTAAGAATCGGAATTATAAATTTTTTCATTTGGGTATGAGTTTCTAGCGAAGACTAAATTGAGCACAAGTATAATAATTATCAACAGATACCGCAATTGTCCCGCTTGTAGTAAAGAAAACCAATTTATTTATACAAAAAAAAGGCCCGTGAAACACGAGCCCTTTTTTGCAAAATAATAAAACTAAAATTTATGCTTCTTCTTTAACAGCATCTCTTTTAGAAGCCATTAAATTATCGTACTCCTCTTGTGAACCAACAATTAATTTTTCGTACTCACGTAAGCCTGTTCCTGCCGGTATTAAGTGACCAACAATTACATTCTCTTTCAAGCCCAATAAATGATCTACTTTACCATTCACTGCAGCTTCGTTAAGCACCTTAGTTGTTTCCTGGAACGATGCAGCACTCATAAAGCTTTGTGTTTGTAATGAAGCACGTGTTATACCTTGCAACACCTGACTAGATGTAGCAGCTACAGCATCTCTTGCCTCAATCAACTTCATATCCTTACGTTTAAGTTGAGAATTTTCGTCTCTTAACTTACGTGCAGAAATAATTTGTCCAGCTTTTAAGCCTGAATCACCTACAGCAGTAACAACTACGTTACCATATAAACTATCGTTCTCTTGTGTAAACTCAAGTTTGTTTGTCAACTGTCCTTCCAAGAATTTAGTATCACCTGGATCTTCAATTCTAACCTTACGCATCATTTGACGAACAATAACCTCAAAGTGTTTATCGTTGATTTTCACACCTTGCAAACGGTAAACCTCTTGTACCTCGTTCACTAAATACTCTTGAACTGCAGTTGGTCCTTTGATAGATAAAATATCATCGGGAGTAATTGCTCCGTCTGATAAAGGCATACCTGCTTTGGTATAATCGTTTTCTTGAACAAGAATGTGTTTAGACAAAGGAACAAGGTATTTTTTCAATTCGCCTGTTCTTGACTCAACCGATATTTCGCGGTTACCACGCTTGATTTTTCCGAAGGTTACAACACCATCAATCTCAGCTACTACAGCCGGATTTGAAGGGTTACGTGCTTCAAACAATTCAGTTACACGCGGTAAACCACCCGTGATATCTCCCGATTTTCCAACCGAACGAGGTATCTTAACCAATATTTGTCCTGATTCGATTTTTGCAGCTTCATTTACAACAATGTGTGCACCAACCGGAATACTGTATGATTTAACAACTTCCTTCTTGCCATCCACAATACGGATAACAGGGTTCTTTGTTTTATCACGTGTTTCTATGATTACTTTTTCTTTGAATCCTGTTTGCTCATCGCTTTCCTCACGGTAAGTAATACCTTCTTCAATACCTTCGAAGTCAATTTTACCTGCCAATTCCGAAACGATTACAGCGTTGTATGGATCCCAATCGCAAATCAATTCACCTGCTTTTACTTTTGCACCGTCTTTTACATATAACTGTGAACCGTAAGGAATGTTAGAAGTGGTAAGAACAATTTTAGTGTTCAAATCCACAATTCTTAATTCCGCTGAACGGCCAATAACAACACGTACTTTAGATTTGTCGGCATTTACTCTTTCCACATCACGCAATTCATCAATTTCTACCAAACCATCGTATTTAGCTTTGATTGAAGACTCTGCAGCAATGTTAGATGCTGTACCACCCACGTGGAAAGTACGCAAAGTTAACTGTGTACCCGGCTCACCAATTGATTGAGCTGCAATAACACCAACCGCTTCACCACGTTGAACTTTTCTACCTGTAGCCAAGTTACGTCCGTAACATTTAGCACAAACCCCCACTTTCATTTCGCAGGTTAACACCGAACGAATTTCAACAGCTTCCAATGGTGAAGTTTCAATTGTTTTTGCAATGTCTTCATTGATATCTTCACCCGAAGAAACAATTAATTCACCTGTTAATGGATGAATTACATCGCTCACGGATGTTCTACCCAATACTCTATCGTAAAGTGTTTCAACAACCTCTTCGTTGTTTTTCAACGATGTTGCAACAATACCTCTCAATGTTCCGCAATCGTCACCACTGATGATAACATCTTGCGCCACATCCACCAACCTACGTGTTAAGTAACCCGCATCAGCCGTTTTCAAAGCTGTATCGGCCAATCCTTTACGCGCACCGTGAGTAGAGATAAAATATTCCAAGATGGATAAACCTTCTTTAAAGTTTGATATAATCGGGTTTTCAATAATCTCCCCACCGGTTGAACCTGATTTTTGTGGTTTCGCCATCAATCCACGCATTCCACCCAACTGTTTAATTTGTTCTTTTGAACCCCTTGCTCCTGAATCCAACATCATATAAATGG
>CAIMGI010000044.1 GCA_903840505.1 uncultured Bacteroidota bacterium
AGACCTGCAACTTTTACGTTTTATTATAAGTATGCACCTGTGGGTAATGATACTGGCTTTGCTTATGTACGATTATCAAAATGGAATCCCAATACGATGCACTCTGACAGTGTTGGTGAAGGGGGTGCCTTTTTAAATGCAGCACCTAACTACACGATGGGAACATCTCCTATTATTTATTATTCGGCTGACATTCCGGATACTTTGACAATTATTTTAGCTTCCAGCAGAGGAGCAACTTTTGGTGGCTATCCTGCTGTACCCGGAAGTGTTTTATATGCCGATAATGTTTCATTAACAGGTGGTACTGTTGGAATGAAGGATGCATTTGCAGGAAATATGATGTACGCATTTCCAAATCCTGCTACAGATAAAATATCGTTTGTAACAAATTCAATTGGCTTGAATAGCACAACATTGGTAATATTTGATGCCATTGGAAATAAAGTGGAAGAGCAACTTCTTAATTCTACACATTTAGATTTAAATACAAGCAATTACCCACAAGGTATTTATTTTTATCACTTAGTAAATAGTTCAAACACCATTACTGCCAATGGTAAGTTTAATATCATAAAATAATCAAAAATGAAAAAGTCACTTATATTATTTTCTCTAATCTTTGCCGGAGCTGCAAGTTCATTTGCACAACAACAAGTAACAAACTCTTCCTTTGATACTTGGGGTAATTACGGACCCTTAGCACCACAAATTGAAGACCCAACAGGATGGGTAAGTTTTAATGTGTTAAATGCATATACACAAACGCCTATTTCTGTTACGAAAGCGAGTCCTTCTCATACAGGCGCATTTGCTGCAAAAATAAGAACTGTTGTTGTTACTCCTTCTCAACCCAATGTGCCCGATACAGTTGGCGTACTGGTTACCGGAGTTATTATTTTGCAACCATTACCACCTACCATAAAATACGGTACATCTTTTACGTATCGTCCGGGCTCAATGAGTTTTTACGCAACCTATGCCCCTATGCCTGGAGACACCGGTTTTGCTTGGGTACTCATTACAAGGAAAAATCCGAATACACAAATGAGAGATACTATTGGTTCAGGTTTTTTACCGATAAATGCAACTGCCAATTATACTCAATTTAATGTTCCAATAACCTATGTAGGGGCTTGGGCTATGCCCGATAGTGCTATTGTTTATTTTTCATCCAGTAAATTGGTTCACCCTAAAGATAGCAGTGTGCTTGTTGTTGATGATGTTTCTTTTGGTGTGCCAAATACCATTGAAGAAAGCGCTGTTTATGCTAAAGCACCTGCATTTCCAAATCCTGCCAACAATGTTGTAAATATTAATACCGATAAAAATGCTGCTAGTATAAACGTATATGATGTTACCGGAAGAATGGTTGGAACTTTTGGTGCTGAGAACAAAAAAACTACACAGATTTCAACCTCTGCATTCGACCAAGGAATATATATATACAGGGTATTAGATAAATCAAACACACTTTTGTATACAGGAAAATTTTCTGTAGGTAAATAGTTTGAAATATATAAAAAAAGAGAGGGCTAACAGTGAATATTAGCCCTCTCTTTTTTTGCCCTTTTTTTAATGTGCCTGTAGCCAATTCTTCCCTTCACCCATTCCTACTTCAATAGGAACTTTCATTTGAATGGCATTTTTCATTTTATCTTCAATGATAGGTTTAATAATATGCAACTCGTCTTTGTGTGCATCAAATACCAATTCATCGTGTACCTGTAATAACATTTTCGATTTAAAATTCTGTCTTGCAAACTCTGCGTGAATATTTATCATTGCAATTTTTATCATATCGGCAGCCGAACCTTGTATGGGTGCATTAATGGCATTTCGTTCTGCAAATCCTCTAACCACTGCATTGGCAGCATTTATATCTCGTAGGTAGCGCCTGCGTCCCATAATGGTTTCTACATATCCTTGCTCACGTGCACGGTCGATACTATCATTCATATAGGTTTTAATTCCGGGGTATTTTGCAAAGTAATTTTCTATAATTGTTGCTGCTTCCTTGCGCGGAATATTTAAACGCTCGGATAAACCAAATGCTGAAATACCATATATAATTCCAAAGTTCACCATTTTTGCATTTCTGCGCATATCCGAAGTTACTTCCTCTAAAGCTACATCATATACTTTAGCAGCAGTTGCAGCATGTATATCCAATCCCGAATGAAATGCTTCTATCATTCCTTCATCACCACTTAAAGCAGCTATAATGCGCAATTCAATTTGCGAATAGTCGGCAGACAATATCAGAAAATCTTCACCACGCGAAACAAAAGCCTTCCTTACTTCGCGCCCTTTTGCACTGCGAATAGGAATGTTTTGCAAGTTGGGGTTGTCGGAACTAAGTCTACCTGTTACCGCCACAACTTGGTTGTACGATGTGTGAATGCGCCCCGTGTTTTTATTTACCAATAAAGGGAGCGTATCTACATAGGTGTTTTTTAATTTTTGTAATTCGCGGTACTCAAGTATTTTATTTACTATCGGGTGTTTCCCTTCTAGTTTTATTAACACATCCTCTCCGGTTGCATATTGTCCGGTTTTTGTCTTTTTAGGCTTCTCAACTATTTTTAAATATTCGAACAGCACTTCACCTACTTGTTTGGGCGATGAAACATTAAACGGAGTTCCGGCAAATTTTTGGATTTCTTCATCAATAACAATAATCTCTTTTTCCAATTCAGATGAGAACTCTGTGAGCGCGTCAATGTCCAGCTTTATTCCCTCAGCTTCCATTGCAGCTAAAACAGGCACCAAAGGCATTTCTATTTTTTCAAACAGCGCAACATTTTCTGATTCAGAAAGCATAGGCACAAATTTGTTGTATAGTTGCAAGGTAACATCTGCGTCTTCCGCTGCATACTCCACTAATTTTTCAATCGCAACATCGCGCATACTTCCTTGTGTATTGTTTGTGCGACTTTTTTTTCCAATAAGGGTTTCAATAGATACCGGAGAATAACCCAAATAAGTTTCTGCTAGTATGTTCATATTGTGACGCATATCGGGCTGTATCAAAAAATGGGCAATCATCGTATCAAATAATGTTCCTTTTAATTCAACTCCATATTGGTGCAATACACTTAAATCGTATTTTATATTTTGTCCTATTTTTTCAATCGCTGAATTTTCGAGTACGGGTTTAAATTCATTTATTAATTGAATAGCCTCATCTTGGTTTTCAGGAACCGGCACATAATATGCTTCAAAAGGGGTGAAAGCAAATGACAGTCCTACCAATTCAGCTGTATGTGCGTTTAATCCTGTTGTCTCGGTATCAAAACAGAATTTTTTTTCTTGCAATAAATCTGCAATAAGCTTTTTTCTTTTGTCTACCGTGTCTATCAAATGATAGTTGTGCGAAATATCGCTAATGGTTTTATAATGCACTGGAGCAGATTCTTCTTCTTCTATTGTTTCAGTTTCTGCAACCGAAAACATATCCATTTGTGCCGTTTCTGTTTTTTCTGTTTTTTTTATTTTTGCAACGGTCGTTGTGATTTCATCTTTGTTGGGTGCAGTATTTTTTCCTAATATTTGTTCGGCCAATCTTCTAAATTCAAGTTCGTTGAATAATTCAGAAAGTGCTTCTCTGTTAATCTCTCCTATTAGTGTTTTATCTTCTTCAAATTCAATTGGAACATCACAAATAATGGTAGCCAATTGTTTAGACAATATTGCTTTGTCTTTGTTGTTTTCAACTTTCTCTTTTAGTTTTCCTTTTAGCTTATCAGTATTGGCAAGTATATTTTCTATGTTATCAAAATCTTTTAACAACTTAACGGCAGTTACCTCACCAACACCCGGGATGCCGGGGATATTATCTACTTTATCGCCCATTAATCCAAGCATATCAATCACTTGATCTATACGTTTTATGTCCCATCTTTTGCATACTTCGGCAACGCCCATTATTTCTATTCCATTGCCTAAACGTGCAGGTTTGTAAATAAAAATATTTTCAGATACCAGCTGACCAAAGTCCTTATCCGGGGTCATCATATACGTTGTATAGCCTTTTTTTTCGGCTTTCTTTGCCAATGTTCCAATCACGTCATCTGCTTCATAGCCATCTATACCAATTACCGGAATGTTAAAACCTTCAATAATCTTAATTATATAGGGAATTGATTTTCTTAAATCATCGGGCATTTCTTCACGATTGGCTTTATAGGCAGTAAAATCAATATGTCTTTGAGTGGGTGCGGCTGTGTCAAATACTACAGCGATGTGACTTGGTTTTTCTTTTTTTAGTACCTCCAATAAAGTATTTGTGAAGCCTAACATAGCTGATGTGTTAAGACCTTTTGAATTTATTCTATGGTTATTGCTAAATGCGAAATAAGCCCTGTAAATTAATGCGAATGCATCAAGCAAAAAAAGTTTTTTATCGTTGTTGTTTTCCATATTGCGAATTTAGAAAAATAAAACAGTTTATCTTTCTGTACGTTTATTTATATGTAAAAGGTAACCTGAGCCTGTCAATACTGATTTTTTTTCTTCGCCCATCTTCCACCTTTTCTTGCCCTCTCCCTTTTTGATTTTTTCAGTTGTCGCTTATAGCTTCTTTTTATGTGTTTGTTTGCTTTTTCGTGGTCGCTGGAAATTTCACTGGGCGACTGCTCCACCTTTCGCTTGTGCGAACAAGAAGTAATTCCGTATCCAATAAATAATAAAAATAAAAAGGAAAAGAGGCGATTGTACATTGTTATAGAATAGTAACGCAAAGGTAGGAATAAGTTGATTCCATTTTATAATTCGCTAACGTTCAAATAAAGGTTATTGTTGAGATAGCATTATTTTAATTTTTAAAAGCTGAATTCTTTGGTTTATTTTTTTACCTTTCGGAGAATTTATCATCACCGTATGAATCCATTTCTTATTGAAGCGACAGAAAACAAACCGACTGTTGTACTAGATGCAAAACAAAGTAAGTTTGAATTGTCGGGTAGGTCTTTTCCACCCGATTCAGCTGATTTTTATGAGCCGATTATAGACTGGTTAAATCAATATATTTTACAAGCAAATCCACATACATCATTCGACTTTAAATTAGAGTACTTCAACTCATCTTCTCAAAAATATTTCTTTAAACTGTTAACAACGCTTCAACAGCTTCATCAGTCGGGTGGTAACATTGAAATAAATTGGCACTATAAAAGCGATGATGATGATTTGAAAGCAATTGGTGAAGAGTTCGAAAGTTTTTTTGATATTCCTTTTAGATTTACAGAATACTAAAATGAAAAATTCAACCTCTCTACAATCAATAAAAAAGAAAATTCAAGCGCTTGCAACTAAAAATATAAGCGAACTTGTGCAAGTACGAAGGCATTTGCATCAGCACCCTGAATTATCTTTTCAGGAAATAAAAACATCCAAATTCATTGCTCAGAAATTAAAGGAATTCAATATTCCATTCAAATCGGGCTATGTTAAAACAGGTATTGTAGCAATTATAAAAGGAAAAAATCCTGCAAAAAAAGTGATTGCATTGCGTGCCGATATGGACGCACTGCCTATTATAGAAGCAAATAATGTTTCGTATTGTTCAAAAAACAAAGGTGTGATGCACGCTTGTGGACACGATGTGCACAGTGCTTCTTTGCTAGGGACTGCAAAAATATTACAAGAGCTGCGCAATGAATTTGAAGGAACTATAAAATTAATTTTCCAACCCGGTGAAGAAGTGTTACCTGGTGGCGCATCCTTAATGATACAAGAAGGTGTACTAAAAAATCCTATACCCAAAAGCATATACGGTCAACACGTTTTTCCTTCAATGGAAGCAGGCACGGTGGGTTTCAAAAAAGGAATGTATATGGCATCTACCGATGAGTTGTATTTAACGGTAACAGGCAAAGGTGGTCACGCTGCTATGCCTGCAGAATATATAAATCCAATTATAATTGCCTCTGAAATACTCTTGGCATTGAATGCAGAATTTATGACTTATAAAAGCAATAAAACTGCAATACCAACTGTATTGGCATTTGGAAAAGTAAGTGCCAATGGAGCCACCAATGTGATTCCCGAAAAAATAGCCATTGAAGGAACGTTTAGAACAATGGATGAAAAGTGGAGAAAAGCAGCACATATTAAAATGAAAAAAATAGCAAGTGATATTGCTAAAAAAAGAGGAGGAGCGTGCATTTTTGAAGTTCGTAAGGGTTATCCTTTTTTGGTAAATGACGAATCATTAACCACAAGAAGTATAGCTTATGCGATTGATTATTTAGGAAAAAATAATGTGGAGGAATTACCACTTAGAATGACTGCGGAAGATTTTGCATATTACAGTCAGGTTATGCCAGCTTGTTTCTATAGATTAGGAACAGCAAATAAAAAGAAAGGAATAACCTCAGGTGTACACACGCCAACTTTTGATATTGATGAAAAGGCATTGCTTGTAAGCAGCGGACTAATGGCGTGGATGGCAATAAATGAATTATCTGCCTAGGTTTTTAATCTGTAGCCTTATTTAAAAAATCATTTAATGGCTTAATAGCCTTGCAAACATCAATACATTGTTGCAAAAAATCGGGAGAACATATTTGTTTGTCGCTAAAATATTTTGACACAATAAAGCTTTTCAATTTAAGTGTTTCAATTTCCGGATGATCTTTTGGATAACCTTTCGGAGCTGTTTTTAGTTTGTCGAAATCGTCTAATTTTCTAAAATGATTTACAAAGCTTTTATTGTAAACAATGGTTTTAAAAGCAAGGGGATTGTAATCAATTTCTTGGCGTATCGCAGATAAAATATCTGTAGGTGGCATATATATACCTCCTGCAATAAATGATTTTTCGGGTTCAAGATGAAGATAATATCCACCTGTAAATAATTTTTTTCCTCCCTTGCTTATTCCTGCACCTATATTTGTTTTGTATGGCGATTTGTCGTTCGAAAATCGTATGTCGCGATTTATACGAAACATACATTCCTTCGCACCAATATCGCCTATGGTTTTATCAAATTTCTTAATCCCTACTATCAACTCTTCAACAAATAATGTAAACTCATTTTTTGTTTTTTCATATACTCTTTTATTGTTCAAAAACCAGTTGCGGTTATTGTTTTCTTTCAGCGTTTTTAAAAAATGAAACAAGCTTGGATTGAGTTGAGCCATATATTGATATATATCTAGTGATACTCCTTTTGGTAAATGTAATAAATAATTAAAAATAGATATATAAAAAAGTTAACACTCCGTTGCTCATTAATAGCTTGTAATTAATAATATACCTGTTCTTTTTAATGAGTAAAGTCATGTCTTTCTTTGGAAATGAGCAAGATTTTATTCTTCCCTTCCTACCAAAGAGCGGCTTATGGATAAAATTTCAAATTTGCGTTCTTCACTTACCAACACTTTATCAAAATAGGAAAATGCCTGTACATAATATTTCTCAAATTCCTTTTTTGCTAATTCGCGAATGTTTAAATAGTTGTATATTTCTGTAACAGCTTGTACTTTTTCTATGGCGTCAAATTTCGGGGCAAAAATCCAATTTGCCAACTCCTCCTTTTTATACCTATCTGCAATTTGTAATGCTTTAAGCAAAAGGTATGTTTTTTTATTTGAAATAATATCACCGCCTATTTGTTTCCCAAATTTATCGGGACTTCCGTATACATCCAAAATATCATCTTGCAATTGGAATGCAATCCCTAAATTTTTTCCAAAATGGTACATATTTTCAGCATCTTCGGGTAAAGCTCCCCCAAGTATAGCACCTATTTTAAAACTGGCCGCTACCAATACAGCTGTTTTTAGTGTTATCATTTGAATGTATTGAGGGATAGAAACATTGTTTATAGTCTCAAAATTCATATCCAATTGCTGTCCTTCGCAAACTTCTATTGCTGTTTTATGATATGTTTCAAGCACCTCACGTAATTTGCTGTCATCGCATTGCATCACCAATTCACTTGCTTTTACAAACATTGTATCGCCTGCTAATATTGCAATGTTATTGTTCCATTTAGTGTGAACGGTTGGCTTACTTCTTCGCAAAGGAGCATTGTCCATTATATCATCGTGCAACAAAGTAAAGTTATGAAATACCTCCAAACCAATTGCTGCATTCAGTGCATCTTCCACATTGTCATTGAATAAATTACAACTGGCCAATAACATAACAGGACGAATTCTTTTGCCCCCCATCGCTAAGGAATAACGAATAGGTTCATACAGCTCCTGTGGCTTTTTTGTTAATGGAAGAGCATTAATTGCAAGTTCTACTTTTTGATGTAGCGCATCAATTGAATAGGTTTTATTCATTTTCCAAAAATAATTAAAAAAGGATGCATATTAGAGGAATCGTAAGATTATATACAATTGGTTAACTTTGTACAATAAAATTAACAATAAGGAGTTTTTTATGTTGGTAATTTTTACTAAACTTGCCCTCTTTAAAACCTAAAAAATTAATTAATAACCATTAAAACCAATAACAATGAGTATATCAAACAATTCAGGCATTAAGGCAGCGTTTGCAACACTTGCAATACCTGTTTGCTTACTGATGTCGTATCTAATTTTTATTTTCCTTTTGGGAAATGGAGCTAATTTCGAAGGCGGAAACTCCGAAAATCATCCGATTAATGTATTAGGTACAATCCATAAAGGGGGTATCGCAATTGTTCCTATTTTGATTGCAGTATTACTCATTATCGTAACTTTTTGTATTGAACGTGCAATGACAATTTCAAAAGCAAAAGGAAAAGGTCAAGTTGAAGCTTTTATTCAAAAGGTTAGAAAAATGTTGGCAAACGACCAATTAGATCAGGCTATCAAAGAATGTGACGATCAAAGAGGATCTGCTGCTAATGTTATTAAATCAGGTCTTGAAAAATACAGATTGGTTGAGAACGATGCTTCAATGGATAAAGAAAGTAAAATTGTTGCCATTCAAAAAGAATTGGAAGAAGCTACTTCATTGGAATTACCAATGTTATCAAAAAACTTGGTGATTATTTCAACTTGTGCATCCATTGCAACCTTATTGGGATTGATTGGAACGGTATTGGGTATGATTAAGGCCTTCTCGGCTTTAGCTCAAGCAGGTGCACCAGACGCAACAGCTCTTGCAACAGGTATTTCTGAGGCACTTATCAATACCGCTTTTGGTATTAGTGGTTCGGCAATTGCAATTATAATGTACAATTATTTCTCTACTAAAATTGATGCTTTAACATATAGTATTGATGAGGCAGGATTTACGATTGTACAAACATTTGCTTCAAAGCACAAGTAATCAGTCATTTAAAAAATATTTTATTCCATTTATGGAATTTGATATTTGGATGCATCTATACAAATAGAAAAGGTATAAACATTAAAAAAAATATACAATGCCAAAATTGAAAATGCCGAGAAGCAGCCCTTCTCTTGATATGACACCGATGGTGGATTTGGCGTTCCTCTTGGTAACTTTCTTTATGCTTACTACGCAGTTTCGTGCAGACGAGCCTGTGATAGTGGATATGCCATCTTCCATTGCCGAAATAAAAATACCAGAGATTGATGTGATGACAATTACCGTTGATGATAAAGGACAAGTATTCTTTAATATTGATGGTAAAGAAACACGCGCAAAGGTAATTGCTAAAATGGGCGAAAAGTATAAAGTGAATTTTACTCCCGATGAAATAAAACGGTTTTCTATTATTACCTCTTTCGGTATGCCGGTAAACGAGTTGAAAAATTATTTACCTAAAAAGGAAATGGAGCGCAAAGAATTATATGTTGCGATGGAAAAGGCGGGAAGAAAGGGAATCCCATACGATTCATTAAACAATCAATTATCTGATTGGATTTTACAAAGCCGTTATGCCAATCCAAAATTTAGGATTGCTATTAAAGGCGATGGCGATTCTCCTTACCCTACTGTAAAAAAGGTAATTGAAATATTGCAAAAAAACAAGGTGAACAAGTTTAACCTGATTACCAGTATGGAAACAGGAGCAGCTCCTGAAGCCGAATAAAAAAATTATAACAATAGTATAAAAAATATACAATGGCAGATTTAGACACAGGCGGTGGTGACGACCACGGCAAAAAAGGTAAAAAGCGGGCCAAGAAGAGTTCTACAAAGATAGATATGACGCCTATGGTTGACTTGGCGTTCTTATTACTTACATTCTTTATGCTTACAACTACTTTCAGTAAGCCCAATGCAATGGAAATTAATATGCCCTTAAAAGACCCTACTGTTACTCCTCCAAAAATTGCCGAGTCAACAGTGATGACGGTTATTTTAAGTGATAAGAATAAGATATACTATTATTATGGTATTACCGATCCAAAAGTAGAGCAAACCAATTTTGGTCCGGATGGCATACGTAAAGTATTGTTGCAAAGAAATAAAAAGGTAATTGATGCAGTTGAAAAAATAAGAAAAGAGTTTGAACCTAAAATTGCCGCTGCTACTGAAGAGAAGGACGAAAAAGCGATAGAAAAGGAAATGAAGGTTGCGATGAACAAAATTAAAGGTGATAAAAATTCGACCATGGTATTGATTAAAACAGACGATATGGCGAAGTACAAGAATGTGGTGGATATATTGGATGAAATGGCGATTTGTACTATTGGAAAGTATGCCTTGGTAGATATTTCACCGGTTGAAACAGAAATGATTAAGAACTTAAAATAATAAAAATGGCTAACAACATTCTATCCCAAGATTGGAACAACGTTGTTTACGAGGGTCGTAACGACATTGTTTTTGCCGAAAAAAACAAGGAATACGGTGCCTACTTTATTCGCAAGGAATACAACCGAAGCGTGATGATGGCATTGATTTTTTCTATTGCTTTTTTTCTGGTGTGTTTAAGTATACCTGTGGTTTCTTCTTGGATAAGCTCAATGGTTCCCGATGTGGAAAAACCGGTAGAAGTAGAGGTGAATTTGGCAGAACCTCCTCCATTAAACGAGGACGAACCACCACCGCCACCTGTTGAGCCTCCACCACCTGTTCAGGAGTCCATAAAATTTGTGCCACCTGAGCCTGTGCCTGATGAACAAGCAACGGATGAAATTCCTCCAACACAGGAAGATTTGAAGGAATCAAATCCGGGCACAACAACGCAAGAAGGACAAGAAGGGGTAGTGGATTTGCCTGTAGGAAATGGTGATGAATCGGTAGGTAACCAGCCCGAAGAAATATTTATGTCGGTAGAAGAGATGCCTCAATTTCCGGGCGGAGAAGAGGCATTGTTCAAATATTTAGGTGCCAATATCAAATATCCTGCTATGGAAAAGGACAATGGTATTTCAGGTAAAGTATACGTTGATTTTGTTATCAATAAAGAAGGAAAAGTAACCGATGCAAAAATACGCAGAGGTGTTAAAGGTGGAGCGGCATTGGATAAAGAGGCATTGCGTGTAATACAAAGTATGCCAACCTGGAGTATAGGAAAGCAAAATGGTCGTGCTGCGAGTGTTCAGTTTACGATGCCGGTTAATTTTGTATTGAAATAGTATTATAGGTATACACAAAAATGGAAGATAAAAACAAAACACTTCGTAACGTAGTATACTACTTTGGTTGGGCCATGGTTGGCTTGTACATTGTGTTTGGATTGATGCTTGCTTGTACCAACATTCTGGTGGAGGTAATTCCCAACAACCGAATTATTATTGGCGTAGCAATTGTATTATATGGTATTTTTAGGTTGTATTTTACTATGCGCCTAAAAAGAGCCAAAGAAAAAGCGAATGATGTTAATTGAGTTTGAGTATGTATCCTGTAAATAATGCAAAACCTGTAATAGCTTTTATAATAGCTGTTGCAGGTTTTTCTTTTTTGTTTAGTTCCTGCAATCAAAGTGGGGGAAAGCATTATGATGACACTCCCACTGCTGGTACTATTTCTATTAGTTCCGATGAATCGTACAAGTTATTAATAGATTCCCAGCTCTATACTTTTCAATCCTTGTATGAGAGAGCGCATATTACAGTAAATTATTGCAGCGAAGCCCAAGCAATAAAGGATCTTATCAATGATTCAGTAAGGCTTATTGTAATTAGTAGAGAATTAAAGGAGGATGAAAATGAATATTTTAAAAAAATAGTAATCACGCCACGCATTACCAAAATAGCCATTGAAGCAATAGCCATTATTGTAAACAATGAGAATATGGATACGGCATTTTCTGTACAACACATCAAAGCAATGCTGGAAGGTCAAATAAGCAATTGGAAACAGCTCAATCCGCTTTCAGAACTAGGAGAAATGCAATTGGTATTCGATAATGATAATTCGGGAAACGCCCGACTTATTAAAGAAAGATTGTTGGAAGGAAGGCCTTTTCCGAAAAACTGCTTTGCCGTAAAGTCAAACCCCGAAGTAATTGAGTATGTGAACAAAAATAAGAATGCCATTGGAATAATAAGTGTTTCGTGGATTAGTGACCGTGACGACCCAAAAGTGGAAAGTTTTCTAAAAAAGGTAAAAGTGGTCGACTTGTCTCAAGATAGTACAGCAAGTTCCGAAGAACATTATAAACCCTACCAAGCCTACATTGCACAAGGTGTTTATCCACTTTGCAGAAATATATATACCATAAGTCGTGAGGCTCGTGCCGGACTTGGCACAGGCTTTGTATCGTTTGTTGCAGGCGATAAAGGGCAGCGAATTTTCCTTAAATCGGGATTGGTACCCGCCACTATGCCTGTAAGAATTATAAAAGTGAATTAATCGTTGACTTTTTCTTTTCTTTTTTAACTTTGAAACTTTATATACTATATGAAAACGTGTAAATTTATTTTAGCTCTATCTTTTGCATCAATAAATTTGTTGCAAGCACAAACACTTAAAGATGCCATTAAGTTATCTGATAACGAACAATTTGAAAGTGCAGGAAAGGCATTTGAAACCTTGGTGCAACAGCAACCTACAAATGGGGATAATTATTTTTATTTCGGAGAGAACTATTTTAATGCAGAGAATACAGCAGCAGCATTGAAAATGTATACGAAAGGAATAGAGGTAATGCCTAATAACCCGCTGAATTATATTGGTATTGGAAAATTGCAATCATTTGAAGGGAAGTCAGCTGAAGCCAAAGTTAATTTGGATAAAGCATTGGCTTTGGGTGCAGGAAAAAACATATTGGTATTATTGAAAGTGGCAGAAACGTATACGCAAGCACCGCAAAAGAATTTATTGCAAGCTATGCAATTATTGGATGCAGCAATGAAATTAGATCCTAAAAATACTGAGATTTACTTGTTGAAAGGTGATGTCTACCAAGAAATGGGAGAGGGAAGTAAAGCGATTGAGCTGTATAAAAAAACTGCTGAGATGGACAAGTCTTCTGTAAAGGCTTTACTAAGAATTGGTAAATTGTATAGAAGAGCTAAAAATTATCCATTGGCGTTTGATTTTTATTCCCAAGCTGCTAAAATAGATTCAACTTTTGCTCCCGCTTACAGGGAACAAGGGGAGCTACTTTACTTATCAAAACAATATGATAAAGCAAAATTAAAGTACAAGCGTTATCTTGATTTATGTGGAAGCAACAATTTAAGTGCTCGTATGCGTTACGGTTCATTTTTGTATTTAAGTAAGGAATACCCTGCAGCTATTGCAGAAATTACTGAAGTGCAAAAACAAGATTCGTCCAACAACATTATGAACAGAATACTGGCTTATTCTTATTACGAAAAAGGTGATTATGTGAATGGAACAATGAGTATTAATAAATTTTTTAGTCGTGCTACAAATGAAGGAACAAAAGTATTGGCATCCGATTTTGAGTACAGTGGAAAATTGCTTTCTAAAACAGGAAAGGACTCTTTGGCAATAATCGAATTTTATAAAGCGATGCAGTTTGATACTACAAAAACAGAATTGTATGGTGAAATAGGTGCAATTTATTTGAAGCAAAAGAAATATAAAGAAGCGATAAGTGCTTATGAAAAAAAAATAGCTGCTAAAAAAACTGGAACGACTAACGACTATAATAACATAGGTAAAGCAGCATACTTTATGAAAGATTATGCGAAAGCAGATACTTCTTTTGGGATGGTAATAAATTTACAACCTAAAATAACAAATGGTTATATATGGCGTGCAAAAACGCAAACACAGCTTGACCTTGAGTCTACAAAAGGACTTGCCAAACCTTGGTATGAAAAGTTTTTGGAAATGGGGCCAGATCCTGTAAAAAATAAAGTTGATATTATTGAAGCGAATGCTTATTTAGGTTATTATTATTTCGTTAAGAAGGATAATGTTAACTCTAAAACGTACTGGTTAAAGGTAAAGGAAATTGACCCTAACAACGAAAAGGCAAAAAAGGCATTGGAGGCAATTAAATAAAATAATTTACCAACAGCATCCAAAAAGGAATGTTGAAGGTTTTAATATTATGCGTATGAAAAATAGGTACTATCTTTTATTAGTGTTGTTTTTGTTTGTTATGAGTACGGTTAAGGCTCAATTAGACAATCCGGTAAAATGGAAATTTACTGCTAAAAAGATAAGTAATTGTGAATACGAGTTAGTATTGGATGCCGTAATAGAAGATCATTGGCATTTATATTCCCAGAAAAAAACAATTGAAGATGGTCCTAATCCGGCTTCTTTCCGTTTTAATCCGGCTGCCGGATATGAGTTGCTGGGTGCCACACAAGAGGGGAAAGCGATTAAAATTTTTGATAAAATGTTTGAAGGTGAAGTGCTTTATTTTGAAAAAAAGGCAAGTTTCAAGCAAAAAATAAAATTAAAGACAGATAAGAAGCTTGTTATTAAGGGAGAACTCGAATACCAAGCCTGTACAGATGAAAAGTGTATTTTCCCACAACCAACGCCTTTCGAGTTTATGGTTATGGGTACTTCTGAATGTGTTGACGAGTCGGCATCGCAAGAAGTAGTTGATACATCGGAAGCAAGCTTATCTATGGCAAATACGGTAGATACAAACACTGCTGTTTTGCAGAGTGCCGTTACTGAAAATACAGAATTTGTGCCTCAAAAAAAGGAAACATCCAATGAAAGCAGAAGTTGGTGGGCAATTTTCATAGCAGGCTTCTTAGGAGGTTTAGCTGCTTTACTTACACCTTGTGTTTTTCCGATGATACCTATGACCGTTAGTTTTTTTACTAAAAGAAGCAAAACAAAAGCGAAAGGAATTAGTAATGCCATTATTTATGGGGTTGCGATTATTGCATTATATGTTGCTTTGGGATTAGGGGTCACAATGATTTTTGGTTCGGATGCCCTCAATGCTTTTTCGACAAACATTTATTTCAATTTATTTTTCTTTTTGCTGCTCGTGATTTTTGCCATATCCTTTTTAGGAGCATTTGAAATAGTATTGCCCTCTGCGTTTGTAAATAAAATAGACTCCCAATCGGATAGAGGTGGACTGATAGGCATTTTCTTTATGGCATTTACTTTGTCCTTGGTTTCTTTTTCTTGCACCGGTCCAATCATAGGAACATTATTAGTAGATGCAGCCGTAAACGGTGGTGTGAAAGGTCCTTTTTGGGGGATGTTGGGTTTCTCTTCGGCACTTGCTTTACCATTTGGTTTGTTTGCAGCATTTCCGGGTTGGCTTAATTCATTGCCAAAATCAGGTGGTTGGTTAAATTCAATAAAAGTTGTATTGGGATTTTTAGAGTTGGCTTTGGCGCTTAAATTTGCTTCTAATGCCGATTTGGTAATTCAGGCAGGGATTCTCACACGAGAAGTTTTCTTGGTGCTATGGATTGTTATTTTTGGATTGATGGGAGTATATTTAATGGGATGGATAAAGTTTTCACACGACAGTGATTTGCCATTTTTATCAGTACCCCGTTTATTTTTTGCAATACTTACTTTTAGTTTCACTATTTATATGATACCCGGATTATGGGGTGCTCCTTTAAAGATAATTAGTGGCTTTGCTCCTCCTGATTTTTATAGTGAGTCTCCGAGTGGGTTTGGAGGTTCGAGAATTGCGATTGAAAGTTCAAACAACACCGCTTCGGTTAGCAATGATAATGGAAGTCATAAAAAGGAACATTGCCCGAATAACTTACCATGTTTTCACGATTACGATGAGGCACTTGCATATGCAAAGAAAGTTGGTAAACCATTGATGATAGATTTTACTGGGTGGGCTTGTGTAAACTGTCGTAAAATGGAGTCGCAGGTTTGGACTGACTCAGAAGTGGATAAACGTTTGCGAAATGATGTGGTGTTAGTTTCCTTATATGTAGATGATAAAAATCAATTACCTGCCGACCAACAAACGGTTAAAAAATTAGGCGATAGAGACTTTAAAATAAAGACCATTGGTAATAAATGGAGCTTTTTACAGGCCGATAAATTTAAAACAAACACACAACCACAATATATAATGCTTGACCACAATGAGCAATTATTATCGGAGCCGTCCAGTTATGATCCCGACATTCAGAACTATATTAAATGGTTAGATGCAGGAAAATCGGAATTTGTAAAAAGGAAAAAATAGATTTTTTATTCTGTAACAGTAAATCTTTACACTAAATTTGTGGTCGTGATTTATGTTTAATGAATAAACCAAACTTAACTTCTTTGATTTTTCCACAAGATACAGGTTTTGTTTCCCCAAAAATATCTTTACCCAATGCGCCCAATATTCCTGTTTTATTTCCATCTTCTCCACAAAAACAGGTATATCAGTTAGAAATAAAACAGCGGGTAACTGATACATCAACTGTAAAAAAAGCGAAGAAGAAAAACCAAGAAACGGCAAAGAAGGAACAACAAAAGCTTCTCAAAAATAAGAGGGAAGAGGTACAAGTTGTAAATAGCAACTTGGTACAAGCCTCTATTACCAAGGATAGCGCCATTGTAAATGTACCAATTAAAGCAGATACAATAAAGTCACTTGAGGTAGTTACTGTAAGGCTTCCTATAAAGAAAAAAGATTCCCTAACGGAAAGTGTATTCAAAGGGCATTTGTTGCATTGTTCAAAAATCCAACCAATAATCAAACCCGTTGAAAGCAAAGATTGGTCTTTGGCAATAATACTAGGTATATTAATCTTATTCGGTATCATTAATACATTATACAATAAGCGGTTGCGATTGCTTTTTAATGCCGTAACCAATATTCGTTATGTTAATCAAATTATACGAGAAGAAAATGCACTATCACAAAGGGCATCCATATTCCTTTCAATTTTATTTATATTGTCATTCACATTATTTGCATTTAAATTGCACAATTACTACCAATTTAATTTAATACCGAAAAGTGGATTTTTAGGTTATATAATGTTGCTAGGCTATATTGTGGTGTTTTATTTTTTAAAGATAATTTTGCATCGTGTTCTTGGTGTAATTTTCAAAATTGAGAAAGAAATCAATGAGTATATATTTAATTTATTTTTGTTCAACCAATTTATCGGATTGGCATTTATTCCGATTATAGTTTGCCTTCTTTTTTATCCGATGTCTTCCCCCGGTAATATATATTCTCTCGGATTGTGTTTATTGGCAGTCAGTTTTTCTTACAGAACAGCAAGAGGAATAAGGGTTGTGGGTGGAAATAGTGGTGTTGTAAAATCATATTTATTTGTGTATCTTTGCACATTGGAAATTTTACCATTGTTGGTGCTTGTTAAAGTACTAATAAACAAAATGTAATTTTTCGCTTGCTCATTTGTTTTTTTAGTTAAAATAAACAGTCTTGAAAGTAAAAAGTATACTTGTTTCGCAACCTAAACCCGAGAGTGACAAGTCTCCCTATTTGGACTTGTCAAAGAAGTGTAATATTAAAATTGACTTTCGTCCGTTTATACACATTGAAGGGGTAACAGGAATTGATTTTCGTAAAGAAAGAATTGCGATACTTGAACACACTGCAATAATCTTAACGAGCCGCAATGCGGTAGATCACTTTTTTAGAATGTGCTTAGAAATGCGCGTTACTGTTCCTGAGAACATGAAGTATTTTTGTATTTCAGAATCAACGGCATACTATCTTCAGAAGTATGTTCAATACCGAAAAAGAAAAATATTTCACGGAAAACAAACATTCACAGACCTTGTTGATATTTTAAAAAAGCACAAAGGCGAAAAGTTTTTGTTGCCTTGTTCCGATAGATACAAGGAAGAAATTCCGGATGTATTAGACGAACTAAAACTGAATTATACAAAAGCCATTATGTACAAAACCGTTTGCAGCGATCTTTCCGATTTGGCAAACGTAAATTTTGATATACTTGTGTTTTTTAGTCCTTCCGGTATAAAATCACTGTTCCAAAACTTCCCGAAATTTAAGCAAAACAAAACCCGTATTGCGGCTTTTGGTCCAACAACGGCAAAGGCAGTTAAAGAGGCAGGCTTGAATTTAGACATTCACGCACCAACCCCAAAATTTCCTTCTATGACAATGGCCCTGGAAGACTATATCACAAAAATCAATAAGGCTACTAAGTAATTAGTTTTTTTTGATGCTATGCAATAAATATATTGCACTTGAAAAAAGCACAAATGCTCCTGTTTGGTGCAATACGCCTAACACAAGAGGTACTGAATAAAGTAATGTAAACATCCCCAATAGAAATTGTATCAACACTATCATTACCAAGAGAGTAATTGCTTGTTGTTGTCTTTCCGTAAGTGTTATTTTTGTTCCTTTATACCAAATAGTAAATACCAATACAACAATAGTATATGCCAGATAGCGATGTGTAAACTGCACACCCGCCAAGCCTTCGATGAAATTTTTCCAAAATGGATTTAATGCTGTAACGCTTTCCGGAATCCATTCCGTTCCCATTTTTGGAAAAGTGTTGTATATCAAACCTGCATTTAATCCTGCTACAAAAGCACCGTAAATAATTTGCAAAATAACTACTGCAAAAAGCCACTTTGATATTTTACGAATAGAATTAACTGTATTAGTACTTATATTTTTTTCTGGTGGGTATACCAGATTAAGTACCACCCAAAATATATACCCAAAAACAGCAAAGGCTGTTATTAAATGCGCTGCAAGTCTATAATGACTAACATCAGGATTTTTAACCAAGCCGCTTTTTACCATAAACCAACCTAAAAAACCTTGCAGACCGCCCAATAGAAAAATAACAACAAGGTTTTTAGTTACTTTTTTATCCAGTTTTTTCTTTAGTAAAAAATAAATAAAAGGAATTAGGAACACTAACCCAATAATTCTTCCCAACAAGCGATGTAGATATTCCCACCAAAAAATAGATTTAAATTCGGCAAGTGTATAATGGTTATTTACAATTTTAAATTCAGGACTTTGTTGGTATTTTTCAAAAGTAAGCTGCCATTGCTCTTCGTTTAATGGGGGGAGGGTACCCATTATAACCTTCCATTCGGTAATGGAGAGGCCTGAGTGTGTTAGTCGTGTTATGCCACCCAAAAGTACCATTAAGTAAACCAACAGACAACCGGTAAGTAGCCAAATTATAACGGGTTTTTGTGAAGCAGAATGCATTTTGATAAAATTATTGATACAAATGTATAAATGTTTATTCGGTGAAATCCTATGTAAAAGAAAAAAAGTAACTTTATCAAAATAAATTTTAATTATGAAACGCCTGGATGTTTTAAAAACATACAAAATATATATCGATGGACAGTTCCCTAGAACAGAGTCGGGGAGGTATTATACTTTAAATGATGCCAAAGGTGATATGCTTGCGAATATCTGTTTATCGTCAAAAAAGGATTTTAAAAACGCAGTTGTTGCTGCCCGGAATGCATTTTCCGATTGGAGCAATCGTTCTGCATTTAACCGAAGTCAAATACTGTATCGTATAGCAGAGATGCTTGAGAGTAGAAGAACACAATTTCTGGAAGAATTGACAAAACAAGGTTGTAGTAAAATAAAGGCTAATAACGAAATAGAATTATCAATTGATAGAATCGTGTATTATGCAGGCTGGTGTGATAAGTACCAACAAATATACAGCAGTGTTAATCCGGTAGCCTCTTCGCATTTTAATTTTTCGGTGCCGGAGCCTATGGGCGTGGTAAGTGCAATTGCTCCTGCCGAAAGCTCCTTGCTGGGATTGGTTTCTACTCTGATAGCAATTATTGCAGGAGGAAATACCATTGTTGTGCTTGCATCAGAATCGTTGCCACTATGTGCTGTAACGTTTGCAGAAGTGCTTAACTCGTCTGATGTACCTAAGGGAGTTGTAAATATATTGACAGGCAAAAGGAGTGAATTAGTGACACCTTTTGCATCCCATATGGATGTAAATGCCATTGTTTATTGTGGAACTATTCCAAATGAAATAATACTCATTAAAAGGGAGGCTTCTAAGAATGTTAAAAGAGTATTTGTTTACGATGTTGATTTTTATAGCAAAGAGGAGCAAAGCCCATATTACATTAATAACCTTCAAGAAATTAAGACCACTTGGCATCCAATAGAAAAAATAGGAAGCGGGAAAGCCGGATACTAAGCATTTGATTTTATAGAAAATATACTTACTTTTACATTAATAAATCTTTAAAACTATATACTATGAAAAAAATCTTTACTACTCTATTATTTACTCTTGCTATTTTTTCAATGGCTAACGCAGCTTTTGAACTAAAAAGGACTGTTTTTGTTGGTCAAAATGCACAAGGTGCAGCTGCCAATGCATTCAATTCAAATAATTTGGTTTGTTTTGTTGGAGATACAGTTGAGTTCAAATGGTTTTCCGGTCAACAACATTTTGTTGGAGCCGTTGGAGGTCCTTGGCCTGTAGCTGATGTTATGGTTGTTTCAGGTTTTACGTTTACTGCTCAAAATACAACTTATCAATTTGTTATTCCAACTGCAGGTACTTATAGTTACACTTGCTTTACTCACGCAGGGATGTCAGGGGCATTTAACGCAACTGTTAATCCTGCAAGTGTAAAAACAACACCTACTTTTTCTGTTGAATTAAAATCATTCCCAAATCCTGCAAAGGAAAATTTGAATGTAGCATTCAATTCAAACAGTTCAACAAAAGGTCAGTTTGAGGTTTATGATATTCAAGGTAGAGCTGTTATCAAGGAAGAAATTGAAATTATTCCGGGTGCAAACATCTATTCATTGTCTGTTGTTACTTTAAATAGTGGTTTATACTTTATGGAAGTATACCAAGACGGTAAAAAAATAGGAGTGAAAAAGTTCGCAAAGAACTAAAAAGTATCCCAAAATTTTAAAAAGGGTGGCGTTCATTTGCCATCCTTTTTTTTTGAAATAATTTCCCTTCCTTTGTTGAAGCAATATGTCCTATAAAAAACAGCATACCATATCCGAAGAATCTTTAGTGGAAATGCTCCGCAACAGGGATAGCAGGGGCATTAGTATTTTATACGACAATTATTCAAAATCATTGTTTGCCATAATTATTCGTATAGTTGAAAACAAAGAATTGGCAGAAGATATTTTACAAGAGTCATTTGTTAAAATATGGAATAATTTTTCATCCTACGATAACACGAAAGGTAGATTATATACTTGGATGTTAAATGTTGCGAGAAATCAGGCATTAGATAAATTGAGATCAAAGGCAGAAAACAATAGTTCTAAAAACCAATCCATTGATACTGTCGTACATATAGTTGACAAAGCGGACAGTTATAAATCGAACATTGATATTATTGGGGTAAAGGAAATAACCGAAAAATTGGATCCCGAACATAAAGTAATAATTGATTTGCTATATTTTAAAGGATACACACAAGCCGAAGCTGCCAATAAATTGCAAATTCCGCTTGGTACTATAAAAACAAGGGCAAGAATGGCCATCATAAAATTGAGACATTATTTTAATGAACGTTAAGGATTATATATCATCCGGAATAATAGAGCTATACGCTTTAAAAGCACTTTCAGAAAAGGAAATGCAAGAGGTGGAGGCAATGGCGAAAATGCATCTGGAAATCGCAATAGATCTTGAAACGTCTATTGCTGCTATGGAAAATTATTTATTGATGCACAGTGCCGAACCTTCCGAAGGATTAAAAAGTAAAATAATGTTGACTTTAAGTAATTCGAATCAAGTAAATGAAGTTGTTGTAAAGCAAAGAACTCCCTTTTATAAATATTTGGCAGCAGCTTGTATTGTAGGAATGCTATTAAGCAGCATTACACTCTTTACTATGTTCGGGAAATTAAAAACATCGGAAATAGAAATTACAAGCCTTCGTTCTAATAGTGAAAGGTTAGCGCAACAAATGGATAGCTTAAATTCCAAGTATAATATTATACAAAGGAATTTACAAATTGCACAAAGTATAGAGTATAAAAATGTATTGTTAAAAGGGGTTGATAAATCGGATAATTGTCAAGTAGATGTATATTGGAACAACAATACGCACGAAACGTATTTACACGTTAAATGGATGCATCCGCTGCCGAAAGGGAAACAATATCAACTTTGGGCTTTGGTGGATGGTAAGCCCGTAGATGCTGGTTTGTTGGATATGGAAGTAGCTAGCACCACTTTTCAAAAAGTAAAAAATGTTATGCAAGCTCAAACATTTGCCATTACCATTGAGAATGAAGGAGGCAGTGAAAGTCCCACGTTCTCTACGTTGCACGTAGTAGGTAATGTGTAAAAATGCAAATTCCTATTTTGTAAGTATTGAGGTACAAGTATCCGTGCTTGCCCCATCTTTTACATAATAAGTAAGGTTAATTTTACTGGCACTTGATGCTGTGCCTGTACCGTTTACAGTATTACTTCCTGAAAAAGTTTGTTGTGGTATAGTAATGGTAGTTGAACTCAATGTGATGTATATGGATTTATTAAAACCGTAATTGTAAAAATTATCTATCAGTATTTGCGTCTCATCTGCTGTATTTTTTTTAATGTTCACATTAAAAGTTGTTTGGCCATTAATTTTGCTGTTCTCGGCACATACCCAACTGCCAACGTATTGATCTCTTGGATCTACAGGAGTTGGTTCTTCATCCTTTGTACAAGCTGTAAGTACGATTGCAATTATAAAAAGGGTATATTTTAAGTGTTTAGTAAATGAATTCATTTGGATGAAATTAGGTTGTTTTCTATAGGCAATTTTTGTGCCACTAATCAATCAAAAAGATTGTCAATAATACTGTCATCTACAATATTTGGTAAAGTGATTTTTAAATCTGGCGTACGTTCCATTTCACGTTTTATTGCAAATAGTGCCTCTTCATTTCGAGCCCAACTTCTGCGGGCAATACCGTTATTTACATCCCAAAATAGCATCGATTTCAAGCGCCAATCACTATCTTCAGTGCCATCCAGTACCATTCCAAACCCACCGTTTATTACTTCGCCCCAGCCAACTCCACCACCATTGTGTAACGAAATCCAAGTTGCTCCTCGGAATGCATCTCCAACAAAATTTTGTACAGCCATATCTGCTGTAAAACTTGACCCATCATAGATATTTGATGTTTCACGATAAGGAGAATCTGTCCCCGATACATCGTGGTGGTCGCGACCAAGAACTACCGGTGCAGAAATTTTTCCCGATTTAATATTATTATTAAATGCTTCGGCAATTTTTACGCGTGCTTCCGAATCAGCATATAAAATGCGTGCTTGCGAACCTACCACAAGATTGTTTTGCATAGCATCTTTTATCCAAAGTATATTATCGTTTAATTGTTGTTTGATTTCATCCGGTGCAGTTTCATACATTTTTTCCAATACTTCTAATGCCAATTCATCTGTGATAG